>JAUVXG010000169.1 GCA_030603685.1 Pleomorphomonas sp.
GAGCCCGAACCGGCGCCCCCGCCGCCCGCGCCCGAACCGGCGCGCACTTACACGGTGGTATCCGGCGACACCCTGTAGGCGATCTCGGAGCGCTTCTACGGCGACGGCAACCAATATCAGCGCATCGCCGACGCCAGCGGTGTGGACAACCCCGACCTCATCTATCCCGGTCAGGTGTTCGTGATCCCGGAGAGCGACGCCGCCTGGACGCCAATCGGTCAGTAACATTCCCGCCATCGCGCGCTCGAACCATGGTACGCGGTGGAAAAAGAGACTATCTCAATGACGGCATGCCGCCCGGCGCGTTCGCGTCGGGCGGTTTTTTGAACAACGCTTTTCCGGTGGACCATGAGCTCAGTCGATCCCCGCGCCGACGGCCAGGCCAAGATCAGCGGCGACAAGTCGCTGCTGGCGACCCTGTTCCAGCTTTGGCCCTACATGTGGCCCGACGGACGCGCCGATCTCAGGATGCGTGTCGTGCTGTCCATGGCGGCTCTTGTGCTCGCCAAGGTGATCACCGTCCTGGTGCCCTATCTCTACGCCTTCGCTACCGACGCGCTGGCGCCGAAGGCGAACGTTCCCGAACCGACGCTGATGTGGCTCACCTATCCGGTGGCCATGGTCGTGGCCTACAACGTTGGCCGCATACTGCTGAACGGCTTCAATAACCTGCGCGATGCGCTGTTCTCCAACGTCAGCCAATATGCCGTCCGCCGCCTTGCCAACCTGACCTTCGCCCACATGCACCGCCTGTCGCTGCGCTTTCATCTGCAGCGGCGCACCGGCGGCCTGACCCGCGTCATCGATCGCGGCGTCAAGGGCATTGAATCCATCGTTCGCTTCACCATTCTCAACGCCATGCCGACGGTGCTGGAGTTCGGGCTGTCGGCAATCGTGATCGTGGTGAACTTCGGCCTCAGCTATCTGCTGGTGATCGGCGTCACCATCTGGCTCTACGTCTGGTTCTCGATCCGCTACTCCGACAAGCGCATCGCCATTCGTCGCCGCATGAATGACAGCGATACCGACGCCAACACCAAGTCGGTCGACAGCCTCCTGAACTTCGAGACGGTGAAGTACTTCGGCAACGAGAAGATGGAAGCGGCCCGTTTCGACGTTGCCATGGAGCGCTACGAGGTCGCCGCCAACGAAACCTGGTACTCGCTGTCCTGGCTCAACATGGGGCAGGCGGTGATCTTCACCGTCGGCGTCGCGTTTTGCATGGTGATGTCGGCGCACGAGGTCATGGCCGGCACACAGACCCTCGGCGACTTCGTTCTGCTCAATACACTTTTGATGCAGCTCGGCATTCCGCTTAACTTCATCGGCTTCATGTATCGCGAGATCCGGCAGGGCGTGACCGACCTGGAGCAGATGTTCGACCTTCTGGCCGAGCCGGCCGAGATCGTCGACGCGCCCAACGCCACCCAGCTGAAGGTGCAAGGCGGCTCGGTTCGTTTCGAAGACGTGCAGTTTGCCTATGACCCCGATCGCCAGATCCTGAAGGGCATCAGCTTCGAAATTCCGGCCGGCAAGACCGTCGCCGTGGTTGGTCCCTCAGGTGCCGGCAAGTCAACCCTGTCGCGTCTTCTCTTCCGCTTCTACGACGTCACGTCCGGCCGGATCACCATCGACGGTCAGGACGTCCGCGAGGTGACGCAGGAATCCCTGCGCGCCGCCATTGGCATGGTTCCGCAGGATACCGTGCTGTTCAACGACACCATCTTCTACAACATCCGCTACGGCCGGCCGGATGCCGACCCCGAAGAGGTGCGCGAGGCGGCGCGGCAGGCCCGCATCGCCCATTTCGTCGAAGGGCTGCCGGGCGGTTACGACACGCCGGTCGGCGAGCGTGGCCTCAAACTCTCCGGCGGAGAGAAGCAGCGCGTCGCCATCGCCCGCACCATCCTGAAGTCGCCGCCGATCCTGATTCTCGACGAGGCCACCTCGGCGCTCGACACCAACACCGAGCGCGAGATCCAGGCCGAGCTCGATCGGGTGGCCGAGGGACGGACCACCATGGTCATCGCCCACCGCCTGTCGACGGTGGTCAATGCCGACGAGATCATCGTGCTGGAAAAGGGGCGCATCGCCGAGCGCGGCTCGCATGCCGAGCTGATCGACAAGGGTGGCCTTTACGCCACCATGTGGGCGCGTCAGCGCGAAGCCGACGAGGCGGAGGCGCGGCTGGCCCGGGTCAAGGCCGAAGACGATCTCGGCATTCTCGGCCCCGGCAGCAAGAGCGATCGCGAGGAGCAGCCGACCTGAGTTCGGCTACTCCCAGTAGCTGGCGGGCATGTTGCGCGCGCGGCCTTCGCCCATGCGGCCGCCACCTCGTCCCGGACCTTGCCAGGATGCCGGCGAGGGCGCCGAATAGCCGAACATCGCCGCTGTCCTCAAAGGCATCGTCGTGACCCATCGGCCGACCGAGGGGAATGCGGCGATGACCAGGATCGTGACTGCGACACCTATCAAGAAGCCTTTCATGGCTACCCCCTGATCCGGTTGTTTCGATGGATCGAACCTAGATCCGTTCGGGGCTGAAGATTCAGCTGAAGGGGTCGCAAACTGTCTGAAAGTGTATCGCTCTCAAGGGAGCTTGCGTGAACCGTTCGATTCAAGCGAACGGTTCGTGCGTGACAATGCGTTGGTTTGCGTGAAACTCTTGCGCCATAGGACGTCCATAACGTCGGATGCCCGAGCAAGAGCAAAATGTTTCAACAATCAGTCGAGTTATCGAAACCCGTTTCCTCCCCCGCCCAGCACGGCCCCATCGTCCGCGCACTGCCCGGTGTCGCCGCCTGCGCGGCAATCGCCGGTGTTGCCTATGGGGTGAGGACGCTTCCCGGCATCCATGATTTCAGCCCCATGATCATTGCGATCGCCCTCGGCATCCTGATCCGGAATACCGTCGGCACGCATGCGGCTCTCACCTGGGGCATCGGTTTCTCAATGCGCCGGCTGCTCAGGCTCGCCATCATCCTGCTGGGGGTGCAGCTCACCTTCGGGCAGGTGGCGGAGACAGGATTGCGTGGCGTCGGCGTTATTCTCGTCGCCGTTGCCTCCACCTTCCTGTTCACGCTGGCCATCGGGCGGCTGATCGGCGCCGATCCGCGTCTCACGCGCCTGATCGCAGCGGGAACGTCGATCTGCGGCGCCTCGGCCGTCGCCGCAGCCAACTCCGTCGTCGACGCCCATGACGAGGACGTCTCCTACGCGGTCGCCTGCGTCACCGTGTTCGGCTCCATCGCCATGTTCGCCTATCCGCTGCTGCAGGGTGCCATCGGGCTGAGCGCGCGCGACTATGGTCTCTGGGCCGGTTCGTCGATCCACGAGATTGCCCAGGTCGTGGCGGCGACATTCGCCGTCGGCCGCGAGGCCGGCGATTTCGGCACCGTTGCCAAGCTGACGCGGGTCATGACCCTGGCGCCGATGGTCTTTGCGATGGCCGCTTTCCTGCCCTCGCTTGGCGACGCGGGGGCGGAGCGGCCGAAGGCCCCGTTGCCGCTGTTCGTGCTCGGCTTCATCGCTCTCGTCGCCGTCAACAGCGTCATCAGCATACCCCCGGCGCTGAAGGCGGAAGCCAGCGTTGTCAGCACCTTTCTCCTGACCATGGCGCTCGCCGCCATGGGGCTTGAGACCAGTGTCGCCAAACTGAAGGCAAAGGGCCTGAAGCCGGCCCTGACCGGCGCCATTGCCAGCCTTTTCATTGCCAGCCTGAGCCTGATCTTGATAAGGCTGACCTGACCTTTCCGAACGCGGCCTTCCATGACCCTCGAACAGCTTCGCATCTTCGTCGCCGTCGCCGAACGCGAGCACGTCACCCAGGCCGCGCACGATCTTCATCTGACGCAGTCGGCGGTCAGCGCGGCCATCACCGCGCTGGAGGGTCGGTATGCCATCAAGCTGTTCGACCGCATCGGGCGACGCATCGCGTTGACCGATGCCGGTCGCACGTTCCTGGAGGAGGCGAGGGCGATCCTGATCCGCGCCACCGACGGAGAAGCCGTGCTGTCCGATCTTGCCGATTTCCGGCGCGGCGAACTGGCGATCGCCGCCAGTCAGACCATCGGAACCTACTGGCTCCCACGCGTGATCCAGGCTTTCAGGGCGAGCTATCCGGGCATCAGGGTGACGCTGGAGCTCGGCAATACCGAGTTCGTCGCCGGGCGTTTGCGCGACGGCGCCGCGCTCGTCGGGTTCGTCGAGGGGCCGGTGGACGAGCCAAGTCTCGCCGTCGACAGGCTGTTCGAGGACGAACTCGTTCTGGTGGCGGCGCCTGACGATCCCTGGCTCGCCACTGTCGGCAGTATGAGCGATCGCCTCAGGGCGGCTCGATGGGTGCTGCGCGAGAAGGGATCGGGTACCCGCGTCGCCTTGGAAGAGACGCTCGCCCACTATGGCCTGTCGGCGGATGAGGTCGACGTGGCGCTGGAACTGCCATCGAACGAGACCGTCCGCGTCGCTGTCGAGGCGGGCGGTGGTGTCACGGTTCTATCGCGCATGGTCGTCGGCGCAGCGCTTACAGCCGGAACGCTGGCACAGGTGGAAACGCCGCTGCCCGGCCGCAGTTTTCACGCCCTCCGGCACCGGGAGCGCTATTTCGGCAGGGCGGCGGCGGCCTTCGTCGACCTCGCGCGCCCCGGACCTTTCGGACATCGGTCGCCCGCATGAGGTCGCCTCGCTCGCGATCACTTGTATCGCCCGAGATGGAGAACCATGATAGGCGGAACGGGCACCGCGTTTTGGAAGTCAGGAATGCCGCTTCACATCATCAAGCTTTGCGTCGGCGTCGAGACGGTCGAGGAACTCGACCAGTGGTATCGCGAGGAAGTGCTGATTCACGCGGCCCGCGGTGAAGCCTATGAGCGCATCCACGTCACCCGCATGTTTCCGAAGCGCGTCGACGAGATCCTCGACGGCGGCTCGCTTTACTGGGTGATCAAGGGCATCGTGCAGGTTCGCCAGCGGATTCTGGAGCTGCGGCCGATGCGCGGCGGCGATGGCATCGAGCGGTGCGGCATCGTGCTCGACCCGGAGCTGCATCGCACCGAGTACAAGCCCTGTCGCGCCTTCCAGGGCTGGCGTTACCTCGTTGACAAGGAAGCGCCCGCCGACATCCGGCAGTCGGAAATCGACGGCGATATTCCCGAGGGCATGCGCCGGGCGCTGAGGGAACTGGCGCTGATCTGACGCTCCCTTGGTCGGACTCTACGCGATTTTGCTTGACGTGATCGGCCCGCGATGGTTCTTGTCCGTCAACCTTGCTTCGGCAGTTTTGCGGAAGCGCCCCGTCGGACGATATCCATGTTGCGCACTCGGCACATTCGGACATCCTTGATCGCCCCGCTGTCGCGGGCCGCGGTTCCGACCTCCTACGGCTTTATGGGCTTTTATGCGTGGCATGCCGCTTCGGCGTGGCCGGTTCCGCAGCTGTCTGACTGACAGGCCCAGCGCGAGAACGAGCCCCGCCGAAAGGCGGGGCTTTTTGCATTTGGGGTTCCTGATCGTCCGCCTCCGGCCCTGGTGCCGGACCGGGTGAAACGGGGCCCGGCCTTCCGCACCGTCCAACTGCGCGTCGCGCATTAGTGGTGGTGCTTCACCGGCGCCTCATGTAAAAGGCGCCAAATCCGGACTGCTCCGCGGCGGTTTCCGCGGGGCGACGCATCGAGAAGAAGAGTCGCGTCATGCCCACCACCTGGAAGCCCGATTCCTGGCGTGCCTTGCCCGTCGAGCAGGTGCCGTTCTATCCCGATCAGGCGGCGCTCGCCGCTGTCGAGGCGCGTCTGGCGAGCTATCCCCCGCTGGTGTTTGCCGGCGAGGCCCGCAAGCTCAAGAAGTCGCTCGCCAAGGTGGCCGCCGGCGAAGCCTTCCTGCTGCAAGGCGGCGATTGTGCCGAAAGCTTCGCCGAGCACGGCGCCGACAACATCCGCGACTTCTTCCGCGTCTTCCTGCAGATGGCGGTGGTGCTGACCTATGGCGCCGCCCAGCCGGTGGTGAAGGTCGGCCGCATCGCCGGCCAGTTCGCCAAGCCGCGCTCGAAGTCGACCGAGACCATCGATGGCGTCGAACTGCCGTCCTACCGGGGCGACATCATCAACGGCATGGAGTTCACGCCGGATGCACGCACGCCCGATCCGCAGCGCCAGGAAATGGCCTACCGCCAGTCGGCGGCGACGCTGAACCTGCTGCGCGCCTTCGCGGGCGGTGGATATGCCAACCTGGACAACGTCCACAATTGGACGCTCGGTTTCGTCAAGGGCACGCAGTCGTCGCGCTATCAGGAGTATGCCGATCGCATCACCGAAAGCCTCGCCTTCATGCGGGCCTGCGGCATCCATCCCGAAACCGTCTCCGAAATGCGGACAACCGACTTCTACACCAGCCATGAGGCGCTGCTGCTCGGCTATGAGCAGGCGCTGACCCGCGTCGATTCAACCACGGGCGACTGGTATGGCACGTCGGGGCACATGATCTGGATCGGTGACCGCACGCGCCAGCCGGGTCATGCGCATATGGAATACTGCCGCGGCATCAAGAACCCGATCGGCCTGAAGTGCGGCCCGTCGCTGACGCCGGACGAGTTGATCCCCCTGATCGACACGCTCAATCCGGACAACGAACCGGGCCGGCTGACGCTGATCACCCGCTACGGCGCCGACAAGGTGGAAGATCATCTGCCCGGCCTCATCCGGGCTGTCCAGCGCGAAGGCCGGACTGTGGTCTGGTCCTGCGACCCGATGCATGGCAACACCATCACGCTCAACTCCTACAAGACGCGGCCATTCGACCGTATCCTGAAGGAGGTCGGCGCCTTCTTCGACGTGCACGCCGCCGAGGGTACCCATCCCGGTGGCATCCATATCGAGATGACCGGGCGCGATGTCACCGAATGCACGGGTGGCGCGGTCGCCATTTCCGGCGAGCAGCTGTCGGATCGCTACCACAGCCATTGCGACCCGCGCCTCAACGCCGACCAGGCGCTTGAGCTGGCCTTCCTGGTCGCCGAGCGCATCAAGAAGACGCGCGAAGGCCGCGAGCCCATGGAGTGGGCGATCGCCGGCGAGTGACGGAGCCGCTCGAGGCTAGATGAACTAGGGAAAGGCGCTCCGGAAGGGGCGCCTTTTGCATTGTGGGAACGCGACGATCGGCTCAACGGCCTCAGCGGCCGTTCTCGTCCTTCAGCGTTTCCTTCTGTGTGATGAGGCGGGCCGAGTGCTGGCCGGACATGAAGATCCACAGCCAGCTCCAGGCCACGGCGAAACGGCTGCGGGTGCCGATCAGGAAATAGATGTGGGCGATGCCCCAGACCCACCAGGCGATGGCGCCCTTCAGCTTGATCCAGCCGAAGTCGACAACGGCGGCGCTGCGGCCGATGGTGGCGAGGTTGCCCTGGTGACGGTAGACGAACGGGCCCGGCGCCGGCTTGCCGGCGAGGCGATTGCGGATAACCTTCGCCACATGGGCGCCTTGCTGCTTGGCGGCAGGCGCCACCCCGGGTACCGGCTTTCCCTCTTCCGTGGTCACCGAGGCCGTGTCGCCGATCACGAAGATATCCGGCGCGCCGGGGACGGTCAGATCCGGCTCGACGATGGCCCGCCCGGCCCGGTCGGCCGGTGCGCCGAGCCACTCGGCGGCGCGTGAAGCCTGCACGCCGGCCGCCCACAGCACCGTCCTTGCCGGTACGAACTCCTCGCCGATGCGGACGCCCTCGGCTGAAATGTCGGTCACCGGGACGCCGGTGCGCACCGTGACGCCAAGCTTCTCCAATGCCTTGGCGCCATAGTCGGACATGTCTGGCGTGAACACCGGAAGAATGCGCGGACCGGCCTCGATCAGCAGGATGCGGGCGCTGCGCGTGTCGATCGACCGGAACTCGTCGACCAGCGTGCGGTGGGCCAGTTCGGCAATGATGCCGGCGAGTTCCACGCCGGTCGGGCCGCCGCCGATGATGGCGAAGGTGAGCAGGGCCTGCCGCTTCTCGGGATCGGTCTCGAGTTCGGCTCGTTCGAAGGCCAGCAGCACCCGCCGCCGAATGGTGGTGGCGTCCTCCAGCGTCTTGAGGCCCGGCGCGAAGGCCTCCCACTCGTCGTGGCCGAAATAGGCGTGGCGGGCGCCGGTGGCCAGCACCAGCGTATCGTAGGGCACGGCCGTGCCATCCCTCAGCAGCACGGTCTTCGCCTGCCTGTCGACGCCGGTGACGTGACCGAGAATCGTCTTCACCTCCCGCCGGTCGCGAAACAGGCGCCGGACCGGCCAGGCGATCTCCGACGTGGCCAGAAGCGTGGTCGCCACCTGATAAAGCAGGGGCTGGAACAGGTGATGGTTGCGGCGGTCGATCAGCGTGATGTCGACTGGCGCTCCCTTGAGGTCGAGCACGAGCTGCAGCCCGGCGAATCCGCTTCCCACGACGACGACGCGATGACTGGCCATGAAGAGCTCCGACTTTTCGTTAAGACGAGCCCGGCGAAGGCCGTGAAAGTGGCAAACATGGCCGAGGGCACCGCGGGGTCAAGAAAGTTCGCCTTCAACCCATTGTAAGTTCGGCTGAAAATCGGCGAAACACCGCCGAAGGGAGAGGAAAATGCGCCCCGAGACAGGATGGCCGCGACCAAAGTTGTAACTCAGGTGTGAGCCATGGGTTCAACGGTGAAGCGGAAACGAACACCGTTTCGCCGCCCGCCCATTCCGGGTTCCGGCGGGTGCCCCTTCCAATCCTCGCCCGAAAAGGGTCTTCTGGTCATGGCCGGACAAGTCGATTCGAACCGTCTCCAAACGGTTCACCTAAACCAATTACAATCTTGACATCCGTGCCAGTTCGCATCTTTGCAGCGTCACACTGACGGTCTATAGAACGCTCGGGTTCTCTAAGGAATTCGACCCCAATCCAACTGGGAGTGCATCGCACAATGACAGCCATCATCGATATGGTCGGTCGCCAGATTTTCGACAGCCGCGGCAACCCCACCGTCGAAGTCGACGTTACCCTGGAAGACGGCTCCTTCGGCCGCGCCGCGGTTCCGTCGGGCGCCTCCACCGGTGCCCATGAGGCCGTCGAGCTGCGCGATGGCGGTTCCCGCTATCTCGGCAAGGGCGTGACCAAGGCCGTCGCCGCCGTCAACGACGAGATCTACAAGGCGGTTGCCGGCATGGATGCCGAAGACCTGCTGGCCATCGACAAGGCCATGATCGAGCTGGACGGCACCCCGAACAAGGCCCGCCTCGGCGCCAACGCCATCCTCGGCGTGTCGCTCGCCGTCGCCAAGGCTGCCGCCGAGGCGGCTGGCCTGCCGCTCTACCGCTACGTCGGTGGCCCGAACGCCCACATCCTGCCGGTTCCGATGATGAACATCGTCAACGGCGGCGTTCATGCCGACAACCCGATCGACTTCCAGGAGTTCATGATCCTGCCGGTCGGCGCCGACTCCATCGCCGACGCCGTGCGCATCGGCACCGAGGTGTTCCACACCCTGAAGTCGGGCCTCAAGAAGGCTGGCCACAACACCAACGTCGGTGACGAGGGCGGCTTCGCTCCGAACCTCGGCTCGGCCGTCGAAGCGCTCGACTTCATCGTCGCCTCGATCGAGAAGGCCGGCTTCAAGGCTGGCAAGGACGTCTACCTCGGCCTCGACTGCGCCTCGACCGAGTTCTTCAAGGACGGCAAGTACAACTACGAAGGCGAAGGCAAGGTCCGCTCGGTCGACGAGCAGGTCGAGTATCTCGCCAAGCTGGTGGCCGACTATCCGATCATCACCATCGAAGACGGCATGTCCGAGGACGACTGGGCCGGCTGGAAGCAGCTGACCGACAAGATCGGCGGCAAGTGCCAGCTGGTTGGCGACGACCTGTTCGTTACCAACACCAAGCGCCTCGTCCAGGGCATCAAGGCCGGCACGGCCAACTCGATCCTGGTCAAGGTCAACCAGATCGGTTCGCTCTCCGAGACGCTCGACGCCGTCGAGACCGCTCACAAGGCCGGTTACACCGCCGTCATGAGCCACCGCTCGGGCGAGACGGAAGACTACACGATCGCCGACCTCGCGGTTGCCACCAACTGCGGCCAGATCAAGACCGGTTCGCTGGCCCGTTCGGACAGAATCGCCAAGTACAACCAGCTCATCCGCATCGAGGAAGAGCTGGGCAGCCAGGCCAAGTACGCCGGCCGCAGCGTCGTCAAGGGCGCCTGAGCGCTTTGGGCTTCGACCAATAAGTGAGGAAAGGCCCGGCCCGCGCCGGGCCTTTTCTTTTTGAAGGTTCTTCACCTTTCCGGGCTGCTGACACGAGACTGTCGCGTCA
>JAUVXG010000221.1 GCA_030603685.1 Pleomorphomonas sp.
ACGCAATAGTCGGTGGCGAGGCCGACGACGTGAACCTCGTCGACGCCGCGTTCCCTGAGATAACCGGCAAGGCCGGTCAGCGTCTCGCGGTCTGCCTCGCGGAAGGCGGAGTAGCTGTCGACGCCCTGATGCCAGCCCTTGCGGATGACGAGCTGGGCGGAGGTCACTTCGAGGTCGGGATGCAGGTCGGCGCCGGGCGTGCCCTGCACGCAGTGGTCGGGCCACAGCACCTGCGTGCCATAGGGCATGTCGATGGTGTCGAAGGGTTCGCGGCCATGGTGGGCGGAGGCGAAGGAGGCGTGCCCCTTGGGATGCCAGTCCTGGGTGACCACCACCTGTTCGTAGCGGGGCACCAGCGCGTTGATCACCGGCACGATGGCGTGGCCGCCGCCGACCGCCAGCGCGCCGCCGGGGCAGAAGTCGTTCTGGACGTCGACGACGATGAGGGCGGTGGTGGAGGAAGGCATGGCACGACTCCGGGTTGGCTGGTCGGAATCGATTTATTGCACTGGCGAGGAGAGGCGGCAAGCGAGCTGGCGGGCCTCAGGTGGCTTCCTTCGGCCCAAGCGATTTTCGCATCGGCAGGCCGCCCTGCCCATTTGAGGCGTCCTGCGCCCCGGCATCCTCGTAGCCCATGGCAATGTAGAAGGTGCGGGCGGCCCTGGTGCTGGTCAGCGTGATCTCAGGGCACCCCAGAAGGTTGAGATAGGCCTCGAGCGATTTGAGGATCGCCTTGCTCACGCCTCTGAAGCGCGCCTCCGGCGCCACGTAGTTCAGCGTGATCTCACCGGAATGCGAGGCGCCGCCGACGCCGATGATGGCGCCATTCTCCTCGACCACAACGATGAAGCGGTCGGGTGCTTCGATCCATGCGTGGACGTTCTCCGGGGTCTTGTTGGCGAGCCACTGCGCCAGTATCTCGGCATCGCCGCTGTGATCGGACAGGCAGAGATCGCAGATGGATCGGCGCAGGACCGAGGCGGCCTCCTCTGCATCGGCGGCCATGGCGGGACGGATCAACATCTCGGATTCTCGACTAGGACTATTCGTGAAATCATAGGATGCTTTTTCCGCCGTCGGGAAGGGTATCAGCCCGTATCGCCGACCGGTTTTCCGTCCTCCTTTCGTCCAGCCCTTCATCCGGGTAAGATGGCGCCATTATCCCGGTATAAGGGCTTGCTACATGGACGCCCAGGTTCGCAATGATAACGCGCTTGGCGCCTTCCTGCGCGATCGGCGCTGCCGCATGGACGCCGCCGCGCTGGGTTTCTCGATGGCGCGCCGGCGAACGCCGGGCCTCCGGCGCGAGGAGGTGGCCCAGCGGGCCAATGTTTCCGTCACTTGGTACACCTGGCTGGAGCAGGGGCGGGGCGGTGCGCCATCGGCCGACGTGCTCGACCGTGTCGCCAGGGCGCTGATGCTGACCGACGTCGAGCGCGAGCACCTGTTCCTGATCGCGCTCGGCCGTCCGCCGGAGGTACGTTACCGCGAGAGCGAGGGCGTGTCGCCGCGCCTGCAAAGGGTGCTCGACGCGCTGGAGCTCAGCCCGGCGCTCGTCAAGACCGCCACCTGGGACGTCGTCGCCTGGAACCGGGCGGCCACCGTAATGCTCGCCGACTACGGCGCTATGGCGCCGCACGAACGCAACGTGCTGCGCATGATGTTCTGCAATCCCGCGGTCCG
The DNA here is from genome assembly GCA_030603685.1 of Pleomorphomonas sp. Lineage (GTDB taxonomy): Bacteria > Pseudomonadota > Alphaproteobacteria > Rhizobiales > Pleomorphomonadaceae > Pleomorphomonas. The sequence goes on from JAUVXG010000221.1 coordinate 1,684, forward strand.
TGCACGCCAGCATGACTGGGAAAGCGTTGCTCGTTTCGTGGTGGCCACCTTTCGTGCCGACGCAACCCGGGCCGGCGCGGCCGGCAACGTCGAGGCGCTGGTCGACGAACTGAGCCGGGCCAGCCCGGAGTTCCTGACGATGTGGCGCGAGAAGCAAGTCGGGCAGAATGGCGAGGGCACCAAGACGCTCCGCCACCCGACGCTCGGCGTGTTGTCGCTCGAATACTCGTCGTTCGTGGTCGACGGGCGGCCGGATCTTTCCATGGTGGTCTACAACCCGGCAACGCCCAAAGTCGCGGCGGAGGTGCGGCGGCTGATCGAAGCGGCGAATGCCGCTGTCAGTGCCCCTTGAGGAGGCGCTCGGCGGCGGCGCGGGCTTCTTCGGTGATGCGGCTGCCGGCCAGCATGCGGGCGATCTCCTCGCGGCGGTGGCCGTCGGGAAGACGCGAGACCGAGGTGGCGACGCGGGCGCCGTCGTCGACGCTGTCCTTGGCGATCAGGAAGTGATGGTCGGCGCGGGCGGCGACCTGCGGCGCGTGGGTGACGGAGAGTACCTGCACCTTGCGGGAGAGACGGGCGAGACGGGTGCCGATGGCCTCGGCCACCGCGCCGCCGACGCCGGTGTCGATCTCGTCGAAGACCAGCGTGGAGGCCGATCCCTTGTCGGCCAGAGAGACCTTGAGAGCCAGAAGGAAGCGGCTGAGTTCGCCGCCTGAGGCCACCTTCATCATCGGTCCGGGACGGGTGCCGGGGTTGGTCTGCACCCAGAACTCCAGCGTGTCGATGCCGTCGGCGGTGCGCGTCTCGGGGTCGGCCAGCTGGTTGACGATGAAGCGGGCGCGTTCGAGCTTCAGCGACGGCAGCTCGGCGGCGACGGCGTCTTCCAGCAGGCGGGCGGCCTTCTCGCGGGCGGCCGACAGCTTGGCCGCGAGCTTGTCGTAGTCGGCGCGGGTGGTGGTGGCCGACTGCGCCAGGGCGTTGAGCCTGTCCTCGCCGGCGTCGAGGTCGGCAAGGTCGGAGGCCATGCGGGCGGCCAGCGCGCCGAGGTCGTCGGGCATCACCGAATACTTGCGGGCGGCGGCGCGGATGGCGAACAGCCGCTCCTCGGTGCGCTCAAGCTCGGCCGGGTCGAAGTCGGCGGCGCGCAGGGCCGTCTCGAACACCGCGCGGGCATCTTCCAGTGCGTCGAGGGCGGTCGAGATCGATTGCAGGGCCTGTGCGGCCAGGGCCGCTACCTCGCCCTTGCGCTCCAGGCGGCGCAGCAGGCCCGAGAGTTCCGGCACTGGCGAGCCGGAGCCGTTGAGGTGATCGTAGGCCTCGCGCAGGTCGACGGCGACCTTCTCGGCCCGCATCATTTCCTGGCGACGCTCGGCCAGCGCCGTTTCCTCGCCGGGCTCGGGCGAGAGCTTTTGCAGTTCCTCGACGGAGGCGCGGAGATAGTCGCCTTCGCGGCGAGCGTCGGCGATGCGGCGTTCGAGGTCGGCCAGCGCCTTCTCGGCGTCGCGCCAGGTGCGATGGGCGGCTGCGACCGCCTTCACGTCGGCTTCAAGGCCGCCGAAGGCGTCGATCAGGCTGCGATGGATGGCGGGGTCGACCAGGGCGCGGTCGTCGTGCTGGCCGTGGATCTCGACCAGGGCGGCGCCGAGCTGGCGCAGCAGGTTGGCGGAGACGGCGCGGTCGTTGACGAAGGCGCGGGTGCGGCCGTCCGCTGTCTGGACGCGGCGGACGATGACGTCGCCGTCGTCGTCGAGGTCGTTTTCGACAAGAAGGGCGCGGGCCGGGTGCGCGGCCGGCAGGTCGAAGACCGCGGTGACCTGACCCTGGTCAGCGCCATGGCGAACCAGACCGGCATCGCCGCGCCCGCCCAAGGCGAGCGACAGCGCGTCGAGCAGGATGGACTTGCCGGCGCCGGTTTCACCGGTCAACACCGTCAGACCGTCGGAGAAGGCGATCTCAAGCCGCTCGATCAGAACGATGTCGCGGATTGCGAGCGTCTGCAGCATGGCGTCCCGTCAGAGCAACGCGGCCTTGAATGCCTTGGAGATCCAGGATTGGGTGTTCTCGCGCGGCTCCAGGCCATTGGTGTTGAGGAGCTTATAGGCGTCCTTGTACCAACGGCTGTCAGGATAGTTGTGGCCGAGCACGGCGGCGGCCGTCTGCGCCTCGTCGACGATGCCCATGGCGTAGTAGGCCTCGGTGAGACGCTCCAGCGCCTCTTCGATGTGGCGGGTCGTCTGGTACTCCTGCACCACCACCTTGAATCGGTTGATGGCGCCGATGTACTGGTTGCGGGCGAGATAGTAACGGCCGACTTCCATTTCCTTGCCGGCGAGCTGGTCCTTGGCGATGTCGAGGCGCTTGCGGCCCTCGGCGGCGTAGGGGCTGTCGGGGTAGCGGTCGACCAGTTCCTGCATGGCCACCATGGCCTGCTGGGTCATCTTCTGGTCACGCGTGATGTCGGGCATCTGGTTGAAGTAGGACTGCGCGATCATCCACTGCGCATAGGCGGCGTCTTCCGAGCCGGGGTAGAGCGTCAGGTAGCGCTTGCCCTGGGTGATGGCCTCGGTGAAGTTGCCGCGCGTGTAGTTGGTGTAGGTGGTCATGATGAGGGACTTGCGCGCCCACTCCGAATAGGGGTGCTGCTGGTCGACCTCTTCGAACTTCTCGGTGGCCTTCTTGTAATCGCCCTGCTGCAGGTAGGCGATACCGGCATTGTAGGACTGCTCGGCCGGAATTTCCACGAAGGGTTCCAGCGGCTCGTCGGACGAACACCCGACGAGGGCGGTGGCGCCTCCGAGGAGAACGAGCACGGCGGCCACACGAACGAAACTCTGCCTCATGAAAACCCCATCACCGTACGCAACCGCTCGCGGCCGCCATCCATCCCACGCGTACTGCCCGCCGGGCGCCGCCCGATGCCAAGCCGCCCACGCCTCCGGCGCGAGTCGGGCGCACTCCGGATAACAGGAAGCTCTTTTATCGCAAAGCCGTCGCGGATGCTACGTGCCCGTGATGTTCGGCCACATTATGGCGAGAAGGCCGCGAAGCCCCGGCAAAACCGGGGTGTCGTCAGTCGCGCGAGGGCGCGAGCGCGGCGGTCTGAAGGATGCCGCCGGCCGTTTCGCGGGTCGTTACGGCGTCGTGGACGATCTCGTAGGCGCCGGTGTCGGCGACCAGCGCCTTGACGGCCATCCAGTTGAGCTTGTGGCCGCCCTTGTAGGAGCGGAAGTGGCCGATGAAGGGCATGCCGATCAGCGACAGGTCGCCCACCGCGTCGAGGGTCTTGTGGCGGGCGAACTCGTCCGGCCAGCGCAGCCCCTCGGGATTGAGGATGCGGTCCTCACCGATGGCTACCGAATTCTCCAGTGACGAACCGAGCGCGAAACCCATCTTCCACAGCTTCTCGACGTCGGACATGAAGCCGAAGGTGCGGGCGCGGGCGATGTCGCTGGCAAAGCTGCGCGGATTGAGATCCAGCACGTAGGACTGGTGGCCGATCAGCGGATTGGCGAAGTCGATGGTGACGTCGTAGCGCGTGCCGTCGTAGGGCAGGAACTCCAGCACGGCGCCGCCGACTTCGAGGCGCACCGGCTTGAGAACGCGCAGCACCTTGCGTGGCGCGGCGAGGCGGCGCAGGCCGGCCTCGGCGATCAGGTCGATGAAGGTAGCCGAGCAGCCATCGGCGATGGGCATCTCCGGACCGTCGATCTCGACGACGACATTGTCGACGCCGGAGGCGGCCAGCGCGGCCATCAGGTGCTCGATGGTGGCAACGGTACGGCCGCCGATGCCGATCATGGTGCAGAGCTCGGTGGCGACCACGTTCTCGTGGCGGGCGGCGATCTCCACCTCCTCGCCGTCGGTGCGAACGAAGACGATGCCCCGGTCTGCTTCGGCGGGGTGCAGGACGATGGTCGCCGGCTTGCCGGAATGCACGCCGATGCCGGAGAACCGGACGCTTTCGCCGAGGGTGGTCTGCTTGCCGTAGGACGTTCGCATCGAATGTTTTCCAAAAAAGACCGGTAAGTGCAGTACGAGCCAATCCGGCACATTTTTCATAAAACACACGGGAGCGTCCCAGGAAAGTCACTCTTTCTTACCGACTGTTACGCTGTGAGCGACCTGTTTTCTCCTTGCCTTTCAAATGATTGCCGACGGGGTGGCGTGCGCGGCCGTCAGGGTCGCGCACGAGGGCGAAAAGTCGAATCGCGTCAGGCGGCGAGCGGCGCCGTGGCCGCGACGAGCCAGGCGCGGTCGGCTTCGTCGTTCAGAAGCGGCAGCAGCTTCTCGCGGACTTCGGCGTGATAGGCGTCGAGCCAGGCGCGTTCGCGTGCCTCCAGCATCGACGGCCGGATCAGGCGGCGGTCGATCGGGCAGAGCGTCACCGTCTCGAAGCCCATCATCGGCCGCTCGCCGCCGTCGATCGGCTCGGGCGCGGTGACGATGACGAGGTTTTCGATGCGGATGCCCCAGGCGCCGGCCTTGTAGAAGCCGGGCTCGTTGGACATCAGCATGCCCGGCTCCAGCGGCACGTGGCCGGTCTTGGCGATGCGGCCCGGCCCTTCATGCACCGCGAGATAGTGACCGACGCCATGGCCCGTGCCATGATCGAAGTCGAGGCCGGCTTCCCACAGCTTCTCGCGGGCGAGGACGTCGAGGTGGGAGCCGGAGGTGCCCTTGGGGAAGCGCGCCAGCGTCAGGCGGATGTGACCGATCAGCACGCGCGTGAAGCGGTCAATCATCTCCTCGGTCGGCGTGCCGACGATCATGGTGCGGGTGATGTCGGTGGTGCCGTCCTCGTACTGGGCGCCCGAATCGACCAGGAGGATGCCGTCCATCTCCACCTTGCGGTTGGAGGCGGTGCTGACATGATAGTGCGGGATGGCGGCGTTCGGGCCGGCACCTGCGATGGTGTCGAAGGAGATGTCGCGCAGCGCGCCGGTCTCGCGGCGGAACGCTTCGAGCTTCCTGGTGACGGCGATCTCGTCGAGCCGGCCCTTGGGCGCCTCGCGGTCGATGAAGGCGAGGAAGCGCACCATGGCGACGCCGTCGCGGACGTGGGCGGCGCGGATGC
>JAUVXG010000281.1 GCA_030603685.1 Pleomorphomonas sp.
CGGTGGGGACATAGTCGAGGCCGTCGTTGTGCCGAAGCGCCGGCGTTCGGCGGGAGGGATCCGCGCCAAGGACGCGGCTGACGATATAGAGCGCGTAAAAGCGGAACGCGACGAGATAGGTGGCAACGGCTGCGACCACCAGCCACAGCGCATTGATCGTTTCGCCGCGGCTGAGAGCGACGACGCCGAGAGCGCCGGCGCCGACGACGGCGATCAGTATCCAGACGAGCCATTCGCCCGGCGAACGGGGCATCTTGGCGACTGCTGACATCTTGTCCTCCCGACGGAACCCGACCAAGGGAGGGTGGCTGCAGACAAGTTTTCCCGTTGCCCCGACAGGATCTGGCGGGCGCCAAAGGGATTGATTCTGAGTCTGATTCCACCAGTCGCCGCCGCGTCGACCGACCATCCTCCTCCCCAGGACTCTGATCCGGACCAACAACGGCGGCCCACTCCCTCGGCAGCCTTCCGCTTCACTGTAACGATGCGAACAGTACTGGATTATTGTATCGCCTCATTCACGACAAGGTGAAGAAACGCTTAACGTGCGATGTTTCCCTTAGCAAATAGGATGATAAAGCCCCGCTTTTCCCGGGACTGCGCGCCGGAGAAGGCAAGCGCCCGATCAATGAGCGGCCGGCGTCGCCTGAACGATCAACCGGAAGCGGTCGCGAACACCATCCGGAACAACAGCCGCCGGCGCGATCTCGGTCACGCCGAACGAGCGGCGCACGATGCTCCTGGCCTCGTCAAGGGATCCGATCACGCCAAGCCCCATCATCTGGAGCGCGGCGTTACCGAGGGCCGACGTTTCAACGGGGCCGGCGCTGACCGGAATGCCGCACGCATCGGCCGTAAGCTGATTGAGCAGAGCGTTTTTCGATCCGCCACCAATGATGCGGATGTGAGTCATCGGCCGGCCGGTCAGCGTTTCGAGTTCGTCCTTTACCCTGGCGTAGTCGAGGGCAAGGCTGTCGAAAACCGTTCGCGCCACCGCGCCGAGCCCCTCCGGCACCGGCTCGCCATGCTCGGCGGCAAGCGCCCGAATGGTGGCGGTCATGGAGGCGGGGTTGAGGAAGCGCGGATCGTCCGGATTGACGAGGGTCGTCCAGGCGGGCGCCGCCGCGGCGGCGGCCACAAGATCGCCGAACGCCGGTTCGCCGAACTCCTTGCGTACCCGCTGGATGAGCCAAAGGCCCATCAGGTTCTTGAGCACGCGGTAACGGCTACAAACGCCGCCCTCATTGCCGATGTTGAAGTCGAGCGCACGTTCTCCAACATAGGGAACCGAGCTTTCCAGCCCCATCAGCGACCAAGTCCCGGACGACAGGAAAATCTCATCGTCCCCTCCGATCGGGGCGGCTGCAACCGCCGACGCGGTATCGTGGCCACCGGGCGCGATCACGAGAACAGGGCGCCGCCCTTCCCGGCCGGTCATCGGCCCGAGTATCGTTCCCGGCTCCACCGGCTTTTTCATGAGACCCGGCCGGACGCCGGCGAGGTCTAGAAGATCGAGGTCCCAATCTCGCGTTGCGAGCGACAGAAGCTGGGAAGTGGTCGAGATCGAGAACTCGTTGGAGACGACCCCCGACAGGCGGAAGTGAAGATAGTCCGGCGTGAAAAGTAGGTGTCGGGCGGCGGCGAGCCACTCGGGATGCTCCTTCGCCGTGGCGCGCAGTTGATAGAGCGTGTTGTAGGGCTGGAAATGGATGCCCGTGCGCCGGTAGATTTCCGCCGCCGGCATGATTGCCGTCACCTCGTCGATCATTCCGGCGGTGCGATCGTCGCGATAGGCAACGGAAACGCCAACCTGGCGCAGATCTTCGTCCAGCAGCACGTAGTCGACACCCCAGGTGTCGCAGCCCACGCTTTCGATCGGAGCCATTTCATCGGCGCGATCGATTCCGGCGCGGATTTCCCGGACGATCGCCTCGCTGTCCCAGCAATCGTACCCGGTTGCGAGATCGACACCGAGCGGTGTTTCGAAGCGATGGGCCTCCGTCAGATCGATACGGTCGCCATCGAAGGAGGCCAGCATGACGCGCCCACTGCCGGCGCCGACGTCGACCGCCGCGACATGCACCCGCTGCTTTTCACCCAACATGACTGCCTCCTCCCCGACCCATGGCGAACCTAGGTTCGAGGCAGCCTCGCCGTCAATCAAACTTGGCGGTTCTCAGCAGAAAGTATCAATATATTGCAAGATGGATCATTTCTCGCAACCAAACCTCACGAGAACAGGAAACCGAACTGATCCCGAACCCGCGGCAACGCCTTGAGAATCCCTTCCAGATGAACCTTGAGCGCAACCTCGGCCCGATCGGCATCGCGGCAGTCGAGGGCGTCCACAATCCGCCGATGCTCATCGACCAGTTTCGGCAAGGTCTCCGGCAGTGGCAAGGTCAGATGGCACACTCGATCCATGTGCGCCTTGATGGTCGCCAGGGTTTCCCAGGCGGTCGGAAAGCCCGCCCCCTCCGAAAGCGCCGCGTGGAACGCCTCGTCTTCCCGCTGAAAGGCGTAATGAGAGTGTGCCGCTGCAAGATCCGCCTGCCGTTCGAGAATGCCGTCCATCCGTTGACGAACCTCGGGATCGAATGACATGCAGGCTCGGCGCACCACAGCGACCTCGAGCGATTCACGGACGAAGCGAGCCTGACGCATCAGATCGAGCGATATCTTGGCAACGAAGGTTCCCCTGCGCGGCTGGATACCCACGAGACCCGCCTTGCCCAGATTGATCAGCGCCTCGCGCACCGGTTGCCGCGAGACGCCATAGCGATCGGCCAACTCCTTTTCCGACAGCGAAGCTCCCGGCTGAATTTCGAGCGTGATGATCGCCTTGCGCAGCTCGCGTTCGACACGCCGCGCTGCCGAGTCCTCGGAACTGTCCGGGAGAACCGCCGTCATTTCTGGCACCCGCTTTCTACATCCGCAGTCAAAAGGTCGGTATCCGTTTTTCCATCTCGACATCTGCCATACCACATCGGTATGGTACAGAAAACGCCGCCCTTAGGCCCGGTAAGACCATTTGCTCAACGCCCGGCTACAAGGACCAACGGCCGTCAGGGGAACACCAAGCATGAGGCTGCAGGAAGCCGACGTCGACCGTATCGCCACGCAGTTCGTCGAAGCGCGCCGCGCCGCCACGGCGCTTGACGCATTCCCCGGCACCCTGCCCGAAACGCTGGCCGATGCCTATCGCGTACAGGAGCGAGCGATCGCCTTGAGCGGACGGCCCATTGCCGGCTGGAAAGTGGCCGGCATTCGCCCCGATCTGCGCCAAGCACTTGGCGCCAGCCGCCTCGCCGGCCCGATCATGTCCGGCAACGTCCGGCATCTGCCCAACGGCGGCACAGCCCGGATGCCCGTGTTCGCCGGTGGCTTCGCCGCGCTGGAGGCCGAGTTCGTCGCCGTCTTCGCCCGCGACCTTCTGCCCGTCGACGGAACCTTTACCGCTGAGTCCA
>JAUVXG010000234.1 GCA_030603685.1 Pleomorphomonas sp.
AGAAAGCCGATAAGGCATCAGATCACAACGATCTATTCAAGCTGAACCCCTGATGTAACAAAGCCACTTCTAGTGGCCCAAGCGCAGCGTCCCAAACCTCCGCCTCTGGCGGAGGTTCGTGATTTTTTGGGACCGAGTTGGAAGAGATGAGCTCTATATCGGCGTTGCAGCCCTTTCGGCCTGAGGTCCTCGCCTGCGCAAGGATGACAATCTATATATCTGTTTTTATTGTATAATTTTGTCATCCCCGCGAAGGCGGGGACCTCAGGCCGAAAGGGGCGAGCGGTTGATACAGGGCTCGATTCCGAAATCGGGTGGCTTCGGTCGTTGGGCAGCAGCAGGGTAGGGGCAAAACCACCGGAGCCCACCAATGTCCGCTCTCAACTCGCCCGAGTTCCTGCTCACCTCGCTGATCGTCGTCGCCTCGCCGGGCACTGGCGTCATCTACACCCTCGGCGCCGGCCTTGGCCGGGGCGCCCGTGCCGCGACGATCGCCGCCTTCGGCTGCACGCTGGGCATTCTGCCGCATCTCGCCGCCGCCGTGCTCGGCCTCTCCGCCATGATGCAAACCAGCGTGCTTGCCTTCGAGATCTTGCGGGTGGCCGGTGTCGCCTATCTCCTCTACATGGCCTGGATGACGCTGAAGGAAACCGGTGCGCTGGCCGTGGCGGCCGACGGCCGGGATGCGTCGGCGCTCGACATCACGGTGCGGGCGATCCTGCTGAACCTGCTCAACCCCAAGCTCACGGTGTTCTTCCTCGCCTTCCTGCCGCAGTTCATCGGCCATGGCGAGGCGCAACCGACGCTGCGCTTCGTCGAGCTCGGCGGCGTGTTCATGGCCATGACCTTCGCGGTATTCGTCGTCTACGGCGTCGCCGCCGCCACGGTGCGCGACCAGGTGCTGTCGCGGCCGGCGGTGCTCGCCATGATGCGTCGCCTGTTCGCCGGCGCCTTCGTGCTGCTGGGCGTGCGACTGGCGCTCACCGAGCAGCAGTAAGGATCATCGGAAATCGATCGCCATCAGCACGCAGAGCGCCAGCAGGCAGCCGAGGGAGGCCAGGAAGATGCGCTTCGCCCAGCCTCGTTCGGTCGTGGGCGTCGGGCCGGTTGCGGCGAGATGCAGCCAGTAGCCGCCGCAGGCGACCGCCGTGCAGAGATAGGCGAGGCCGGTGAAGCCGGCGAAGGGCAGCGCCACCGAGGTGGCGGCGAAGGCGCCGATCGAGACGAGGATGCGCTGCCGTGTGGCGGCGATGCCGTGCCGGAACGGATAGGTCGGCACGCCGGCGGCGGCGTAGTCGTGGCGGCGCAGGACCGCGATGGCGTCGGAATGCGGGATCTGCCAGAGTGCGAACATCGCGAACAGGATGACGGCGGCGGCGTCGAGGCGGCCGGTCACGGCGCAATAGCCGATCACCGGCGGCGTCGCGCCGGCAAGGCTGCCCACCAGGACGCTGACCGGCGAGCGTCGTTTGAACCACCGGCTGTAGGGGCCGACGTAGATGACCAGGCCGAAGGCGGCGACGGTCGCCGCGAGCGGGCCGGAAATCAGCGCCAGCAGCAGCAACCCACCACCGGCCAGCCCGCCGCCATAGGCGGAGGCGGTGGGAACGCCGACCGCGCCGGTGACCATGGGGCGGCTGGCCGTGCGAGCCATCCGGGCGTCGATGTCGCGGTCGATGACGTTGTTGATGACGCAGCCGCCGGCCACCACCAGGGCAACGCCGACAAGCGTGGCGACGAACAGGCGGATGTCCACCGCGCCGCGCGCCGCCAGGAGGAAGCCGCCGGCGGTGGCGATCAGGTTGCCGCCGACGATGCCTGGCTTCACGAGGCGCACATAGGGGTTGCGGCTGAGCGTCGTCATCTCAGAAGGTCTCTGGCGGCATGGTCATGCCCGGCATGTCCGGCTTCATCCGCTCGTGGGCGCTGAACATGATCCAGATGCTGCCGCCGACCAGGATGCCGACCACCAGCAGGGCGAACAGGGCGGCGTAGACATTCCAGCGCTGCTCCAGCGAGCCGTCGATGTGCAGGAAGTCGACCAGATGGACAAAGATCTGGATGGCTGCGAGAACCAGGATGACGAAGATGGTGGCGTTGCGCGGCAGCGCCCCGGTCATCACCAGCGCGAAGGCGGCGACGGTCAGGATCACCGACAGCAACATGCCGCAGGCATAGTGATGGAGCGAGGCGCCGGCGCCCGGGAGATGCTCGGTTTTGCGGTCGGCCATGTCAGAGCACTCCGATGAGATAGACTTCGGTGAAGACGACGATCCAGATCACGTCGAGGAAATGCCAGAACAGGCCGAGAAGCCCGAGGCGGCGATGGACCGCGGCGGTGAGGCCGTCGCGGGCCATCTGGACGATCATCGCGATCATCCAGAGCAGGCCGGTGAAGACGTGCAGTCCGTGGGTGCCGACCAGCGCGAAGTAGGCGGACAGGAAGGCGCTGCGGCTGGGACCGGCGCCTTCCTCGATCAGGTGGTTGAACTCGTAGAGCTCCATGGCGATGAACGCCGCGCCGACGACGAAGGTCACGGCCATCCAGAGGAAGACCGCCTGCTTGCGGTTCTCCTGGGCGGCGAGCGTCACGAAGCCGAAGGTGACGGAACTCAGGAGCAGGACGCCGGTTTCGGCCAGAACGAAGCCGAGATCGAACAACTCGCGGCCGGTGGGGCCGCCGGCATAGCTGCGGCAGACGACGGCGTAGACGGCGAACAGCGTCGCAAACAGCACCACGTCGCTCATCAGGTAGAGCCAGAAGCCGAAGACGGTCTTCTCGGTGAGTTCGGCGTCGTCCACCGCGGCTGCCGGGTGTTGCGGCGCGTGGACCGAGTGGGCTTCGGGAAGATCGAGCGGGATGGTCATGACTGGCCGATCTCCTCAAGACGCTGCATTTCGATGTCCTTCACCGTTGCGGCCGGGATGATGTAGGCGATGTCTTCCCAGAACAGGCGGTAGAGGAGGACGGAGAGCATGGCGACGGCGCTCACGGCGACCATCCACCAGATGTACCAGACGAGGCCGAAGCCGAGACCGATGCTGAAGATGCCGATCAGGAAGCCGATTGCCGTGTTCCGGGGCATGTGGATGTCGTAATAGGGCGTCGAGCGCACGAACATGCCGCCGCCGTCGACCTTCATGTTGGCCCAGGCGTCGATCTCGGTGACGCGCGGCACTTCGGCGAAGTTGTAGATCGGCGGCGGCGACGAGGTGGCCCATTCGAGGGTGTGGCCGTCCCACGGGTCGCCCGTGTGATCGCGCAACTCGTCGCGTTTCCAGATGCTGTAGACGATTTGCAGGATCGAACAGGCGATGCCCACCGCGATGATCGCCGCGCCGAAGGCGGCCAGCACCAGCCAGGGCTGCCAGTCCGGGTTGTCGTAGCTGTTGAGGCGGCGCGTCATGCCCATGAAGCCCAGCACGTAGAGCGGCATGAAGGCGAGGTAGAAGCCGATCAGCCAGCACCAGAAGGAGGCCTTGCCGAGCGGTTCCGACAGGCGGAAGCCCATGGCCTTGGGGAACCAGTAGTTGAGGCCGGCGAACATGCCGAACACCACGCCGCCGATGATGGTGTTGTGGAAATGGGCGACCAGGAACAGGCTGTTGTGCAGCACGAAGTCGGCGCCCGGCATGGCCAGCAGCACGCCGGTCATGCCGCCGATGGTGAAGGTGACGATGAAGCCGATGGTCCACAGCATCGGCACGGCGAAGCGTACGCGCCCCCCGAGCATCGTGAACAGCCAGTTGAACATCTTCACGCCCGTGGGCACGGCGATGATCATGGTGGCGATGCCGAAGAAGGCATTGACGCTGGCGCCGGCGCCCATGGTGAAGAAATGATGCAGCCAGACGACGAAGGAGAAGAAGGTGATGGCAATGGTCGCCCAGACCAGGGACTTGTAGCCGAACAGCGGCTTGCCGGAAAAGGTGGCGACGACTTCGGAGAAAACGCCGAAGGCGGGCAGAACCAGAATGTAGACTTCCGGATGCCCCCAGGCCCAGAACAGATTGACGTACATCATCTGCTCGCCACCACCGTCGTTGGTGAAGAAATGCGTGCCGACGTAACGGTCGAGGCCGAGCAGGGCCAGCGTGACGGTGAGGATCGGGAAGGCGGCGACGATCAGCACGTTGGTGCAGAAGGTCGTCCAGGTGAAGATGGGCATGCGCATCATCTTCATGCCGGGCGCCCGCATGCGCAGGATGGTCGTCAGGAAGTTGACGCCGGTGAGCAGCGTGCCGACGCCGGCGATCTGCAGGCTCCAGATATAGTAGTCGACGCCGACGTCCGGGCTGAAGGCCAGTTCCGACAGCGGCGGGTAGGCCGCCCAGCCGGTCTTGGCGAACTCGCCGAACACCAGCGAGGCGTTGACCAGCATGGCGCCGGAGAAGGTGAGCCAGAAGCTGAGCGAGTTCAGGAAGGGAAAGGCGACGTCGCGCGCGCCGATCTGCAGGGGCACGACGATGTTCATCAGGCCCACGACCAGCGGCATGGTCACGAAGAAGATCATGATGACGCCGTGGACCGAGAAGATCTGGTCATAATGATGCGGCGGCAGGTAGCCGGGGTTGGGGGCGAGGGCCATCGACTGCTGGATGCGCATCATGGCGGCGTCGGTGAAGCCGCGCAGCAGCATGACGAGGCCGAGCAGGATGTACATGATGCCGATCTTCTTGTGATCGACGGACGTGATGTACTCCGCCCACAGCCAGTACCAGCGGCCGTAGTAGGTGATCGCCGCCGCGACACCGAGCGCCGCCAGCAGCGCCAGACCGACCGCCGTCATGGTGACGACCTGGTCGAGGGGAAGGGCCTCTAGGGTGAGCTTTCCGAAAATGGCGTTCACGTCGCGCTCTCCTGGGCTGCCGTCACGATGACGATGGCGGGTTCAATGCTCCGGTGACCCCGTCGTTTTCGGCGGCGGCGTATGGCGGTACTTGTCGATGAGGCTCTGCAGCAGGTCCGGATTGCCGGGCGCGTAGTGGATGACCGGCGCGTTGGCCTTTTCCTGGGCGAGCCTTTCGTAGGCGGCTTCGTCGAGCGGACGGCCGCTCGCGGCGACCTCGCGCGTCCAGGCCTCGAACTCGTCCGGCGATGTGGCGCGCGCCCTGAAGCGCATGCCGGAGAAGCCGGCGCCGCTGTAGTTGGCCGACATGCCGCCGAAGGTTCCGGGCTCGCTGGCAATCAGGCTGAGCTCGGTGCGCATGCCGGCCATGGCGTAGATCTGGCCGGCGAGGCCGGGGATGAAGAAGGAGTTCATCACCGTGTCGGAGGTGATGTTGAAATGCACCGGCGTGTCGACCGGAAAGACCACCTCGTTGACGCTGGCGATGTTCTGGTCGGGGTAGACGAACAGCCATTTCCAGTCGAGCGCGACGACGTCGATCTCCAGCGTTTCGCCGTCATGCTCCAGCGCGCGGTAGGGATCTAGGGCGTGGGTGGTCGTCCAGGCGAGGGACCCCAGGGCGACGACGATGAGCAGCGGCACGATCCAGACGACGGCCTCGATGGCATTGGAACGGGCCCAATCGGGCATCGAGTGCGGGCGCTTGTTCGACGCGCGATAAAGGTAGGCGAAGAGCAGCGCCATCACGATGACTGGCACCACCACGAGCAGCATCAGCGCGGTGGAGATGAGGATGAGCTGCTTTTCCCGCGCGGCGATCGGGCCGCTCGGGTCCAGGATGGGAAACCGGCACCCGGCCGCGAGGAGGGCGAGGCAAAGGACCAACGACGCCGAGCGCAGGCGGGTCGCGAGGCTGCGGGCGCGCCTCAGGCTATCGATGATGGACACGGCAACATCTCCGAAGCGATCCCTTGGAACGGCCACGGCCGTTCCCCATGGTGCGCAGGGCCCCTGCCGGAGAAAGGCCCCCTCGGCCCAACGCGAAAGGGGCGCTCGGGTTCCCCGCGGTTCATTGCTCATTTCCGGCCTCAACCCTTCTCGTCGTTCGGCGGGACGTCGGTCACGCGGCGGATGACCCGTTCCAGCGTCAGGCC
>JAUVXG010000230.1 GCA_030603685.1 Pleomorphomonas sp.
CCGCCTGAAGCGCGGCGTCGACATCCTCGTCGCCACCCCCGGCCGCCTGATGGACCACATGGCCGCCGGCATGGTCTCGCTTGAGACGACCGAGATCTTCGTGCTCGACGAAGCCGACCAGATGCTCGACATGGGCTTCGTCCAGCCTGTGCGCCGCATCGTCAAGCACCTGCCCAAGGCGCGGCAGAGCCTGTTCTTCTCGGCCACCATGCCGAAGGAAATCGGCCAGCTGGCCGGCGAGCTGCTGTTCAACCCGATCACCGTGTCGGTGGCGCCGGCCGCCACCACCGTCGAGCGCGTCGAGCAGCGCGTGATCCACGTCGAGACCGCCGCCAAGCGCCGGCTACTGCTCGACGTCATCGTCGCCGAGAAGCCCGAGCGCGCCCTGATCTTCACCCGCACCAAGCACGGCGCCGACCGCGTCGTCCGCCAGCTCGGCCAGGACGGCGTCGACGCCGCCGCGATCCACGGCAACAAGAGCCAGGCCCAGCGCGAGAAGGCGCTCGCCGCCTTCAAGGCCGGCACGACGCAGATCCTCGTCGCCACTGACATCGCCGCCCGCGGCATCGACGTCACCGGCGTCAGCCACGTCATCAACTTCGATCTGCCGAACATCCCGGAAAGCTACGTCCACCGCATCGGCCGCACCGCGCGCGCCGGCGCCTCGGGCGTCGCAATCTCCTTCTGCGCCGACGACGAGCGTCCCTACCTCAAGGATATCGAGAAGGTCACCCGCCAGAAGATCCCGGCCGAGGATCGTCGCGGCACCATCTCGGTCGCCGAACGGACCGACGCCTCCGAGCGCGGCGAGCGCCCGTCGGGCAAGCGGCCGCAACCGGGCAATCGGTCCGGCAACCCGCGCAACACCCGCCGCCCTGCCCCGCCGGCAGTTTCGGCCGAGCAGCAGCGCCGCGACGCCATGCCCGCCGCCAAGGCCCGCCAGCCCGGCGCCGCCAAACCCTCGCATGCGGCCCATGGCAAGCCGGGCCAGTCCACGGCGTCGCAGCGTCCCAGCCACCGCGACACCGGAGCCGCCGAGGAGACCCTCGGCCGCGTCGGCTTCCTGGCCGGCGGCCGTGAAGGCATGAAGCGCCGCCCCGAAGGTCGCGGTCAGCGCGACGGTCGCTAAGCTTTGTTGCCCCTCGCTCTTCTCTGGTCCTATAACCACCGGAGATGAGCGAGGGAGCGACACGATGGCCTATGAAGCAGCGGCAACCCGTTACGACGACATGATTTACCGCCGCGTCGGGCGGTCGGGGCTGAAGCTGCCGGCCATCTCGCTCGGCCTCTGGCAGAACTTCGGCGAGAACTCCCCCATCGAACGCGGCCGCGCGATCTGCCGCACCGCCTTCGATCTCGGCATCACCCACTTCGACCTCGCCAACAACTACGGTCCGCCGCCCGGCACCGCCGAGGAGGCCTTCGGCAAGATCCTCGCCAGCGACTTCCGCCCCTACCGCGACGAGATGATCGTCTCCACCAAGGCCGGCTACGGCATGTGGCCCGGCCCCTATGGCGAATGGGGCAGCCGCAAGTACCTGATCGCCTCGCTCGACCAGAGCCTGAAGCGGATGGGGCTCGACTACGTCGACATCTTCTATTCCCACCGCTTCGACCCCGAGACGCCGCTCGAGGAGACCATGGGCGCGCTCGATCATATCGTCCGCTCCGGGCGGGCGCTCTACGTCGGCATCTCCTCCTACAATTCCAGGCGCACCCGCGAAGCCCTGGCGATCCTGAAATCGCTCGGCACGCCCTGCCTCATCCATCAGCCCAGCTATTCGATGATCAACCGCTGGATCGAGGAGGATGGCCTGCTCGACACGCTCGATGACCTCGGCGTCGGCTCCATCGCCTTCTCGCCGCTCGCTCAGGGCATGTTGACCGACAAATATTTGGCGGGCGACGTTCCCGAAGGCAGCCGGGGCGCCCGCAAGGGGCCGCTGAAGCCAACCTTCCTCAACGAGGACAACCTCGCCCGCATCCGCGCCCTCAACGACATCGCGGCGGCACGCGGCCAGACGCTGGCCCAGATGGCCATCGCCTGGGTGCTGCGCGGCGGACGCGTCACCTCGGCACTGATCGGCGCCAGCCGGCCGGAGCAGGTGGTCGACTGCGTCGGCGCATTGAAGAACCTCGCCTTTTCCGACGCCGAGCTCAAGCAAATCGATACCCAGGCGCCTGATCTCAACGTCAACATCTGGGCCGCCTCGGCCGAGCGGCAGGGCCCGTCGCGCTGATCCGACCGCCCCTCGCGACCGCGAAAGCCCCTCTCCGGTTTTCGCGGTCGGCATTGCTCTATTGATAGTTCGGCCACCGACCTAAAATTTGGAAGAGTAGATTCATCTAAAATATAGGTTTCAGGAACAACTCGTTCACCACCAGCACGAGCGTCTTCCAATATTCATAGTTTCTGTTGTTTACAATTACTCAACTTGGCAAGCCCTACAATCGCGTCACTTCCAATTGGAGATCCGCGATGCGCACCCAGGGCAGTCTTTCCACCCGTCTCCTCTTGACCACGGGAGCCACAGTCGGTCTTAGCATCGTGCTGTCCGTCGCAGTGACGGCCTGGAACTCGGCCAAGATGGCCGAGGCAGACGTCATGGCGCTGGCAACGGAGAAGGCGGCCGGCATCGCCCGCAGCGCGGAAAGCCAGATCACCGAGGCCGTTTCGGCGGGCACCACCCTGACGGCTTCGCTGTCCGGCCTCGCCGTCAAGCGCGGCACGCAACGCGCCGACGTCATCGAGATTATCAAGGCGGTGCCCTCGGCCTTCCCCAACATCTTCGGCGCCTGGATGTGCGACCTCGCCGACCGCCCGGCGGGAGAGCTCTTCAAGGGAACCGACGGCGCCAACGACGCCGGCCTCTTCACCCCCTACTGGACCAAGTCGGCCTCGGGCGACTTGTCCTTCTCGACCTTCACCGTCGACCCGAAAGCCGGCTGGTACGCCGCCCCGCTCGCCGCGGGCAAGAGTCTGATCTCCGAGCCCTATCAGTCCGAGCAGAAGGATCTGATCACCTCGATCACCGTTCCGATGCGTCTCGACGGCAAGATCGTCGGCCTGGCCGGTGTCGACATCAAGCTCGACAAGCTCGCATCGAGCCTCAGTGAGATGCGTCCCTTCGAAGGCGGCCGGGTGATGCTCCTCTCCAACGCCGGCAACTGGCTGGTGCCGCCGGATGCCGAGGCGCTGATGAAGCCTTACGCCGGCATCGGCGAAGCCGACGTCAAGGCCGCGCTGGCGGACGGCAAGATGCGCACCGTCTCCGGCTTCGACAACGGGTCCACCCGCATCGTCTATCCCTTCTCGGCGCCGGGCATGAACACCACCTGGGCCGCCGTCATCGAAGTGCCGCGCGCCGTGTTCGTCGACCCGGTCTACACCAGCGTGTTCGAAACCATGGTCAGCGGCGTGCTGGTGCTGGCTGCGGCGCTGGCGGCGATCCTGTTCTCGACGCGTGTCGTGGTGAGGCGCCCGCTGGTCCGGACACTGGCCAGCGTCAACGCCCTTATCGAGCGCCGCTATGACGTCGCCATCCCCGACACCAACCGCCACGACGAAATCGGCGCCATCAACAAGGCCCTGGAAGTCTTCCGGGACAAGGCGCAGCAGGCCGAGACGCTGGCCGAGCAGCAGGAGATCCAGCAACGCGAACAGATCGAGCGGGCCGAAACCATTCGCAGCGCCTCCCAGCGCTTCGATCTTGACGTCACCAGCCTGACCGAGCGCGTCCTCAGCCTGGTCGAGGAGTTGAACAAGGCCTCGGAAACGCTGACCCAGGGCGCCGACGACACCAGCATGAAGAGCGCGGCGGTGGCCTCCGCCTCCGAGCAGGCCTCCGCCAACGTCGGCGCCGTCGCCTCGGCCGCCGAGGAGCTGAACACCTCCGTCGACGAGATCGGCCGCCAGATCCTACAATCGGCCGAGATCGCCTCGCAGGCCGTCGGTCAGGCGACCGACGCCAACAGCCGCGTCGATGCCCTCGCGGGCGCCGCCCAGCGCATCAGCGAAGTGGTCCAGCTCATCAACGCCATCGCCGAACAGACCAATCTTCTGGCCCTCAACGCCACCATCGAGGCGGCGCGGGCCGGCGAGGCGGGCAAGGGCTTCGCGGTGGTCGCCGCCGAGGTCAAGCAACTCGCCGACCAGACGGCCAGGGCCACCGGCGAGATCGCCGTCCAGATCCAGTCGGTCCAATCGGTGACCGCCTCGACGGTGGACGCGATCCAGGCGATTTCCACCACCATTCAGGAAATGAACCGCATCTCGCGCAGCATCCAGGCGTCGGTCGAGCAGCAGGGCAGCGCCACGCGCGAGATCGCCACCAATATCCACGAGGCGTCGGCCGGAACGCGGGAAGTGTCGCAGAACGTCTCGGCGGTCGCCAACTCGGCGACGGCGACCGGCGGAACCGCCCGCAAGGTGCAGCAGGTGGCCGTCAGCCTGTCCGATCACACCCAGGATCTCAGGGCGACGGTGGCCGGCTTCATCGACAGCGTTCGCAAGACCGCCTGATAACGGGGCGGGGCCACGAGCCCCTCCCTCCCCTACTCCGCCGCGAGCGACCTGTGCAGCGACGCGGTGGCCTCGATGAAGCCGCCGCCCAGCACCCTCGCCTCGTCGCCGGGGGCGTCGTAGAGCACGCAAGCCTGGCCCGGGGCGATGCCCTGCTCGCCGTCGAGAAGCTCCACGCCGATCCGCCCGTCCTGACGGACGAGCATTGCCGCCTGCGGCGGCCGCGACGAGCGCACCTTGGCGAACACCGTGCGGCCGCTGTCGGCCTCGGCTTCGAGCGACGTGCCACCGATCCAGTTGAGGTCGCGCAGCGTCAGACGATGGGTGATCAGCGCCTCGCGCGGCCCCACCACCACCTGCCGGCTCGCCGCATCGAGGCGAATGACGAACAGCGGCTCGCCGGTGGCGACACCGAGGCCCTTCCGCTGGCCGACGGTGAAATGGATGATGCCGGCGTGCCGGCCGAGCACCCGGCCGTCGACGTGGACGATGTCGCCGGCCGCCGCCGCCTCGGGCTTCAGCTTCTCGATGACGTCGGCATACTTGCCCTGCGGCACGAAGCAGATGTCCTGGCTGTCGTGCTTGTCGGCGATCTCCAGGCCGAGCTCGCGCGCCACCGCCCGCGTTTCCGGTTTGGTCAGGCCGCCGAGCGGGAAGCGCAGGAAGTCGAGCTGGTCCTGAGTGGTGGCGAACAGGAAGTAGCTCTGGTCGCGATCGAGATCGACTGGCCGATACATGGCGCGATGACCATCCACGAGGCGCGAACGCACATAGTGGCCGGTGGCCAGCGCCTGTGCCCCGAGGTTGCGCGCCGTGTCCAGGAGGTCGGAGAACTTGACCGTCTGGTTGCAGGCGACGCAGGGCACCGGGGTCTCGCCGGCGATGTAGCTCTCGGCGAAGCGGTCGATCACCGCCTCGCGGAACCGGCTCTCGTAGTCGAGCACGTAATGAGGAATGCCGAGGCGCGCCGCCACGTCGCGGTCGTCGTGGATGTCCTGGCCGGCGCAGCAGGCGCCCTTGCGATGGATGGCCTCGCCGTGGTCGTAGAGCTGCAGCGTCACGCCGACGACGTCGTAGCCCTCGCGTTTCAGAAGTCCGGCCACGACGGATGAATCGACGCCGCCGGACATGGCGACGACGACACGGGTGTCCTCAGGGCGGCCTTCGAGATCAAGCGAGTTCAGCATGGCGTCTTTCCGGCGGAATGGCTGGTCCGGCACTGCCGGCCGCTCCGCTCACAACTCGTTCCTAATAGCTGCTTTGGTCGCGAAGCTCCAGAGGCGCGCCGGCATGGCTGGGTCAATTCTGCCGGGTAACGGCAAAGCTTGCCGGCCAGCCGGACTCGCCTTCCAGCCATCCGGCACCGCAGGGCAACGGAAAATCCTTTAATTCTAGTAGGTTGATCCGGCATCAATACGCACGGCAGTTGGCCCTTGGCTTGCACACGGGAAGGAAGATCGAGTTGTCCCGCGTGTAACGGATCCGTTCATGGCCACTGTCGCTCCCGTCCAGCCGCTTCCTCAGCCCGCCCCGCCCGTGGCGGCGACCACTGCCGGCACAGCCGCCACCCGTGGCGTCGACAACGACTTCCGCG
>JAUVXG010000009.1 GCA_030603685.1 Pleomorphomonas sp.
ACCCGCCATCCTGCTGGCCATTCTCGGCCTCGCCATAGCCTGGACCGTCAATGCCGATCGTTGGCGGCGCGGTCTGATGCTGTTTGCCGGCGCTTTGATCGCCGGCACGCTGCTGGTCGCCGCCGCGACCATACCTCCCTCGAGCTGGTTGGTGCCGGCCTGCGATGCGCTGTCCTTTGCCTATCTATTGCCGGTGGTCATCGGCGGTGGCGCCGTCATGGCGCTGGTGGCCTCGCTGCGTGGTCATGACGACGGCGTTCCCGGTCTCCTGATGCGCGGCGGTGCGCTGGTCGCCGTTGCCTCGCTCCTGGTGGCTGTGGCCGCCGTTCTGTTTCCGGCCTGTCTTGCCGGCCCCTACGGCGGCATCGACCCCGCCATTCGACCGATCTGGCTTGATCACATTGCCGAGGCGCAAGGCTTTCTGTCGACGGTCGAGAACCGGCCCGGGCTGGTGATGCCGGCCTACTTCGCCCCGCTCGCCGCCCTCGTCCTGGGGGGAAGGGCGCTCCGTCGCATGCCGCCTGCCGACCGGCCGGCTTTCGTCATCGTGCTGTCCATTCTCGGCGGTTCGATCCTGCTCGGCGCGATGCAGCTGCGCGCACTCGTTGGAGCTCAGGTGGTCGCTTCGGCAGCCGTCGGCGTCGTTGTCGCTCTGGCTGTCAAGGCAACGGCCGGGCGTGACGACGCCCGCGCGATAGCCCGACGCTGGAGCTGGCTGGCCGCCGTCCCGGCGTTGTGGACGCTTGCCGTCACGGCGGTCGATCGATTGTCCGGCCATCCGGACGCCGAGGCCGCCAACACCGCAACCATGACCGATTGCCGCGCCTTCCTTGAGGACGTACTCGGCTCGCGCGCGCCAGGGCTCGTCGTGGCCACATCGAATTTCGGGGCTTTCCTCCTCAAGGCAACCCCGCATGCCGTGCTGGCCGCTCCCTACCACCGGGGCGCCCATGGCATTCTGGCCGTCGACGCCGTTTTCACCGGCGCCGATCCGGAAGGCGCCTTCCGAGCCACCGGCGCGACCTATCTGGCGGCCTGCACGGGAGATCCGGAGCTGGGCTATATGGCCGAACGCGCGCCGGATGGGCTCGCCGCCCGCCTGGTCGACGGCATACGGCCGCCTTGGCTCGCCGAGGTCGCCTCGGGGTCGGCTGGCATGATCTTCTCGGCCAAGCCCTCCGGTCTCGACGTGACCGGCTCGCTGCCGATGCTGCGGCTTCGTCCGTCCATTCGCGATTGACGCATGGCGTCGATTTGCACGGGGAGCCGCTCCGGTCTTGCCGCTGGTTAATCTCCGGTTAATCGGCCCGGGCGCAGCATGGTTCGTCACCGAAAGCCGGATTAGCCCATGTTCTGTCGTCTCGTCGCACTCGCCCTCCTAGCCTGCGTCCTTCCGGCTGCCGCCGAGACGCCGGCCAAGCAGTTGTTCGGCGCCGCCGAGGATCCGGCTCCGCTTGCCGCCCGCTCCATAGGGTCCTATGCGCGAGGCTGCCTTGCCGGCGCGGCGCTTCTGCCCGTCAATGGCCCGACCTGGCAGGTGATGCGTCTGTCGCGCAATCGCAACTGGGGCAACCCGGTGCTGATCGACTTTCTCGAGCACCTTGCGGCCAAGGCGCCATCGGTCGGCTGGAACGGTCTTCTGGTCGGTGACTTGTCGCAGCCGCGCGGCGGTCCGATGTCGTCGGGCCACGCCAGCCACCAGATCGGCCTCGATGCCGACATCTGGCTGACGCCGATGCCCAAGCGCGAGCTGTCCTATGACGAAAGAGAGCGGGTAAGCGCGGTGTCGATGCTGGCCCCGGACAAGCTGACCGTCGATCCGAAGAAGTTTTCTCAGCGCCAGTTCAATATCATTCGCCTGGCGGCGAAGCAGCCGGAGGTGGAGCGCATCTTCGTCAACCGAGCGATCAAGAAGGCGCTCTGCGAGGGGGCGGGCGGCGATCGCGCTTGGCTGTCCAAGGTCCGGCCCTGGTGGGGCCACGACTTCCATTTTCACGTTCGAATCGGCTGCCCAGGCAACTCGCCGACGTGCAAGCCCCAAGCCGCCCCGTCGTCCGGGGATGGTTGTGGCGCCGAGCTACAGAGTTGGTACGCGCCGCCGCCCAAACCGACGAAGCCATCGAAACCCAAGCCGCCGCCGCCGGAGATCACCCTGAAGGATCTTCCGCCGGAGTGCTCCCAGGTCCTGATGGCCAAATGACAAAAGGGCCGCGTGCGTCTCGCGCGGCCCTTTCGGTATTGTCCTTCAGTCCCGAGCTTATCCGCGCAGTGCTGCGCCGGTCGCCTTCTGAACGGCGGCGACGATTGCCTTCGACACCTTCTCGATGTCTTCGTCGGTCAATGTGCGGTCGCTCGGGGTGAGCGTAACGGCGATCGCCACCGACTTCTGCCCGGCCGTCACGTGCTCGCCCTTGTAGATGTCGAACACGTCAACGCCACCGATCAGCTTCTTGTCGGCGCCCTGCACGGCCTTGACGATCTTCGCCACCTCGACGCCGTCGTCGACGACGAAGGCGAAGTCGCGGCTGACCGGCATGAAGGCCGAGAGGGCAAGCGCCGGCTTGCCGCGTCCGGCCTTGGCCTTGGCCACGGGAATGCGGTCGAGGATCACCTCGGCGGCAACGATCGGTCCTTCCGCGTCGAGCGCCTCGACGACGGCCGGATGCAGCTCGCCGAAGTGGGCCAGCACGGTCTGCGGTCCGAGCTGGATGCTGCCCGAGCGTCCCGGATGGTACCAGTCCGGAGCGGATCGGACGACTTGGACGCGCGAAATGTCGACGCCGAGGGCATCGAGCAGCGCCAGCGCATCGGCCTTGGCGTCGAACACGCTCACGGCGGCAGCCGATCCGTTCCAGTGACGGCCTGCGCCGGCAAGGCCGGCACTACCTTCGCGCACGGCGGTTGCCGCGATGCTCTGATCCTGGGGGCGATCACCGGCGAACACCTGGCCGACCTCGAACAGGGCGAGGTCGGCAAGGCCTCGATCGACGTTCCGCTTGACCGCCGCGACAAGACCGGGGATCAGGCTCGGCCGCATGTCGCTCATGTCGGCGGAGATCGGATTGGCGAGCTCGAGTTCGGACGCGCCGCCGCCGAACAGAACGGCGATCGGCTTGGCCAGGAACGACCAGGTCACGGCTTCGACGAGGCCGCGCGCCGCCAGCGTCCGCTTGGCGCGGCGGGTGCGGATCTGCAGGGGCGTCAGCACCTTCTGGGACACCGAGGCGATGCGCGGCAGCGCCGTCGCCTTTACCTGATCGAGACCGACGATGCGCACCACTTCCTCGACGAGGTCGGCCTTGCCATGCACGTCCGGCCGCCAGGACGGAACCGCAACCGAGCGGCTGTCGCCGCTGCCGGTCGTCGAGAAGCCGAGCTTCTCAAGCGTGCCGGTGATGGTGTCTGCCGAGAGTTCAAGTCCTGAGAGGCGCTTCACTTCGGAAAGCGGGAAGTCGACCACCTTGTTGGGAAGCGGCTCCTTGCCCGCCACCACGACCTCCGAAGCTTCGCCGCCACAGAGGTCGAGCACCATCCGTGTCGCAAGTTCGAGGCCGGCGACGACGAAGCCGGGATCGACACCGCGCTCGAAGCGGAAGCGGGCGTCGGAGTTGAGACCCAGCCGACGACCGGTGCGAGCCGTCCGTCCGGCATCGAAGAAGGCGCTTTCGATGAAAACGGACGTCGTGGCATCGGTCGAACCGGTGGTCTCGCCACCCATGACGCCGCCGAGACCAAGCACCGCGGCATCGTCGGCAATGACGCACATGCTCTCATCGACCGCATAGGTCTTGCCGTCGAGCGCCAGCAGGCTCTCGCCGGTCTTGCCGAGACGGGCGCGGATGGTGCCGGTCAGCTTGTCGGCATCATAGACGTGCAGCGGCCGGCCGCGATCGAAGGTGATGTAGTTGGTGATGTCGACCAGCGCGGAAATCGGCCGAAGACCGATCGCCTTGAGGCGGTCCTGCAACCACTTTGGCGACGGGCCGTTCTTGAGGCCGCGCACCACCCGGCCGGCGAACACCGGGCAGGGCGTGTCGTCGCCATCGAATGTCAGCGCGATCGGTACGGGCGAGGGGAAGGCGCCGGGGACCGGTGCCAGCGGATCGGGCTTCAGCTTGCCGAGGCCACGCGCCGCGAGATCGCGCGCGATGCCGCGAACGCCCAGGCAGTCGGGCCGGTTGGGCGTGATGGAGATGTCGATCACCGGATCGGCGCCGCCGCGATAGTCGGCGAACGACACGCCAACCGGGGCGTCTTCGGGCAGCTCGATGATGCCGTTGTGCTCGTCGGAAAGGCCGAGTTCGCGCTCCGAGCACATCATGCCACGGCTTTCGACGCCGCGAATGGTGCCGACCTCCAGAACGTCGCCGGTGGCTGGAATGACGACGCCGGGCAGGGCGAACACGCCCTTGAGGCCCGCTCGCGCGTTCGGCGCGCCGCACACCACCTGCACCGGCCCCTTGCCGGCATCGACCGACAGCAGCTTCAGCTTGTCGGCATTGGGGTGCTTGTCGGCGGTGACGATCTTGGCGACGACGAACGGCTTGAGTGGCGCCGAAGGATCGGAAACCTCCTCCACCTCAAGGCCCACCATGGTGAGCGCCTCGACGACTTCGTCGAGCGAGGCTTCCGTTTCGAGATGGTCTTTCAGCCAGCTGAGGGTGAACTTCATGATCGTGTCCTTATGCCGGGTCGGCTCATATTCTTTTTGACGCGTGCCTCGAATGTCAGGTCTTCACCCCTCTCCCTGTCCCTCCCCCACAAGGGGGGAGGGGACGATGGGATCTCGGGGCTGCAAACCATCCACCGATTGCGCTCCAGCCGGAGCAACTTGGCGAACTGTTCGTCGTTGGCGTCCCCTCCCCCCTTGTGGGGGAGGGACAGGGAGAGGGGTACCTTCCGGGGCGAGATCGGACTCATATCTTGGAAGGAACTGACCGATTGCGTGCAGGACTCCTTCGATCGCTTCCAGCACCTCGTCATTCCGGACTCTCAGCACCGAATAACCTTCCGATTGCAGGAACCGGTCCCGGATCGCATCGTGAGTATGGCCTTCCGACGCTGCGTGGCTTGGGCCGTCCACCTCGACGACAAGCTTAGCCTCATGGCAAGCGAAGTCTGCGATGAACCTGCCGAATGGTACCTGTCGGCGAAAGACATATCCAAAGAAGCGGTTGGCCCTCAGTTCCTCCCACAGGATTTCTTCAGCGCGTGTTTGGTCCCGACGTAGTCGCCGAGCATTGCCGCGAGTGCCGGGCAGGACCATTCGATGCGCCACGGTTCACCCCGTCAGGCCGCCGTAGAGGCTCGGCAGGTCGAGCGGACGGAAGCCGTAGTGCTTCAGCCAGCGGGCATCGGCGTCGAAGAAGGCGCGCAGGTCGGGCATGCCGTATTTCAGCATGGCGATGCGGTCGATGCCCATGCCGAAGGCAAAGCCCTGGTAGACGTCGGGGTCGAGGCCGGCGGAGCGGATGACGTTCGGATGCACCATGCCGCAGCCGAGGATCTCCAGCCAGTCGTCACCCTCGCCGATGCGGATCTCCGACCCCGAGCGACGGCAGCCGACATCGACTTCCATCGACGGCTCGGTGAACGGGAAGAACGACGGACGGAAGCGCGTCTTGACTTCGTCGACCTCGAAGAACGCCTTCAGGAACTCCTCCAGCACCCACTTGAGATGGCCGAAGTGCGTCGTCTCGTCGATGACGAGCCCCTCCACCTGGTGGAACATCGGCGTGTGGGTGGCGTCGCTGTCGCAGCGATAGGTGCGTCCGGGCGCGATGATGCGAATCGGCGGCTTCTGCGTCTCCATGGTGCGCACCTGCACCGGCGAGGTGTGGGTCCTGAGCAGCAGGCGCGAGCCGTTTTCCTTGGGCTTCAGGAAGAAGGTGTCGTGCATCTCGCGCGCCGGATGGTCCGGCGGGAAGTTGAGCGCGGTGAAGTTATAGTGGTCGGTCTCGATGTCCGGCCCTTCGGCCACGGCAAATCCCATATCGGTGAAGATGGCGGTGATCTCGTCGATCACCTGGCTCACCGGGTGAATGCGCCCCTCGGCGAGCGGACCTGGGCGGACGGGCAGCGAGATGTCCACGGTCTCGCGGGTGAGGCGGGCATCGAGCGCGGCGGCCTTCAGCACCGCCTTGCGATCGGCGATGGCGAGGGCGACGCGGTCCTTCAGGGCGTTGATCGCCGCACCGCGGGTGCGCCGCTCGTCCGGGCTCATGGCGCCGAGCGTCTTCAGCAACGCCGATACCGACCCCTGCTTGCCGAGGGTGGCGACCCGCACGCCCTCAAGGGCGGTTTCGTCGCCGGCGGCGTGGATGTCGTCGAGAATGGAGGCTTCGAGCTGTTCGATATCGGTCATGACGCGTGTCCTGGCGGATCTGATGGCAGGCTTCTAACCGGTCTCACCGGCGAAAGCATCCCGGAAACGAAAAGAGCGGCGCACCAATCGGCGCGCCGCTCTCGCAATGTCGGGGCGGCCGATCGGCGATCGGCCCCGCACTGTCGCCGATTAGGCGGCAGCCTGGGCCTTCTCGACGATGGCCTTAAACGATGCCGGCTCGCTGATGGCGAGGTCGGACAGCACCTTGCGGTCGATCGCAATCCCGGCCTTGGCCAGGAGATCGATGAAGCGAGCGTAGGTCAGCTCGCCACCCGTGACGTCGCGAACGGCGGCGTTGATGCGCTGGATCCAGAGGGCGCGGAAGTTGCGCTTTTTGGCCCGGCGGTCACGCGTCGCATACTGCATCGCGCGATCGACAGCCGCCTTGGCGGTCTTGATGGTATTCTTGCGACGGCCCCGGTAGCCCTTGGCGGCTTCCAGAACCTTCTTGTGCTTGGCATGGGACGTTACGCCCCGCTTGACGCGCGCCATAATTCAGTCTCCTCGATAGTGAGTGCCGTTTGATCGCGCGGGATCAGGCGTAGGGCAGGAAGTTCTTCTTGATGATGATTTCATCCGGCTTCGACAGCACGGTGGTGCCGCGAGCCTTGCGGATGAACTTGGTGGTCCGCTTGATCATGCCATGGCGCTTGCCGGCCTGAGCGGACTTGATGTGGCCACTGGCCGTCACCTTGAAGCGCTTCTTGGCGCCCGACTTCGTCTTCATCTTGGGCCTTTTGCTCGTTTCCGAGTGTTTGGAGATCCCTTGCAGGCTCTCGCTGACCTTGTCTTTCCGGAAGACCTGAAGCCAGCGCAGTAGATCCGCGGAGGCCGAGACGGTCTGTCCAGGGTTGAGCTTCCACGGTCGCCACGGCATGCCCTTGGACACGGCAGAGCCGTCTCCACGCCGGGCGACCTGAAGTGGCTGGGCTTCTAGACCAAAAGGTCGGCCGATGCAAGGCGGATTCGCCTTTTCCGCAGGATAGGCGGCGCACCAAAACTCGCGCTGCAGCGCCCACATGCGGCCCTAAAAGAAAAAGCCCCGGCACGGATGAGCCGGCCGGGGCTTTCTCAAAAAGGATGTCGCTCTCAGCGCGGGGCGAGAAGCATAACCATCTGGCGGCCTTCGAGGCGCGGCTCGCTCTCGACCTTGGCAACGCCCACGGTTTCTTCCTTGACCTGCTGAAGCAGCTTGAAGCCGAGGTCCTGGTGGGCCATTTCGCGACCGCGGAAACGCAGCGTCACCTTGACCTTGTCGCCATCCTCGAAGAAGCGCAGCATGCTCTTCATCTTCACGGTGTAGTCGTTCGTGTCGATGTTGGGCCTGAGCTTGACTTCCTTGATCTCGACGATCTTCTGGTTCTTGCGGGCTTCCGACGCCTTCTTCTGGGCTTCGAACTTGTACTTGCCGAAGTCCAGGATCTTGCAGACGGGAGGCGTCGAATTCGGGGAAATCTCGACAAGGTCGAGACCGGCCTCGGCGGCGGCAGCCAGGGCATCGGCGATCGCGACGACGCCGAGGTTGTCACCTTCCTCGCCGATCAACTGGACCTGAGGGACCCGGATTTCGCGATTGATGCGCGGACCTTCCTTGACGGGGGCGGTAGCTCGGAACGGGCGACGAATGGCTGTCAACTCCTCTGAAGTTCATGGAACCAGTCATTCCTCGGGATATGTCGACGCCCGACCATGTCAAGGACCTTGATCGTCGAACCGATCGCACCTTTGAAACAGGGGCGCCACCCACGGATGACCGGCTGTCCTCACGGCGAACCACGTCTTGCTGTGAAGCGCGGACTCGCAAACTGGACAACGGCCTGAAAATCGTTGGAGAGTGCGAAAAAGTCAAGGTCGCACACGCCAATCGGCGGGGAAATGGGCTAAAGAAGCGGCATATTGTCCTGAAGGACGGCAAGACGCGACAGTGAATGCGAGGAGCGGAGAGATGGCGGACCGGCCGATCAGTGTCACCATGCCGGACGACGGCCGGATCATTCGCGGTCTCGTCAGCGATGGCGATGGCCCGACGATCGTCTGGCTCGGCGGCTTCCGCTCCGACATGACCGGCGCCAAGGCCGAGGCTGTTTCGGCCTGGGGGCGCAAACACGGCCGCAAGGTGGTGCGCTTCGACTATTCGGGCCACGGCGGTTCGGATGGCTCCTTCGAGGACGGTCGGATCGGCCGATGGTTCGGTGAAGCGAAGGCGATGGTCGCCGCTGAGGCCGGTCCTGAGTTCATTCTCGTCGGCTCGTCCATGGGCGGTTGGATGGCGTTGCTGCTCGCCCGAGAGCAACCCGTCGGTCTCAAGGGTGTGGTTCTCGTCGCCCCGGCTCCCGACTTCACCGAAAAACTGTTCTATCCGGCGTTGCCTCCAGAGGCGCGCGCCTGCATCGATGCCGGTGAGACCATCGAGCTTCCCGGCGAGTATGGCAGCCCGGCCTATCGCCTGACGGCGGATTTTTTCCGTGATGGCGCCAGGCACAACCTTCTTGATGCGCCGCTCCGCCTCGGCGTGCCGGTCATCATCATCCAGGGTATGGCCGACACCTCGGTGCCGCATGCTCATGCGAGGCGCATCGTCGACCGTCTCGTCGACGATGATGTGGTGCTGACGCTGGTGAAAGACGGCGATCATCGGCTGTCGCGACCGTCCGACATCGCTCTCATCCTCGACGCCGTCGGCCGCGTGACCGAGGAGTGACGCTGAAATCCGCGCCAATACGCGTTTTTTCCAGCATGATCCCGAGGGTTTTTTGCGACTAAAGGATTACCACGCGGCTCTCGCGTGATAGAAGGCCGCCATGGCAACGGTGTTCTCCCCTGAACCGCGAGGTCGGACATGTCGGACATGAAGCTCGTTGTGGTTGGCGCCGGCGGACGCATGGGGCGTACGCTGGTACGCATCATCTCCGAGACAGCGGGTGTTGCGGTCCACGCGGCCATCGAGCGGGAAGGCAGTCCGCTGATCGGAGAGGATGCCGGCGCGTTGGCGGGCATCGGCGAGATCGGCGTTCCCTTGACGACGGACCCGCTGGCCGCGGTGGTCGGTGCCGAAGGCATTCTCGATTTCACGAGCCCGGCCTCCACGATCGAGTTCGCTGAACTGGCGGCCCAGGCGCGCATCGTCCACGTCATCGGCACCACCGGCTGCTCGACGGACGACGACGCGAAGATCGACGCCGCCGCCCGTCATGCGACCGTGGTCAAATCCGGCAACATGAGCGTCGGCGTCAACCTGCTCGCCGTGCTGGTCGAGCGGGCCGCCCGGACTCTCGGTCCGGACTTCGACATCGAAATCCTGGAAATGCACCATCGCCACAAGGTAGACGCGCCGTCCGGCACGGCGCTTCTGCTCGGCGAAGCCGCCGCGCGCGGCCGCGACATCAAGCTCGACGACTATGCCGTTCGCTCTCGTGACGGCTACACCGGTCCGCGCCCGCAAGGCGCCATCGGCTTTGCCACGCTGCGCGGTGGCTCGGTCGTCGGAGAGCACACCGTCTACCTCGCCGGTGCCGGCGAGCGGCTGGAGCTGAGGCACGTGGCCGAAGATCGGGTGCAGTTTGCCAAGGGGGCGGTCCGTGCCGCGCTCTGGGCGCGCGGCCGAAAGCCGGGCCGCTACGACATGGCCGATGTTCTCGGCCTCAAGGATTGACCAATCCCGTCCCCGCTTCCTGGGGGAGGCGAGGCCGGCTGCAGAAAGATCCGGGACCGACGGTCGGTTCCGGCACGCAACGAAGCGATCAACTGGAGAAAAGCCCATGAGCCGCATTCTGGTCCTCGTCCGCCACGGCCAGTCCGAGTGGAACCTGCTCAACCTGTTCACCGGCTGGAAGGATCCCGACCTCACCGCCCAGGGCGTCAAGGAAGCCACCGCTGCCGGCACCCGCCTCAAGGCGCTCGGCTACAAGTACGACATCGCCTACACGTCGGCTCTGACGCGCGCCCAGCACACGCTGCGCCTGATCCTCGGCGAAGTCGGCCAGCCCGACCTCGAGACCATTCGCGACCAGGCCCTCAACGAGCGCGACTACGGCGAACTGACCGGCCTCAACAAGGACGACGCCCGCGCCAAGTGGGGCGAGGAGCAGGTGCACATTTGGCGCCGTTCGTTCGACGTTCCGCCTCCGGGCGGCGAGAGCCTGAAGAACACCGCCGAGCGCACGCTGCCCTATTTCAACGCCGAGATCCTGCCGCGCGTCCTGAAGGGCGAGAACGTTCTGGTCGCCGCCCACGGCAACTCGCTGCGCTCGATCATCATGGACCTTGAGAAGCTCTCCGGTGACGAGATCGTCGCTCGCGAGCTGAACACCGGCGAGCCGATCGTCTACGAGCTCAACGAAGACGGTTCGATCAAGTCGAAGAAGGTTCTGGCGGCCTGATTCCCGCCCATCTGCAAAGGAAGGCGCCGCGGTGGTTCCCCATCGCGGCGCTTTCTTTTTACTTGAGCCGTAAAGCGGACGATCAGCCTCTTTCCACTTCGGCGCCGCCGAGCCGACGCGCCAGGCCGGTTTCCCAGCCGAGAATGGCCTTCTTGCGTGTGAGGCCCCAATGATAGCCGCAGAGGTCGCCTTCACGTCCGAGCACGCGGTGGCACGGCACGACGAAGGATAGGGGGTTTCGCCCAACGGCCGAGCCGACGGCCCGCGCCGCATTCGGATTGCCGATGTGGCGGGCGATGTCCGAGTAGGTCGTCGCCTTGCCGAGCGGAATTCGCAGCAGCGTCTCCCAGACCCTGACTTCGAAGTCGGAGCCGATGAACACCAGCCGGATCGGCCGGTCCTGCGACCACACCGTGGGATCGAACACCTGACGCGCATAAGGCGCGGTGGTCACTTCATCCTGAACGTAGGTGGCGGCCGGCCAGCGAGCCGACATGTCGCGGAAGGCTTTCTGCTCCTCGCCGGGGTCGGCGAAGGCGATGCCGGCAAGTCCCCTGTCGGTGGCCATGACAAGAGCCGTTCCGAAGGGCGAAGAGTGGAAGCCGTAGGCGATGGTGACGCCGGCTCCCCGCGCCTTGTAGGCCCCCGGGCTCATCGCTTCGTGCGTGACGAAGAGATCGTGCAGGCGGCCCGGACCGGACAGGCCGACCTCGTAGGCGGTGTCGAGGATCGACGACGACTGGTCGAGCATTCGTCGTGCCTCGTCGAGCGTCAGCGCCTGAACGAAGGCCTTCGGCGTCAGGCCGGCCCAGCGCGTGAACAGGCGATGCAGATGGCCGGCATCGGTGCCGACGGCGGCGGCGATCGTCTCAAGTTCCGGCTGGTCGCGCCAGCGCTCGGAAATGAATCGAATGGTATCCCGCACGAGAACATAATCGCTGTGCTCGCGATCGAGGGATACCTCGCCCGCCATGCGCAGCCCTTCGTGCAGCCAGCTCGCCGACATCGGCGGGCAGGTGAGGTTGTCGGTCAGCGTAATGGCGTCCATCGCGTCCTCCATCAAAGGGTGCGATGCAAAGTTAGGGAGGGGTAGGCGACACAACCACCCGATTCTCGCACGTCGGAGGAAAAAGAGCAAAAAAACGATCCCGACGGCTGGAAAGCGACGCTGCTGACGCCGTCAGGCACCAAATCCGGCTATAGAAGGCGGCATAGCGCCTTGCCCGGAGTATTGCCCGTGCCGAGAAAGCCTGCCGC
This sequence comes from Pleomorphomonas sp., assembly GCA_030603685.1. Classification (GTDB taxonomy): domain Bacteria; phylum Pseudomonadota; class Alphaproteobacteria; order Rhizobiales; family Pleomorphomonadaceae; genus Pleomorphomonas. The sequence goes on from JAUVXG010000009.1 coordinate 12,022, forward strand.
CGCGTCCGAAGACATCGACAAGCCCATTCCGCCGACCCGTCCCTTGAGTCCGTCGGAAATCGAAGAGCTCTTCGCCACCTTCCAGGCGGCCAACCCCGAACCGAAGGGCGAGCTCCACGCCGTCAACCCCTACACGCTCCTGGTCGCGGTGACGCTGTCCGCCCAGACCACCGACGCCGGCGTCAACAAGGCGACGCGGCCGCTGTTCGAGGCGGTCGATACGCCCGCAAAGATGCTGGAGTTCGGAGAAGACCGCCTTCGGGAGGCCATCAAGACCATCGGCCTCTATCGCAACAAGGCGAAGAATGTCATCGCGCTGTCCGAGATCCTCGTCCGAGAGCACGGCGGCGAAGTTCCGCGCGACCGAGCCGCGCTGGAAGCCTTGCCGGGCGTGGGTCGGAAGACGGCCAATGTCGTCCTCAACATCGCCTTCGGCGAGCCGACCATCGCGGTAGATACGCATGTCTTCCGCGTTTCCAACCGGCTCGGCCTCGCGCCGGGGCGCACCCCGATCGAGGTCGAGCTCGGCCTCGAACGGCGCGTGCCGAAGACCTATCTCCTGCACGCCCATCATTGGCTGATCCTGCATGGCCGCTACGTCTGCAAGGCCCGGCGGCCGGAATGCGAACGGTGCATCGTTGCCGACCTCTGCCGAAGCCCGGAAAAGCGCCTGCCGATGATGTGACTTTTCGGACGCTCGAAACGCAAAGCCCCGCCGTTGCCAGCGGGGCTCCGTTTTTACCGACTCGAAAGCGGTCAGGCGATGCGGGCGTATTCGTCGAAGGCAAGGCGCGGCAGGCGCGGGAACAGCGACGACTTGTCGCCGTAGCCGAGGTTGACGACCAGGAAGGTCTTGATGCGGCTGTTGGGGAAGAAGGCGGCGTCGATGGCGGCGGCGTCGAAGCCGGCCATCGGGCCGACGTCGAGACCCAGCGCCCGCGCGGCCGTCGTCAGGTAGCCGACCTGCAGCGAGGCCGAGCGCAGCGCCGAGAACTGCAGCCGCTCGTCCGGCGAACCGGCGTACCAGGACCGGGCGTCGGCGTGCGGAAAGGTCTTGGGCAGGTTCTCGTAAAAGTCGAGATCGTAGCCGGCAATGACGGACACCGGCGCGGTTTTCGTCTTGGCCTGGTTGCCGGGCGCCATGGCGGCCAGCAGCTTTTCCTTGGCCTCGGGCGATTTCACGAAGACGAAGCGGCCGGGCAGGGTGTTGGCCTCGGTGGGGCCGAGACTGGTGAGTTCGGCCAGCGTCTTCAGCGTTTCGTCGGCAACCGGCTTGTCGAGGAAGCCGTTGTAGGAGCGACCGTCGCGGAACAGGCGGTCAAGGGTATCGTCGGCAAGGAGAGCGGACATTGGAAAGCCTTTCGGTAGAGAAGCGATTTCGCTCCCGACTTAGGCTCCACCGACTGGTCGGCATAGTCAGCGATCGACTGACAAATTGTTCGATAAAAGTGATCGATCGAGGAAATCTGCGGCAGATTGCCCTCTCATCACGAGCTTCTCACGGCATCTTGAAGGCGGTCTGGAGACGATACTCTGGAAATGGCAACGCCGCCGGCGGGACCGGCGGCGTCTGAAGGCTGCTTGATGGACGACCGATCAGGCGACGGCGCGAACCTCGCGCACGTCCGGCAGGAAGTGACGCAGGAGGTTCTGGATGCCATTCCGGAGCGTCGCCGTCGACGACGGGCAGCCGGCGCAGGCGCCGCGCATGTTGAGATAGACGATGCCGTCCTTGTAGGCGCGGAAGGTGATGTCTCCGCCGTCGGCTGCCACGGCCGGACGCACGCGCGTGTCGAGAAGTTCCTTGATCGATGACACCGTCTCGGCGTCGGCCGGATCGAAGTCCTCGGCTCCGGCCATCGTCTCGGTGGTCGTCAGGATCGGCGCCCCGGACATGACGTGTTCCATGATGACGCCGAGCACCGCCGGCTTCAGGTGCGCCCAATCCTCGTCCCGGCTGGTCACCGTAATGAAGTCCGCGCCGAAGAACACGCCGGTCACGCCGGCGATTTCGAACAGGGCGGCGGCGAGCGGTGAGACCGTCGCCTGTTCGGGGGTCAGGAACTCGCGCGGGCTGCCTTCGAGGACGACCCGTCCGGGCAGGAACTTGAGCGTTGCCGGATTGGGCGTGGACTCGGTCTGAATGAACATCGTATGGGGCTCCTCAGGCTCGCCTGATTGGAACATGTCTAAACTTGATCTTTAGAGGATAGTTCCGACTTTGCAAATGAACAATCGGTGAACCTGCGGACATAAAACGATCAGGCAGGTCAGGCGACGGCGGCGATGTCGTCGTCGCTCATGTCCCCGGGCACGATGGTTACCGGAATGGGAAACGGCGGCCCCGAGCGACCGGCGACCGAGGTCACCAGCGGTCCCGGCCCCTCGCTGCCGATACCGGCTGCAAGAACCAGGATGGCGATGTCGCGATCCTCCTCGATGAGGCGGTGGATCGCTTCGGCCGCCTGTCCCTCGCGAATGACGAGCTCGGCCTCGATGTCGGCGGCGAAGGCATGCACGCGTTCGGCGGTGGCGGCAAGGCGCTGGCGGGCCTCGTCCATCGCCTCGGCCCGCATCATTTCCTCGACACCCCGCCAGTGCTGAAAGTCGCCCGGCGGAATGACATAGAGCAGTACGAGACCTCCCGCCGTATGCCGGGCGCGCGTGGCCGCATAGACCAGCGCCCGGTCGCATTCGGGCGTGTCGTCGATAACGCAGAGGAACTTGCGGCGGTGGCCCTCTTCGCGGGCAAGGCGGCGTGAAACCATGATGACAAATTAGCAGAAGGCCGGCGGCGGACAAGCCGCGCCGGCCTTCAAGTTTTCGCGCGTCGAGCGCTTCAGCGCCGCTTGCGGCTCTGGATGAAGCCGACGATGTCGCGCACGTCGTCCATCACCTTGCCGGCGATGGCGCCGGCCCGCTCCGAGCCGTCGGCGAGAACGGCATCGATGTGGTCGGGCTCGGCCATCAAGGCCTTCATCTTGTCGTTGATCGGCGACAGGACGGACACGGCGAGATCGGCCAGCGCCGGCTTGAAGGCGGAGAACTGCGAACCGCCATGGTCCTTCAGCACCGCTTCCCTCGTCGTGCCGGCCAGCGCGGCGTAGATGGTGACGAGATTGTCGGCGTCCGGCCGCTCCTTGAGGCCTTCGACCTCCGACGGCAACGGTTCCGGATCGGTGCGCGCCTTGCGGATCTTCTGGGCGATGGCGTCGCGGTCGTCGGTCAGGTTGATGCGCGAATAGTCCGACGGGTCGGACTTCGACATCTTCTTGGTGCCGTCACGAAGCGACATGACGCGCGGCGCCGGTCCCTGCGTCAGCGGTTCGGGCAGCGGGAAATAGCCATCCTCGGCGCTGTGGCCCTGGGCGACGATCGAGGTCGCGAAGTCGTTGTTGAACTTCGTCGCGATGTCGCGGGTGAGCTCCAGGTGCTGCTTCTGGTCTTCTCCGACCGGCACGTGCGTCGCCCGGTAGACGAGAATGTCGGCCGCCATCAGGCTCGGATAGGCGAACAGGCCCACCGACACGTTCTCGCGGTCCTTGCCGGCCTTCTCCTTGAACTGTGTCATGCGGTTGAGCCAGCCCATGCGGGCGACGCAGTTGAACACCCAGGCGAGTTCCGCATGCTCGGGCACCTGGCTCTGATTGAAGACGATATGAGTCTTCGGATCGATGCCGGCGGCGAGAAAGGCGGCGGTCACTTCGCGAATCTGGCGACGCAGCTCGAAGGGATCCTGCCACACGGTGATGGCATGCTCGTCGACGACGCAATAGATGCAGTCGTGCGTCGATTGCATTTCAACGAAGCGCTTGATGGCGCCGAGATAATTGCCGAGATGAAGATTGCCGGTCGGTTGAACGCCGGAAAAGACCAGAGGCTTGAAGGGCATCGGTTTGGACCCGAGGATAGAGTTTCACGCGCGCCGGTGGTGAAACCGGGCGACGGACTTATGGACCCGCCATGCGGTCACCGCAAGGCGCTACAACAGGGCCGACGAACAAATGCGGTGGGTCATGTCTGAATGCCGGGGAGGACGCCGTCAGCGGCGATGCGTTCAGCCGGTCTTGCCGCGGGCGGCAATCGCCTTGACATACCGGCGGACATCGACGGCACCGGTCAGCACGGTCGCCAACCCGTAGACGACCATCCCGAAGGCGCAGAGACCGAGAAGCCAGAGGATCTGGATCACTTCGCGCCCGCTGTGGAGATGCGCGTCCACGAGGCCTTCGCCCAGGAGCAGTGCGGCTCCCATCACGAGGCTGGCAACGGCGAGCAGTACGAGACGGCGGAAGAGCAGGGCGTCGGCCCGGAAGTGACCGCGCCGGTGGAGTTCGATGACCAGCATCAGCGCATTGACCCAGGCGGCGAGCGAGGTCGCCGCGGCAATCCCGACGTGGCCGATGAACGGGAACAGCGCCAGCGAGGCCGCTACGTTGACCGCCACCGATATGCCGCCCTGTATGGTGGGCGTGCGGGTGTCTTCGCGCGCATAGAAGGACGGCTGGAACACCTTGATGGCGACGAAGGCCGGCAGCCCCGCAGCGAAGGCGATGAGCGCGTCGGCGGTCGCCACAGTGTCGGCGGTGGTGAAGGCGCCGCGTTCGAACAGCACGCGCATGATGGAGTAGGGAATGGCACAAAGCGCGACGGTGGCCGGCAGCGTCAGCGCCATGGCGAACTCCAGCGCCCGATTCTGTGTGTGGAAGATGCTCTCGGCATTCTCCGTCCGGACGCGGCGGGTGAGGTCCGGCAGGAGCACGACGCCGATGGCGACGCCGATCACCCCGAGCGGAAGCTGGTAGATGCGATCGGCAAAATAGAGCCAGGACACGGCGCTCGCCTGCATCGAGGCGATGATTGTGCCGACCACGATATTGATCTGGGTGATGCCGCCGGAGATCACGCCGGGGATTCCGAGCTTCACGAAGCGGCGGACATTGTCGTTGTAGCGCGGCCGCTTGAGCGACATCGGAAAGCCGATCCACCACAGCGAGCCACCGACGGCGATCAGTTGCGCAAAGCCGGAGATGCAGACGGCCCAGGAGAGCGCGTACGCGGCGTCCGGCGTGCCGGCCCAGCCCTCCCACCAGATGAGGACAAGGGCGGCGACCAGGACGACGTTGAGCAGCGACGGCGCAAAGGCGGCGACCGCGAAACGCCCGAAGGATTGCAGCATGCCGGCCGCCATGGCCGTCAGCGACATGCAGGCGAGATAAGGGAACATCACCCGCGTCATGAACTCGGCGGCTGAGAACTTCTGCGGGTCGTCGATGAAGCCCGGCGCCAGCACGCCGACGAGCCAGGGGGCGCCAACCTCGGCCAGCGCCGTGACGATGACCAGCGCCAGCAGGAAGACGGCCAGGATGTCCTCGGCCAGCGCCCGCGCCGACGTCTTGCCACCTTCGGTGAGCGCACGGGCGAACAGCGGCACGAAGGCGGAAGAGAAGGCGCCTTCGGCAAAGAGACGACGGAACAGGTTGGGCAGGCGGAATGCCACGAAGAAGGCGTCGGCGATCGGGCCGGAGCCCAGCATGTTGGCCATGAACACGTCGCGGATGAAGCCGAGCAACCGCGAGGACAGCGTGGCGCCGCCCACGGTCACGAAGTTTTTGACCAGACTCATGACCGGTTGCCTTCCTCAGGCTGCCTTCTTGGGCGGATGCGGCTCTTCTCCAGTCACGGCCGCGAGGATGCGTCGGCGGATCGCCGCCTGCTTGGAGCCGGACTGGATCTTCAGCTTGGTGAGATCGGTGACGTAGAACACGTCGACCACCCGCTCGCCGAAGGTGGCGATGTGCGCCGAGGCGATGTTGAGGTTGAGATCGCTCATCGCCGTCGTCACGTCGTAGAGAAGACCCGGCCGGTCGAGGCAGGACACTTCGAGGACGGAAAGGGTCTCCGACAGCGCATTGTCGAACTTGATATCGGTCGGCACGCTGAATGCCTTGGTCGCCTTGCGTTGACCGACACGGCGGGCAACGATCTCGGGCAGTCTCTCGCGCCCCTCGAGTGCCGCCTCGATCATCTTCAGCACGCGGTCGGCGCGGCGGAACTCGTCGGCGTCGTCGGGAAACTCGCGATTGATCAGGATGGTGTCGAGGGCGAGGCCGTCGGTGGTGGTGTAGATCTGGGCGTCGGCGATGTTGACGCCAGCCGCCGCGCAGGCGCCGGTGATGGTCGACAGAAGGCGCGGATGGTCGGGCGCCACCACCACCAGTTCGGTGATCGCCTCGAACTTCTTGGTCGAATACGCGGTCGCAAGACGCCTGCCGGTGCCCTCCATCGATTTCAGAAGGCGGGCGTGCATCACCTTCTCGGGCAGGTCGACGCGCAGCCAGTAGGGCGCGAAATGGCGGCGGCCATAGTCGGAAAGCTCCGCCTCGCTCCAATCGGTCAGCTCGGCGGCAAGTTCCGCCTTGGCGGCGGCGACGCGCTGGTCGCGCGACAGCTTCGAGTGACCGCCGAGGAGATAGGGCTCGGTCTCGTAGTAGAGCGTCCTGAGGAGCTGCCCTTTCCAGCCGTTCCAGACGCCCGGACCCACTGCCTTGATGTCGGCGATGGTCAGCATGAGCAGCATGCGAAGCCGTTCCACCGTCTGCACCACGGCCGCGAAGTCGCGAATGGTCTGGCGGTCGGACAGGTCGCGCGACTGGGCGATGATCGACATCACCAGATGGTTTTCCACCAGCCAGGCGAGCTGGTCGGTCTCTGCCGGCGAGAAGCCGAAGCGCGGTCCGAGGCGGCGGGCGATCTTGGCGCCGGCGATCGAGTGATCCTCGACGCGCCCCTTGGCGATGTCGTGCAGGAACAGGGCGAGATAGAGCACGTTACGGTTGGCGACGGACGGAAACAGCTCCGTGGCGAGCGGATGGTCGCCCTGTTCCTCGCCGCGCTCGATCTGGGCAAGTAGGCCGATGGCCCGGAGCGTATGCTCGTCGACGGTATAGTGATGATACATGTTGAACTGCATCATCGCCACGACGCGGCCGAACTCGTTGATGAAGCGGCCGAGTACGCCGGTCTCGTTCATCGCCCTCAGCACCGCCTCGGCATGCCTCTTCGAGGTCAGCACGTCGAGGAAGATGCGGTTGGCTTCCTCGTTGTCGCGCAGGCCGCCATCGATCAGGCGCAGCGAGCGGGTGATCAGCTTCAGCGCGTCGGGATGGAAGTCGAGGTCCTTTCGGGCGGCGACCGCGAAGATGCGCAGGAGGTTCACCGGGTCGCGCTCGAACACGCTGTCGTCGAGCACCGACAGGCGATCGTTGTCGATGATGAACTGCGGGGTTCCGGGAAGCGACTTCTTGCGGCGCCGGAAGGTGTGGCGCAGCACCCGGTCGAGCATCGGCTTGGGCTTGGCGTGCGTCTCCTCAAGGGCGGCGCAGAAGATGCGCGTGAGGTCGCCGACATCCTTGGCCACCAGGAAATAGTGCTTCATGAAGCGTTCGACGGGCTCAAGGCCGGGATGAAGCTGATATCCCAGCAGCTCGGCGATCTCTCGCTGGTTCTCGAAGCCGAGCCGGTCGTCGGCCCGATTGGTGACGAAGTGGAGATTGCAGCGCACCGCCCAAAGGAATTCCTCGCACTTGTGAAAGCGATTGAGTTCCTTGCGCGAGAACACGCCATGCTTCACGAGTTCGTCGGCGGTCGATGCCCGGTAGAAGTATTTGGCGATCCAGAACAGCGTATGGAGGTCGCGAAGGCCGCCCTTGCCGTCCTTGACGTTGGGTTCGACGAGATAGCGCGAAGTCCCGGCCCGCCGGTGCCGTTCGTCACGCTCGGCCAGCTTGGCCTGGATGAACTCGGGCCCGCTTCCCTTGATCACCTCGTTGTCGAAGCGGGCGATCATCTCGGCATAGAGCTCCCTGTCGCCGAGAATCCAGCGCGCCTCGAGCAGCGCCGTGCGGATGGTCATATCGGCGCGACCGAGCTTGATGCAGTCTTCGACGCGACGGGTCGAGTGGCCGACCTTGAAGCCGATGTCCCAGAGATAATAGAGGATGTGTTCGAGGATCTTGTCGGCGAGCGGCTGCGCTTTCGGCGGCAGCAGAAACAGAAGGTCGACGTCCGACGACGGAGCCAGCGTGGCGCGGCCGTAGCCGCCAACGGCAACGATGGCGATCTTCTCGTCGCGCCCCCCCGGAAAGACGCGCGTCACCGTGTGCTCGTAGATCACGTTGATCAGCGAATCCACCAGCGCCGAGAGCCGACGGGCGCAGGCGACGCCATCCCGGTCGCGGCGGAGAATGTCCCGGGCCGTCGCACGTCCATCCTGATTGGCGCGCTTCAGCACGCTGAGCAACTCGGGACGCGGATCGGTGCCGGCGGCTGCCGCACGATCTGCGATTTTGGCCATTTCCGCGCCGAGCGCCGTCTCGTCGATCAAGATGGCGGTTTCCGGGAGCTTGGTCATCGACGGCAATCACCTTCGGACGAGGGAGGCGCGGCAGTTTGGTGCGAGTACGCAGCCGGCAACAAGATCGAATAGTCGGCGGAAACCGAACAATCAACCATGTGCGCGTCCGATTCCTATCCTGAGGGCCTTCAGCCGGTAGATGGCCTCGAGCGCCTCGCGCGGGCTGAGTTCGTCGGGCGCCAGCGCGTCGATCGCTGCGAGCAGTTCGGCTTCCGCCGGATCGGGCGCTGATTCCGCCGGCGCCGACGGGGTTGGATGACGGGCGAGCGAGAACAGCGGCAGGTCGTCGAGCATGGAGGCGGCGTTGTTTCCGCCGGATTTTTCCAGTTCGGCGAGGACGGATCGCGCCCGTTCGATCACCGGCCGGGGCAGGCCGGCGAGCTTGGCGACCTGGATGCCGTAGGACCGATCGGCCGAACCCGGCACGATCTCGTGTAGGAACACGACGTCGCCACGCCACTCCTTCACCTTGACGGTGGCGTTGACGACGCGCGGCAGGCGTTCTGAAAGCGCGGTCAGCTCGTGGTAGTGCGTCGCGAACAGCGTGCGGCAGCGATTGGCTTCGTGCAGATGCTCGATGGTGGCCCAGGCGATGGACAGGCCGTCATAGGTGGCCGTGCCGCGGCCGATCTCGTCGAGGATGACGAAGGAACGCGGCCCCGCCTGATTGAGAATGGCCGCCGTCTCGATCATCTCCACCATGAAGGTGGAGCGGCCACGCGCCAGATCGTCGGCGGCGCCAACGCGTGAGAACAGCCGGTCGACCACGCCGATGTGCGCCGACTTGGCCGGCACGAAGGAGCCGATCTGGGCGAGCACGGCGATCAGCGCATTCTGCCTCAGGAAGGTCGATTTACCGGCCATATTGGGGCCGGTGACCAGCCAGAGCTTGCCGGCGGCCTCGCCACCGACATCGCAGCCGTTGGCGACGAACGATCCTCCGTCCTCGCGCAGAACCTGCTCGACCACCGGATGGCGACCGCCATCGATGCGGAAGGTGAGGCTGTCGTCGACGCGCGGGCGGACATAACCCTCGGCGGCTGCGAGTTCGGCAAGCGCGGTGGCAACGTCGAGCGCGGCCAGCATGTCGGCCGCCCGCTTGATGGCGGTGCCAGCTTCCATCGTCTCGCGGGCGAGCTCGGCAAAAACCGAGAGTTCCACGGCCAAGGCCCTCTCCGCCGCGGAGGCGATGCGCCCCTCGAGTTCGGACAGCTCCGTGGTCGAGAAACGCATGGCGCCGGCCAGGGTCTGCCGGTGAATGAACAGCCGGTTGAGCGGCTCGCTGGTCATCGCCTGGGCGTAGTTCGGCGCCACCTCGATGAAATAGCCGAGCACGCCGTTGTGCCGCACCTTCAACGACTTGATGCCGGTCGTCTCGGCATAGGTCTGCTGCAGGGCGGCGATCACCTGCCGGCTTTCGTCGCGCAGGGCGCGTGCCTCGTCGAGATCGGCACGGAAGCCCGGGCGCACGAAACCGCCATCACGCTTCAGGAGGGGCAGTTCATCGTCGAGCGCGGCGGTCAGCCGTTCGGCGAGGTCGGCCGGCGCGGCTTGGAGGCCATGGGCAATACGCTCGATCTCCGGTCCCGCGCCGCCGGCTTCCCTGAGATCGCCGGCCAACTGGGCGGCGGCGGCGAGGCCACCGGCACTGGCGGCGAGATCGCGCGGGCCGCCCCGCTCGAGGCTGATGCGGGTGAGGGCGCGGGCCATGTCCGGCGCACCGGCCAGATCCCGGCGCAGCCGGGCTCGAAGCGTTGTCTCCGAGACGAAGAAGTCGACCGCATCGAGGCGGTCACGGATGCCGTCGGGGTCGGCGAGCGGCGCGGCGAGACGGTCGGCGAGAAGGCGAGCCCCGGCGCCCGAAACCGTACGGTCGATGGCGTGAAGCAGCGAACCGCGCCGTTCGCCGGACAGCGTTCGCGACAGTTCGAGATTGGCCCGGCTGGCGGCGTCGATGGCCACTGCGCCACCAAGGCTTTCGCGGGCCGGCGGGTCGAGCAGCGGCCGGTTGCCGACCTGTGTCTTGTCCACATAGGCGACGATGGCGGCGGCGGCGGTCAGCTCCAGCCGTGAGAAGCTGCCGAAAGCGTCGAGCGAGGCGACGGAGAAGAAGTCGGCGAGCCGGTGCTCGGCGGTAGCGGCGTCGAAAAACGCACGCGGCAGCGGCACCACGGCCTGGCTTGCCGCCTTGAACGTCCTGCGGAGTTCGTCGTCGTCGAACAGGCCGTCGGCGGCCAGGAGCTCACGCGGCTCGATGCGCGCAAGCAGCGCCGGCAGCGCGGCGGCGGTGGTTTCCGCCAGCCGGAAGATGCCGGTCGACATGTCGGCCCAGGCGACGGCGAAGCTGTCGGCGGCGCTCTCGGTTCCCTTCTGGCGGGCGACGGCCGCGAGATAGTTGGAACGGCGCGCGTCGAGAAGGTTATCCTCGGTCAGGGTGCCGGGCGTGACGAGCCGGACGACGTCGCGTCGCACCACCGATTTGGAACCGCGCTTCTTGGCTTCCGCCGGATCCTCCATCTGCTCGCAGACGGCGACGCGGTGACCGAGCGCGATGAGGCGCTGAAGGTAGTCGTCGGCGGCATGCACCGGCACGCCGCAAAGCGGAATATCCTCGCCGCGATATCTGCCGCGCTTGGTCAGCGTGATGCCGAGAGCCCGGGATGCGACCTCGGCATCCTCGAAGAACATCTCGTAGAAGTCGCCCATCCGATAGAACAGAAGGCAGTCGGGATTGGCCGCCTTGATCTCGATGAACTGCGCCATGGCGGGCGTCGCCCCGTCGGCGGTCCGGTCGTCTGGAAGGGCTTGAACGTCGGTCATGGGGGCGGAAGCTAACAAAGCCCGCGACGCTTTTCACGCGTCAAATGACCGACGGTTCAGGTTATCCAGCCCGTCATTCCGGCACGGGCGAGGGGCGCGTCAGCACGCCTTCGCCGTAGTTGGCCTTGTCGCGGGTTCGATGCGATCCGAGGTTCTCCGAGGCAAGGTATGTCCAGATATCCTCCGCCGTCTCGGCGAAGTGGACGAGGCCGATGTCCTCGCGATTGATCATGCCGTAGTCGGCCAGCGCGTCGAAATTGATGACCTTGTGCCAGTATTCGCCATCCACCAGCACCACGGGAATGCGGGTGCCCTTGTGGGTCTGGGTCAGCGTCAGAAGCTCGAACAGCTCGTCGAAGGTGCCGAAGCCGCCGGGGAAGACGATCAAGGCATTGGCGCGCATGGCCAAATGCATCTTGCGCATGGCGAAATAGTGGAACCGGAAGGTGAGCTGCGGCGTCGTATAGGCGTTGGGTTCCTGCTCGTGCGGCAGGGTGATGTTGAAACCGATGGTCGGCGCGCCGGCATCGCGGGCGCCACGGTTTGCTGCCTCCATGATGCCGGGGCCGCCTCCGGTGGCGATCACGTTGTCGAAGAAGCCGTCGGTACGGTTGACGGCGCCGCCGCGTTCGGAGGCGATACGGCCGAACTCGCGCGACGTGTTGTACCAGCGATTGTGCAGGGGGTTTCCGTTTTCATGGACACGGGCCGAGCCGAACACCACGAGCGTCGAGCGGATGCCCCAGGCCTTCAACGTCTGCTCGGCTTTCGAGTACTCGAGCATGAATCGGACGCCGCGCATCGAGTCCGAAAGAAGGAACTCGTCGTCGATGGCTGGCAGGACGAAGGCCTTGGAGGTCTTCTGGGCGGTGTTGTCGGCAATGTCGGTCATGCGGTCAGTCCAGGATTTCCGGCCAGAAGCGGCGATAGCGAGGATAGGGATCGGCATCTTAAGGAACGCTGAAACACGGCCGCACTGTGGCAGGAAGGCGTCTAGGGGCGCCCTGCGTCCGCCTGAGGACCGGCAGCAACGGATATAATCGTTCCCGAATCAGACCGTTCGCTTCATGGAAAGGCGCTTGAACCGACGGCGGCAGCTGGAGCTGAAACTGGACGAAGACCTGACGATCGACGAGGCCCGCCATCCCCAGGCGTCGGATGCCGCCGCATCCTCCCGCCGCGATGCCGCACGCCTGCTGCTCGCTCGCGGGAACTGGGCGGAAGGGTTCGTCGATTTCGAGCACCGGCCCTTTGCTGCGCCGTCAGACCGGCCACTTTGGAGCGGCGCGCGTTTGCCGGCGGCTCGTCTGGTCGTGCTCGCCGAGAGCGACGAATGCGACACGCTTGCCTTTGCGCGCTTCCTGCCCGACCTCGCCGCCCGTGTGCTGTCTCTGACGCTCGCTGTGCCAGCCGACGAGGTGGAACGCCTCATGTCCTTCGCCGGCGCCTTCGGCGGCGTACCGCTCGTCGACGCGACCTGCCTGCCGCCACACGATCTCGTCCTGCCGCTCGCGTCCGCCCCGATGGTGCTCGGCCTGTCGCCGGAGGAGGTGCCGCCGCCTCGCCTTGCGCAGCGCGCACGGCGAAATGGTGGGGCGATTGGCCTGGCTTTGGCATCTTCGCCATGGAGCTCCAGGGATGAGACGGCGCCGGGGCGCGTCGTCGCTGCGCTTCGTCAGGCCTTTCCCGGCCAGAGATTGATGGCGCTCGATCAGGCAGCCGCCTCGCAGTTGGGCGACAAGGCTGGCGAAGCCGATCCTGCCGCGCTTGCCGAGCTAGACCTCGTCGTTGCCACCGATGGTCCGGTGGCTCATGCCGCAGGGGTCGTCGGCGCACCACTCTGGCTGCTGCTCGATGACGAGCCGCCTTGGATGTGGGGGCGCCAGGGGCTGTTCAGCCGCTGGTATCCCACCGCGCGCCTCTTTCGCGCTGATGGGCCGGGTTGGCTTGGCGTGGTCGAGGCGGTTGCGGCCGAGGCCAGGGCGCTTGCCGCTTCCGGACTCTCCGACATCGCTGCCCTTGATAGGCTTGCGGTGGCAGCGGAAGGTGTCGATGGCGAGTCCGCGGCCCGTGCCGCCCTGCCGTTTGCCGCCCGTCTGGTGGCGCTCGAGCCGACTGTTCCTGCTCGATGGGCGCGGCTTGCCGGGCTGCTGCTCCGCTTCGGCGACGTGGAAGATCTCGATCGGGTGTTGGGCATAGGCTTGTCCGTCGGGGCCCGTCACGCGCCGCTGCTGCTGTTTGCCGCCCACCGCGACCTTGAGCGGGGCAAGCCCGCCGCAGCCCTCCGATACGCCGATCTGGCGCTGGGCGCCGACCCTGCCGCGACGGATGCGTTGACGATCCGTGCCGATGCCTTCCTGGCGCTCGGTGATCTTTCCAAGGCGGAGTTCGCACTCCGCCAGGCGGTGCAGGCCGCCCCGCGCCGAGCCCGTCTTCTGGTCGCCTGGGGCGACATGCTGAGAAAGCTCGGTGACGTTCGCGGAGCCTCCAGGGCCTTCGAGCGGGCCGTCATCGCTGGCGATGACGCCGATGCTCGACTGGGACTCGGACGCTTGGCCGAAGCGGCCGGGGAGACCGGCCTAGCCTTGCATTTCCTGGGATCCGCCCTGGCGCGCGATGGCGGTCACACCGAGGCGGCCATGGAGTTTGCGCGCATTCTTGCCGCGGCCGGCCGCAATCGCGAGGCCATCGGAGTTCTGCGCCGCCTCATCGTCCATCGTCCGTCTCCCCCGGCCCGCGCCTTCCTTGGGGAGTTGCTTCTGGCCTCCGGGGACTTTGCGGCCGGTCTTGCCGAGTTCGAATGGCGCAATGGCGAGGCCCGCGCGCTTCCGAGCGCGACCGATCTCGTCGATAGGAACGTCGTTCTGGTTGCCGAGGGTGACGTCGGCGCCTTGATTCGCTTTCTGCGGTTTGTTCCCATGCTCAAGGCAGCCGGCGCGGCCGGCGTTCGCCTTGCCGGCGCCGACGAGTTGGCGCCGATCCTCGCCGCTGTCGACGGGCTCGACGGCGGTGGAGAGCCCGAAGAGGGCGATCTGGTGCTGCCGATGATGAGCGTGCCCGCGCTGCTCGGCCTCACCGTGGACGACCTGTCGGTTTCGCATGCCTATATGAGGGTCGATCCCGTGGCGGTGACCAACGCGGCGCGGGCGTTCGCCCACCTCGACGGCTTTCGTGTCGGTTTCGCGCTCGACGGCATGAGTGCCGCCGATGCCGCCGCCCTTGCCACCGTCTCCGGTGCTGCGTTCGTCGCCCTCGACGCTGGAGCGGCGGCACGCTTCCATACGGCCTGGCCGCTTGCCGTCGATCAGGCCGGTCTCGACAGGGTTGCCGCCGCGTTGCCGAATCTCGACGCCGTGGTCGCCATGGCATCGAGCCCGATCGCCGCGCTGGCTGGCGCCATGGGGCGGGCCGTCTTCGTCATTGGGCCGGACCGCGATGATTGGCTCTGGCTGGAGAAGGACGGGCGCACGCCCTGGTTCCCGACCACCCGTCTCTTTCGTCGGCGGCTCGGCGACGAAAAGGGCGCTTCGCTTTCCCGACTGACCGATGCGCTGGCGTCTTTCGCCTCCGGCGACCGAGCCATTCCGTTTCGTGTCGAACCGGCGCCGACGGCCATGGCGATTTCCGAAAGTGAGCCTTTCGCTTCTCCCAGCAGCATGCTCGCGCAAGCCGGCCTTGCGGCGTCCAGAAGCCGCGACGACTACCGTGCCGCGCTATTGCTCGGCGATGCCATTGCGGCGGGAGCCAGCGAGCCGGAGCTGCGGGAGACGCTTGCTGCCGCGCTTCTGCGGATCGGCGAACGTGACCGGGCCGGACGCCTGCTCGCCGCGCTGGTTGCCGAGGCGCCCACCGCCGAACGGCTCGTCGAACTGTCGGAGGTCGATCGTCTGGGCGGCCGGCTCGAAGAAGCGCTCGCTCATGCCGAGCGGGCGGTCGAACTTCGGCCCGACGCCGCAGGGCCTCATCGAGCCGTCGGCAAGGCCCTGGTGGCGCTTGGCCGTGCAAGAGAGGCGCTTGCCGCTTACAGTCGCGCCTTGGCGCAGGCCCCAGCCGATCCCGAACTGTTGATGGACGAAGCGGAAGCGCTGCTGATTGCCGGCGACTACAAGAACGGCTTTGCCCGCGCGGAGGTGCGCTGGCGGGCGCCCGAATTGCTGCCGCGTCGCTTCTCGGCTCCCCGCTGGGGCGGCGAGGACATCCGCGGTCGGACGCTGCTCGTTCATGGCGAGCGGGAACTGGGGCTCGACATCGCCTTTGCGCGTTTCCTGCCGCAGCTTGCCTTGCAAGGGCCCCGCCTGATCATTGAAGTCCGCCCCGCACTCACGGATCTGTTCCGACGGCTCGATCTCGGTGGAGACGTGACGGTGGTCGAGCAGGGTCGCCGCCTGCCGCCCCATGATCTGGAAGTCCCGCTTCGGAGCCTGCCGAACGTGTTCGGCATCGAGCGGGACGGTTTGCCGCCACCCGCCCGTTTCCAGCCTGACCCCTTGCGGGTTGAGGCTTGGCGGCGGCAGTTCGGCGGAGGTGACGGTCGGCCGGCCATCGGCGTTTACTGGCGAAACGCAGAGGATGCCGCTCTTTTGGCATCGCTTGCCGACGTCCACGACATTCGCCTGTTTGCTCTCGATCGCCGCGCCGGCAGGGCCTCGCTCGCAATGCTGCCGAACGGCCTGGGCATGGAGCCGCTCGGCGATCGGCTTGGCGGCTTCGTCGAGATGGCCGCGGCCATGACGGCGCTGGACGCGGTGATTGCCCCGGTCTCGGCTACCGGCCATCTCGCCGCCTCGCTCGGTCGGCGGACGATCGTCGTCGCTCGGTCGGCCACCGATTGGCTTTGGATGGGAGAGGACCGCACGCCCTGGTATCCCGACGCTCACTTGTTGCGCCCGGATGGTGATCTCGCCGGGCTCCTGCGCGCCCTGGTTCTCGAAAGGGCGGCGACATGACCGAAACGGTCGTCGATCAACTGCTGGCTCGCGCCGCAGCCGCCGAGGATGCCCACAAGTGGATCGAGGCGGTGGCTCTCTATGAGGTGGCGCTCGTTCGGTCACCGGACCATGTACCGGCAATGCTCGGCGCTGCAGCCGCCGCACGCGCCAATGGTGATCACGCCCGCGCCGTCGTGTTCCTGACGCGCGCCGACCGCACCGCGCCCGGCCGCGCCGACATTGCCGTGGCACTCGGCGAAGCGCTCGCGGCGACTTCGCGCCTGTCGGAGGCCGCCGTGGCTTTCGAACGGGCTCGTGCCGCCAAGCCGCTCGATGCCGGCCTCGCCGCCCGCCTGGGAGCAGCCCGTCTCGCGGCGGGCGATGCTCCTGGGGCGGTCTCGGCGTTCGAGGCGGCGCTACGTCTCGATCCTGCCGAGCCCCGCGCCCTTGGCGGCCTCGGCCCGGCGCTGGCCTCCGCCGGTCGTCCTCTGGCTGCGCTCGAGGCATTTCGCCGGTCTGGAGACCCTCGCCCGCGCGCCGAGCGGGCGGCGGCGCTGCTGGCGCTGGGCGACATGGCCGGAGGTTTCGCCGACCTCGATGCCATCGCCGCTCGTCCGGTCTGGGCGACGAAGCTTCAGGCCTGGGACGGCTTTCCGCTCGACCGTCCGCTATTCGTCTGGGCCGGGGGCGATCCGCTTGATCTCGCCGCTTTTGCGCCGGCCTTGCCTCTCGCCCGGTCGTTGGTGGCCGACCTCGTTCTGGTGGTTCCCAAGCCTTTCATGCGTCTGGCATCGGCGCTGGCCGGGGTCGGCCGTGTCGTCGCCGACAATGACGATCTCGGCGGCTTGATCGAGACCGTCGGTGCAGCAGCGCCGCTTGTCGGGCTGCCGCATCGGCTTGGTCTGACGGCGGGTAGTTTTGCCGCGAACGCCCCGCTGCTGGCCGTCGAACCCATGCTCGCCGACCGTTGGAGCGCCCGGCTCGATCTCGGGCGAGGACGGCCCGCAGTCGGCCTTGTCTGGGGCGGAGGTTTCGGTCTTGCCGATCTCGAACCGCTCGCCGGCATCGCCGACCTGAGGTTCGTTGCCCTCGAACGATTGCCTTCGGCCACGCTTGCCCGTTCGTCGTCGCCATCGGGATGGGAGGTTGCCGGCGCGCCGATCCGCGTCGAACATCCCGGCCCCGATTTCGAAGCCGGCATCGACGCCCGCGTCGACTGCGCCGCGCTCATCAGCCGGCTGGATGCCGTGATTGCCGTCGACGGCCTGCCGCTTCGCCTGGGAGGTCTGCTCGGGCGTCCCGGTGTCGCGCTCCTGCCCGTGGCCACCAGTTGGATATGGCGGATCGAAGGTGGCAAGACACCCGTCTATCCGTCGCTGTCGTTGTTGAGGCAGGCGTCGGAGGGACCGCTCGCTGCCTTGTTGCCAGAAGCGGTCCAACGCATCCGCAGCATGGTCCATGAATGACCGCGAGAGGAAAATCCCACCGGAAATCAGCTGGTTCCGGGAAGCATGTTGCCGCGGAATGCAAGTCGGACGACAATAGGGGAATGATATTTTACAAACAGGCCGTTCCCTAGGGAATGGTATCTCTTGCCAATTGCACTCGTCCTTTTAGGATTTCAACCTGTCGGGAGATGCCGAGGCGCCGAGAGGCGCCCGAGGCTTCCGGACAAATGCGATGCAGGGCGTCGCCAAGGGCTGGAGACTGGAAGCATGAGAGGCTCGAAACGTCTGGGATTGTTCGCCGCGATCATCGCGGCACCCCTGGCCCTTGCCGGTCCCGTCGCCGCGGTGACGCTGACCAACGTCTCCTACGATCCGACCCGCGAGTTCTACGAGGCCTACAATGCTGCCTTCGCTGCCCACTGGAAGGCGGAAACCGGTGAGGACATCGCCATCCGCGCTTCACATGGCGGCTCCGGCAAGCAGGCGCGCGCCGTCATCGACGGTTTGCCGGCCGATGTGGTGACCCTGGCTCTCGAAAGCGACATCAACGCCATCGCCGAGAGGACGGGCAAGATCCCGGCCGATTGGCGCGGCAAGCTGCCGCACAACTCCGCACCCTACACCTCGACCATCGTGTTCCTGGTACGCAAGGGCAACCCCAAGGGCATCCTGGACTGGGGCGATCTCGTCAAGGACGGCATCGAGGTGATCACTCCCAATCCGAAGACGTCGGGTGGCGCTCGCTGGAACTATCTTGCCGCCTGGGCCTGGGCGGCTGGTCAGTACGGCGGCGACGAGGCAAAAATCCGCGACTTCGTCTCTACGCTCTACAAGCATGTGCCGGTGCTCGATACCGGCGCTCGCGGCTCAACCGTCACCTTCGCCCAACGCGAACTCGGCGACGTCCTGCTCGCCTGGGAGAACGAGGCCTTTCTGGCGCTCGATGAGTTCGGCGCCGACAAGTTCGATATCGTGGTGCCGCCGCAGTCGATCCTCGCCGAGCCTCCGGTCGCCGTCGTCGAAGGCAATGCCAAGGCCAACGGCGCAGAGAAGGAAGCCCGCGCCTATCTCGAATACCTCTATTCTGCCGAGGGGCAGACGCTCGCAGCCAAGTTCCATTATCGTCCGTCCGAGCCGAAGCTGGTCGACCCGGAGCTCTTGAAGGCCATCCCCGAACTCAAGCTGATCAGCATCGACGATCCGCTGTTTGGCGGCTGGGCCAAGGCGCAGCCTTACCACTTCGGCGATGGCGGCGTGTTCGATCAGATCTACAGGCCGGGACAGTGAAGGAGCCCGCCGGCAGCCCACGTGCCGGCAATGCCGAATGGAGGGAAAGCCAGGTGGATCGCGATGGCGCTGCTCGGCTTTCTCTGTCCCCCGATCGCACGAGACCTTGCCGCCGGCGGACCGGAACATTCCGATCTGCCGGCTTCCCCTGAAAGCGAGGCCGATGACCCTCAACGCGCCCTTTGTCAAGCCGAGCATCCTGCCGGGCTTCCGCCTGACGATCGCTTTTACGCTCCTCTACCTGACGGCGATCGTGCTCCTGCCACTCGGCGCCCTTCTTTTCAGGGCGTCTTCGCTGGGGGTGCATGAGATCGTCGCCCTGGCGCTCGACAGCCGCACGCTGTCGGCGCTGAAGCTGTCCTTCCTCACCAGCTTCGCCGCCGCCGCTTTCAACGTCCCCTTCGGTCTGCTGATCGCCTGGGTGTTGGTCCGCTACGATTTCCCCGGTCGTCGCTTCTTCGACGCCATCATCGATCTGCCTTTTGCTCTGCCGACGGCGGTAGCCGGCATTGCGCTGACCGCGCTCTATGCGCCGAAAGGTTGGATCGGATCCGTGGCCGCAGTCTTCGGCCTCAAGATCGCCTTCACGCCGCTTGGCGTCTTCCTGGCGCTGGTGTTCGTCGGTCTGCCCTTCATCGTGCGTACGGTGCAGCCGGTGCTGGCCGAGGTCGACCGCGAACTGGAGGAAGCCGCAGCCACTCTCGGCGCCGGACGGCTCAGAACCGTGGCATCCGTGGTTCTGCCGGTGCTCAGTCCGGCCATCCTGACGGGCTTCGCCCTGGCGTTTGCCCGAGCGGTCGGCGAATACGGCTCGGTCATCTTCATCGCCGGCAATATCCCCTACGTGTCGGAAATCGCGCCGTTGCTCATCGTCATCAAGCTGGAAGAATTCGACTATGCCGGCGCCACGGCCGTGGCCGCGATCATGCTGATGATCAGTTTCGGAACGCTGCTTCTCATCAATCTCATCCAGGCCCGGGCGCGCGCGAGGTATGGTCATGTCTGACGGTTCCATCGCGGCGGCCGTGTCGCTCGATGAGGCGACGTCCACCGGAGACGCCGCCGCGCGCCCGGCGCAGCGACGCCTGCCGACGGAGGAGGCTCCGTGGGTCAGGCGATTGTTGATCGGGCTGGCGGTTGGCTTTCTGGGACTGTTTCTGCTGCTGCCGCTGATCACTGTCTTCATGGAGGCGTTCCGCAAGGGAGGCGGAGCCTTCCTCGCCGCTTTCGCCGATCCGGCGGCCATCGACGCCATTCTGCTCACCTTGATGGTGGCGGCCATTGCCGTGCCCGCCAACCTCGTCTTCGGCATTTCGGCGGCCTGGGCGATCGCCAAGTTCGATTTTCGCGGCAAGGCCTTCCTCGTCACGCTGATCGACCTGCCGTTCTCGGTATCGCCGGTGGGCGCCGGTCTCGTCTATGTCCTGCTCTACGCCAGTCACGGCCTCCTGGGGGGGCTGGTTCAGTCGGCCGGCATTCAGGTCATCTTCGCCCTGCCGGGGATCATCATGGCGACGATCTTCGTCACCTTCCCCTTCATCGCCCGTGAATTGATCCCGTTAATGGAAGAGCTCGGCGATACCGATGAAGAGGCGGCGTTGACGCTCGGTGCCTCCGGATGGCGGATGTTCTGGACGGTAACCTTGCCCAACGTCAAATGGGCGCTTCTCTATGGCGTGCTGCTCTGCAACGCCCGCGCCATGGGCGAGTTCGGCGCGGTCTCGGTCGTGTCGGGCCATATCCGCGGCTACACCAACACCATGCCGCTCCACATCGAGATCCTTTACAACGAATACCAGTTCGTCGCCGCCTTCGCCGTCGCCTCGCTGCTCGCCGCCCTGGCGCTGGTGACGATCGGCGTCAAATCCTGGCTGGAACATCGCTACGCCGGCGATCTCGCCGCCGGCCACCGCCACTGACGGAGTCCTTGATGGAACTCGACATTCGCAACCTTACGAAGACTTTCGGCAGCACGGCGGCACTCCACGGCGTAGACCTCAAGGTCGCCTCGGGCGAGCTCCTGGCCCTGCTCGGGCCGTCCGGCTCGGGCAAGACGACGCTTCTGCGTTGCGTTGCCGGCCTCGAAATCCCCTCCGGCGGCCAGATCCTGTTCGGTGGCGAGGATGCCAGCTTCAAGAGCGTGCAGGAACGGCAGATCGGCTTCGTGTTCCAGCACTACGCGCTCTTCAAGCATCTCACCATTGCCGACAACATCTCCTATGGCCTGAGGGTGCGACCGCGCCGGACGCGACCGTCGGCGATCGCCATTCGCGACAAGGTCGAGGAACTGCTCGCCCTGATCCAGTTGCCCGGCTATGGCGGTCGTTATCCCAGCCAGTTGTCCGGCGGTCAGCGCCAGCGGGTGGCGCTCGCCCGCGCGCTTGCCGTCGAGCCGCGCGTGTTGCTGCTCGACGAACCCTTTGGAGCCCTCGACGCCAAGGTGCGCAAGGAGCTGCGCCTGTGGCTCAGGGAATTTCACGACCGTACCGGCCACACCACGCTGTTCGTGACCCACGACCAGGAAGAAGCACTGGATCTCGCCGATCGCGTCGTCGTCATGAGCAATGGCAAGATCGAGCAGGAAGGAACACCCGAAGACGTCTATGACCGGCCAGCGACCCCCTTCGTGTTCGACTTCATCGGCGAGTCGGTCCGCCTCGACATCCGGGTCGACAAGGGGCGTCCCTTCGTTGGCCAGCAGGAGGTTTCGATCCCCCGGCTGCCGCCGCTTCTCGTCGACGGGCCGGCGAAACTCTACGTCCGGCCCGAGCACGTTGCCTTCCGCCGCGACGGCGAGGGGCTCTGGGCAACGGTGGTATCGCTGCATCGGTCGGGATCGTCGCGCCGGATCGGCTTTCGCGCCGACGGGACCGACACGGTGATCGAAGCGCTCACGCCGGCCGACCGCGAACCGCCCCGCATAGGTGACCGTGCCGCGCTGGAAATCCGAGCGGCCGGTCTGTTCGCGAACTGAGACCGACGCGGCGCAATTGCCGTTCTCCGCAACCGGTGATACCAATTACATTTGGAAACATCACCGATGCGCGTTGCGCGCATGAATTGCGTCGAGAACTCCATGCGTTCATTTATTGTTGCTGCGGCGCTTCTGCCGCTTGTCACCGCCGTCCATGCCCAAGACCTCGTCTACAACCTCAGATCCGGCGAGACGGTGTCCGAAGGGTTGTACCTCTCTACCGATCACTGCGTTTCCGTCGGCCAGTACAGGACCAAGGTCCTTAAGGAGCCGTCCCACGGCAAGCTGGTCATCCGTCCCGAGACCTTTGTCATCAATGAGCCGCCCTGCAAGGGGCGGAAGTTCGTCGGCACCAGGTTGTCCTACACCTCGGCCAAGGGCTTCCGTGGCACCGACCATCTGTCGGTCAGCCTCGGCTATCCCATCGATACGTCCCAGATGCAGTACACATACAAGACCTACGACGTCACTCTGAACGTCCGCTGATCAGGCGCCGCGCGGCTTGGCGCGTCGGGTTGGCTCGGCGGCGAGCGGGTTCTCCGGCCAGGGATGCTTGGGGTATCGCCCCTTGAGATCCTTGGCTACGTCCTTCCACGAACCGCGCCAGAAGCCGGGCAGATCCCTGGTCGTCTGGATCGGTCGGTGGGCCGGCGACGTCAGCACGAGGGTCAGCGGCACACGGCCGCCGGCAATGGCCGGATGGCGATCGAGGCCGAACAGCTCCTGCACCCGGATCTCCACGGCCGGTCCACCGTCGGCCCCGTAGTCGATGGGGACCCGGCTACCCGTTGGCGCCTCGAAGTGGCTTGGCATCAGCCGATCCATATCCTGCCTGAGGCCATAGGGAAGAAGCCGGTCGAGCGCGGCGCCAAGCAGAGCCGCATCGATGTCATCAAAGCGGGTCACGCCGTCGACGAACGGACCGAGCCAGTCGTCGAGGCTATCGGCGAGCCCGTCATCGGAAAGATCCGGCCAGGGTTCGCCCACGGTTTGGTTGAGGAAACTGGAGCGCTCCTTCAGCCGTCGCTGATCCTTGGACCAGCCGAGACGGTCGACGCCGATGCGCCTGACGCCGGACAGAAGTGCGGCCACGGTCTCTGCTCCGGCCGGCGCGGCCACGGGCTCCTCGGCGAGCCTCACCGCTCCAAGCCGACGGATGCGGCGAGCGCGAACGGCGCGGGCCGTCGCGTCGAACAACACGGCTGTTTCCGCGACGATCCGGGACGCGAACAGCGTCTCGATCTCGTCGCGGGAAATGGCTGCGGCCAGCCGGATACGTGCGCGCTCGGCCTTGCCGGCGAGATCGGCAACGACAATGTAGCCTTCCCTGGCGAGCCGGTCGTGCTCTTCCAGCAGCCCTCCTCGGCCACTGGCCAGGCGAAAGGCTCCCGGCTGTCCGCGCGCCTCGGCGATACGGTCGGGATAGGCGAGGGCGAGGATGGCGCCCGGAGCAAGCGGCGCCGGCGACGGCGCGGGGGCATCGCCTCCGCCCGCCAGCTTCGCCCACTTGGCCGCCATCGCTCGTGCGTCGGAAGCTCGCTGTCCTCGGTCGGCGCGGAAGCGCTGGAGACGATCGGCGAGGTCGGTTGCGTCGCCGCCGAGACCCTGCTCGGTCAGGATCGCGGCGATGTCGGCTGCCATTCGCCCCGCGCCGAACGCGGCGGCGCGATGGACCATGTGGGCGACGCGGGGCGGCAGAGGCAGGCGCGCCAGCGCCTTGCCTTCCGCGGTGATGCGACCGTCGTCATCGAGCGCCTCGAGACCGCGCAGCAGGTCCACCGCCTCGTTCCAGGCCGGCCTTGGTGGCGGGTCCAGAAAGGCGAGGGTGGTCGGGTCGCCGATGCCGATGGCGGCGAGGTCAAGCCCCAGTTGGCTGAGATCGGCCTCGAGAATCTCGGGTGTCGAGTACGGCTGCAGCGCCGCCGTCTGCCCCTCGTTCCAGAGCCGCCAGCAGACGCCCGGCTCGGTACGGCCGGCGCGGCCGCGCCTCTGGTCGGCCGAGGCGCGGGAGACGCGCACCGTCTCAAGCCGCGTCAGGCCGGTGTCCGGCTCGTACTTCGGTACGCGGGAGAGGCCGCCATCGATGACGAGGCGCACGCCGTCGATGGTTAGCGACGTCTCGGCGATGGCTGTGGCGAGCACCACCTTGCGCTCCGGCGCCCGGCAAGGGCGAATGGCGAAATCCTGTTCGGCGGTGGTCAGCGCGCCATAGAGCGGCGCGAGGCGGACGCCGACCGGCAGACGACCCTCGAGCCGCTCGGCGACACGGCGTATCTCCGCCTGGCCCGGCAGGAAGACGAGGGCCGAACCACCTTCTTCCCTCAGCGCTCGCAACGTCACGTCAGCCACCTGATCCTCGAGCCGCAGAAGCGGGTCGCGGTCGACATGGCGGGTCTCGACCGGAAAGGCCCGTCCGGCACTTTCGACAACCGGTGCCCCGCCGAGAAGGGACGCCACGCGTCCGCCGTCGAGCGTGGCGCTCATCACCACGATCCTCAAGTCGTCCCTGAGCGTCGCCCCGTCGAGCGAAAGCGCGAGGCCGAGATCGCCGTCGAGTGAGCGTTCGTGAAACTCGTCGAACAGCACCGCCGACACGCGCTCAAGAAGCGGGTCCTCGACGATCATGCGCGTGAACACACCTTCGGTGATCACTTCGATCACCGTGGTCGCGGAGACCTTCGAGTCCATGCGGACTCGATAGCCGACCGTTTGTCCGACGCTCTCGCCGAGGCTTTCGGCCATGCGCGCTGCCGCTGCACGGGCGGCGATCCGGCGTGGCTCGACGACGAGCAGCTTGCCCTGCCGCCAAGGCGCGTCGAGCAGCGCCAGCGGCACCCGCGTCGTCTTGCCGGCGCCGGGCGCGGCGACAAGAACGAGACGCGGGTTGGCTTCAAGCGAGGCTCGGACGTCGTCCAGCACCGCATCGATGGGCAGCGGCGGCGAAAAGCGATCCGGAGTGGAGATCACCTGAGGGCCCGGAGCAGTGCGGAGTCCGGCCAGCCGTCGGCCGGCAGGCCGGCCTTCAACTGGAAGCCACGTACCGCTTCGCGCGTCCGCTGGCCGAGCTTGCCGTCCTTGGGGCCGGCGTCGAAGCCCTGTGCCGTCAGGGCGCCCTGAATGAAGGCGATGTCGGAGGCACCCAATGCCTCGACCTTGCCGCTGCCGGGACCAACCGGCGGCGCGCCGGCGAGCCTTGTGGCGAAGTAGGCGGCGGTGGTCGAGTAGACCAGCGACTCGTTCCAACCGAGGTAGACGTCGAAATTGTGATAGGCGAGGAAGGCCGGCCCGAAGCGCCCCATGGGCAGGTAGAGCGCGGCAAGTCCGTCGGGAATCGATCCGTTCGCGGCGCGCACGCCCATCGCCTGCCATTCGGCGACCGGCTTCTTGATCGGCAGGTCGGCCTGGTCCCACGGCAACTGGTTGGGAATGTCCACTTCCACGAGCCAGGGCTGCCCCTTCGCCCAACCGAGCGACTGGAGGTAGTTGGCGGTGGAAGCCAGAACGTCGGGCGCGCTCTTGATAAGGTTGCGCCGGCCGTCACCGTCGAAGTCGACAGCGTAACGAAGATAGTTGGACGGCAGGAACTGCGTCTGGCCGAGTTCGCCGGCCCATGCGCCCTTCATCTCGGCCGGGCTGAGGTCGCCCCGCGCCACGATCTGGACGGCATCGAGCAACTCGTTCTGGAACATCACCGGCCGGCGGCAGTCGTAGGCCAGCGTCGCCAGCGACTGCAGGGTCGGGAAGTCGCCGGTGTTGGCGCCGAAATCGCTCTCGAGCCCCCAGACGGCGACGATCACCTGCGGCGGCACGCCATATTGAGCCTGAATGCGGCCGAAAAGACCGGCGTTCGCCTTGATCTTCTGGGCGCCGACCGTCAGGCGATTCTTGTTGACCATGCGACCGGCAAATTCGGCGAAGGTCTGCGAGAAGACCCCCTGTCCCCGGTCTTTCCTGATCACTGCCGGATCGAAAGAAACGCCGGAAAGGGACGACCGTACGGCATCGGCCGGAAGACCGGCCTCGACCAGTGTCTTCGAGCAGCCCGCGAGCCACGTGCCGAAACCGTCACCCTTGGCGCTGCAGGTCGCGGCGAGGCCGGGCGTGGCGAGTGTCGGCAGTCCGAGAACCAATGCCGCAAGGACGGGAACCGAAGACCGCATGAAGACAACCTCCTGAAGAGACTAGACCTGTTGAAACGGATCATAGCGGCATTCGCCGGCAACCGACAGGGTATCAGTCGGCATCTGCCCTCGCGCCGTTGTTCCGGTTGCGCCCGCCCACCACCGTCAGCCCGGCGACGACGATGACGGCGGCGCCCACCAGCATCGACGGGTGCGGCCGGTCTCCGAACACCAGCCAGCCGAACAGGATCGCCCACACCAAGAGCGTATACTGGATCGGCGCCACCACGGCGGCCGGCGCCAGCTTGAGCGAGCGGGCTATGCAGAGGTGGGCCGTCATCGCAATGACGCCGAGGGCCGCGAGCATCGCGAGGTCGACAGGGCTTGGGGTCACCCATCCGAAGGGAGCAAGGACGGCGCCGACGACGAGAGCGCCCACCGTCTGCCAGAACACGAGCACCCGATCGGGCGTGGCTCGGAGCTGGCGGCTTTGCACCACCATCATGGCGTAGCAGAGCGAGCCTCCGATGGAGACCAGCGCCGGCCAGGAGAGACTGCCCGAGCCGGGACGCAGCACGAGAACGACACCGACGAAGCCGACCGCGATCGCCAGCCATTGACGGACGCTCACCCGCTCGCCGAGCAGCAAGGGCGACATGGCGGCAATGTAGATCGGCCCGGCCAGATAGAACGTCATGACGTCGGCGAGAGGCAGGAAGCGGACGGCCACGTAGAAGAACACGAGTTCCCCGGTTGCCAACACGACGCGGGACAACTGCAGTCTCGGCTTCTCGACTTTGAAGAGATTCGGCGCGCCACCCTTCAGGAGCAAGGGAGCGAGTATGGCGAGCGCGACAAGCGACCGAACCAGCACGATCTGGCCGGCCGAATAGGTGTCCGCCAGCCATTTGCCCATGACGTCGTTGACGGCGAACATGAAGTCGCCGAAGAACATCATGAAAATGCCGAGACCGACGGTGGAGCCGACGGTACGGCGAGTCAGAAGCGCGACGGACAATGGGATCTCCGCAGACATCTACGAATGCCGGGATTCGATAGCCGATCCCCATGCCCTTGGCGAGAATGGCCGGGCAATTTCCCGGCGCCGTCTCTTATTTGCCCGCTTGGCCAAGCGAGCGTGGCAAGGCTAACCTCGTTTCGATCGTTCCCGTTCTGGAGACATGATGCGGAAGCTCGATATCCTTCTCTACACCCGCGCCTCCGGTGGCGGCGGTGCCGAACGCGTCTGGGCCATTCTTGCCAACGGTCTCGCGGCGCGCGGCCACCGCGTCACCTTCGCTTTCGATGAAACCACGGCCAACGATGGCGTCGATCCGGCCGTCGAGACGATCGAGGTCGGCAAGCGTCACCCCGTTGCGGTGCTACGGCTTGCCCGCTTGCTTCGCACTCACCGGTTCGACGTGATCGCCGGCGCCGTATCGGTGTCCTGCGTCAAGCTCGCCCTTGCCAAGGTTCTTGCCCTGTCTCGGACGCCACTTGTCTTTTCCTATCACGGGTTTGAGGAGTACAAGACGGGCCGCCTGTCGGCTGCCGGTTTTTACGCCTTGCCGGCGCTCGCACCGTTGGTTCGTCGCTTCGTCGGCGTCTCCGATGGCATCGTTCGGGCGCTGGTCGAACGTTGGCACGCGCCGGAGGGGCGGACGGAACGCATCTACAATCCGGTGCCATTGCTCGCCGCCGCCGCCGTCGAGGAGATCGCTGCCCGGCCTCCGATCGTCGGCGCCGTCGGCCGCCTGTCGAGAGAAAAGGGGATGGACGTGCTGGTCGATGCCTTCGCCCGTCTGACCACCCCTGGCGCAACCCTCGTCATCGGTGGCGACGGTCCGGAGAGAGAGAGGCTGGCCGAGCAGGTGGCAGCGCTCGGCATCAGCGGCCGGGTCCGCTTTCTCGGCCGGGTTTCGTCGGCAGCAGAGGTTTATGGCCAGTCGCGCGTCGCGGCCGTGCCGTCACGCACCGAAGCCTTCGGCATGACCACCGTCGAGGCGCTGTCGGCAGGTCTCGCGGTGGTCGCATCCGATTGCGAAGGGTCGCGGGAGATTCTGGCCGGACGCTACGGCACGCTCGTTCCGGTCGGCGCCGCTGCCGCCATGGCGACGGCGCTCGACCGGGCGTTGGCGGCGGCGCCCAATCCCGACCCGGGTGTCTCCCGGGCTCGAGAGTTCTCGGTCGAGGCCGGCCTCGATCAGTGGGAGCGACTGTTCGCCGGTCTGGCGGCGACGGACTGACGGGACGGCATGCCGGCACGTCCAAGAGCGATATGCCGCTCGAACAGCTTCGGCATCTGCACGGCGACCGAGTAAGGCGTCACCTTGGCGCGGATCGTCGCGGGGTGGAGCCGACCGGCCGCGATGTCCGCCGCCAGCCGCGCAAAGCTGCTGGCCATGGCCTCTGCGGCGGCCTCGCGGTCTTCGGGCCGTTCAACGAGGAAGCCCGACACGCCCGTCTCGATCAGCGGATCGTACTGCGGCAGCCGGATCGCACCCATCGGACGACCGCTCGAAAGCGTCTCAAGAAGATAGCAAGGCATGCCTTCGAAGTAGGAGGTGAGGATGCCGCTGTGGCAGTTGCGCATGATGGCCGATACGCCATCGCCCGTCTGGAAGCCGTGGCGAATGGTGAAGGGCTCGATGGCCGCGAACTCCTTGTCGCGGTGCGGGTCGGATGTGCCGACGTAATGGAACTCCAGCTTGCCGTCGAGCTTGGCATGGAGCCGCCGCAACGTCTCGAACATCAGCGGCGGATCCTTGAAGGCGTCGAGCCGGCCGGCGAACACCACGCGAAACACGTCGCTTGAGGGGAAGGGGGCGACCGGGAAGCGCTCGGTGTCGACCGAGACGGTCATGAATTCCGCCTTGCGGGCGACCCTCGGCATTTCGCGCTCGTAGCGGGCGATGATGTTGGGGTTCACGCCGACGACGCGCGTGGCAAGCGCCAGGCCGATCTTCTCGCTGAGGCGGTGAAGCCAGAAGTGACGGCCGAGAAGGCTGTCCATCTTGTCGCCCTTGGTCTCCTCGTTGTGCACGAGCTGCACCACCGGGTGACCGAGCAGACGGGCCGGGATCGCCTGTTCGAAGCGTTCGATCTCGGTCGAGGCGGTCTCGCCGGCCGCGAGGCGCCGAATGGTCAGGAGATGACGCATGATGCCGAGGGTAAAGCGCAGCGTCACCGAGTCGGTGATCTTCTTTGCCGCCGCGTGCATCGTCTCGCCGGGGATGTGCACCACCGGAAGGAAGTCGATACGGCGCCCCTCAAAGTCGATCTGCACCGGCTTGCCGATTTCAAGGTCACCGCGTTCGTCGATGCCGACGAGGAGAACCGATACGTTGTCGGGGTGACGCGACAGCATCAGCCGAACGTGAGTTTCGACGCCGCCGACCTTGCCGCCGCGCGGATCGATCGAGTGGAAGAGCGTTATGCGATGCGTCATCGTACGGTCACCCCTCTCCGATCGTCTTGTCGGGAACCGGCGTCGAGCGCCGCCACGACAGCCGGGCTGCCATCTCGCGGGCGTTGTACCGCATGAGATAGAGCGCCGAGAGCGCATAGCGTTTGCCGAGGCGGCGTGGATCGTGAACGAGCCGCCACAACCATTCGAGACCGACTGTCTGGAGCACTTCCGGTGCTCGGCTCTGGCGGCCACCGATGAAATCGAGCGCCGCGCCGATGCAGACGAAGGTGACGCCGGGCGCCCAGCGGCGGGCGAACTCGGCGAAAATCTCCTGCTTGGGGGCGCCAAGCGCCACGAAGCAGATCCGGGCGCCGCTCGCTGCGATGCGTTCGGCGGCGGCTCGGGCGTCCACACCGAAGGGACTGAAGCCGTAGGGAGGACTTTCGAAGTCGGCAACGATGAGACGCGGGTACTCGCAACGGAGCACCGCCACGCTGGTGGCGAGCGTCTCCGGGCTCGTACCGAAGAAGTGCACGGGAACGCGGGCAAGCGCCGCCGCCCCGCAGAGTGGGCGCACAAGATCTGCACCGGTGACGCGAACGAGGCTCGCACCCTGCCGGCGCGCCATGGCCACAACCGGGGCGCCATCGGCGGAGACATATGTCGCCTGATCATATGCTGCGCGGAAGGCCGGATCGTGCTCCAGCTTGACGAGATGGTCGAGGTTCAGCGTGAAAACGGTGCCACCCCGGCCGGTCAATGCGTCAAAGGTGACGAGATGGACGAGGTCGGCTTGCTTTCCGATGTTGACGCGGATCGTGTCGATCGTGGCGATCGGATCGGGTGTGCGGCCGGACTCTGCAGACTTTGCGGCTTCGGTCGAAACCGGACGATCGATGAACAGACCTGACATTGGCGACTCTCCGGCGCGTCACGCGCCATCCCGACGCCGGAGACGCGCGACGGACCATCAAGGCCCCATCCCCGCCTCCCAGCGAATTGCGTTTTCCGGCAAGGGCCAAGCTGTCGGCATGGCCTTCCCTTCGACGCAACCTAGACCGGTCGCGGTTCAATACGGATTTATCCGATCCCTCAAATTGTAATGAAATGCCGTTTTGTTTCGAGCGGAAGGAGCTGCGCGGCGTATTTGCAGCCGATCCATCGTCGCCCGAGGCAGGCAATGTCGAAGCGGCGGGCCGGTCTGGCTGCTGCAGGGCGGGCTCAGGCGCGCTCCGCCATGGCGAGGCTGTCCGCGCGTTCGTGAACCAGTACCACGCCGGCGAACGCAGGCAGGATGCCGGCCAGGTCGCGCACCATTTCCGCAGCCTCGTCGTCCTGTTCGATGATCGCGTCGGCGACGATCAGAACGGCATCAACCCGGCCGAGAAGTGCCTGGAACAGCTCGGGCGAGTGGCGGTGCCCGCAATGCAGGATGATGCGGCCAAAATCCTGGGACAGCTTCTCGACGAAGTCGGCGACGCGGGTGACGTCGGCGGCGATGTCGGCCGCCAAGTCCGGGCCTCCGACGCCGATGAGGGTCAGATCCGGTCCTTCCTCGCAGAGCGCGATGCTGGTCGCGTCGGCTCTGCCGGCTATCACGTCGATGACGCCCGGGATCGCCTCGTCGACATAGGCGCGATGCAACGGAAGCTCATCCCAGGATGCATCGATGAGCAGAACGCCATCCCTGGTCGGCACATGGGCGAGGCCGAAGGCAATGGTCGCCGCCGCCGGGCCGTGGTCGGCGCCGAGCACGAGAACCAGACGCGATGCGCCGGCTGCCGCCGTGATCTTGCGAACAAGCGCTCCGAAAGCCTCGGAGGAAGCCGGGCTCGGCAGGCCGTCGCCATCGGTCAGGGCGCTGGTCAGGATGGAGTGCGGTGTCCGCTCGGTGGGCCGGCCGCGGTGGTCTGGCTCAAACGGGCGTGTGGCCACCGTGAACTCCGCGAGGACCGATGGCGCCGCCGGTTCTTCGGCCGTTGCGCTGCCTGGCAGACTGTCGCTCTCCTCCAGAACGGCCGGTGGCTGCGTGCCGGGAAGGTCCTCTTCCGGTGAGAACGCCGGGTCTTCCCGGGTGTGGAGCGAGCCGGTATCGATGGGCGCCGCGAATGCCTCTTCGTCGGCTTCCGCATATTCCGGCAAAAAGCGGCGGCCGCGATAGACTGCGATGGTCAGGGCAAGACCAAGACCGGCGATGCCGCAAAGAGCAAGGATGAGGGTCTGGCGTGGCGCATAGGGAGACAGCGGAATGTTGGCCGGCGCAATGACGCGCGCGTCCGACACCTGCGTGTTGGCCTGCAGGGTGATTTCCTCGGTGCGCGCGACATAGGTCTTGTACATGTCGGCACGGAGCGAGGCTTCGTTCTCGAGTTCGCGCAGCTCAATGGTTCGTTCGCTGGTGTCGGTGACCACGGCGCCGGCATCGTCGAGCGCCTTTCGTGCCGCTGCTTCGGCAGCCGCCGCTACCTGATACTCCGCGTCGGCGCTGACGGAGAGCGTCTTGAGTTCGCCTTCGATCTGGGATTCGGCACGGACGAGATCGGCGCGCGCCGCCACCATGCGGGGATGGTTCGGGCCGAGATCCTGGCCAAGCTCGCCGACGGTGCGAGCGGCGAGCGCCCGTTCGATCTTGAGACGGCTCAGAACCGTGGAATCTATGCCGGTCAGAGCGGCATCCGATCCGCCGGCTCGGGCTGCGGCGATCTTGTCGCGGCGGGCCTTGGCATCCTGGGTGCGAACGCGGGCGGCGACATAGGCGTCGTTGAGCTGGCGTAGCGTATCCTCGTCCACCGAACGGCCGTTTGCCGTCAGGATTCCATGATTGCGGCGGTAGGCTTCGAGCTTTTCCTGAGCGGTGCGTGCCTTGGCCCTGAGGTCGTCGAGCTGACGGTTGATGAGGTTGCTCGCCTCGCGGACCGCCGCCTGCTTCACCTCGACCTGATTGGCGACGAACGCCTCGGCCAGTTCCTGGGCAATGCGGACGGCGCGGTCGGCCGATTTGCTGCGAACCGAAATGTCGAGCACGTAGGTCTGGTCGGCGCGCTCCACCTTGATGGCCTTGACGAGCGCCCTCAGGGTCTGGTCGCGGCTGCCGCCGAACTCGGGGTCACTCTGGAGCCCCAACGTATCGATGACCGTCGAGAGGATCGCGGCGGACGTGACGACGTTGGCCTGGGTGTCGATCCAGACGGCATCGACGCCCTGCAGCGGCTGGGACAGGCCGGGACCGGCGACCACCTGCTTGTCGCGCGGGTCGAGCAAGACTCTGGCCGTCGACTGCCAAACCCGCGGGGCAAACGTCGCGTAGGCAAAGCCGGCGCCGACAAACAGCAGCGTCACGATCGCGATCAGTTTCCACTGACGGAGCAGGATGGAAAGCAACAGGCCGATGTCGACCTCGCCCGGGCGCCGTGCTTCCTCGGTCATCGGCCTAACGATTCTCTGGTCGTCGGATATGATGAGGCTGTTCAACTTGCTTATCCGCCCGTGTTTGCAGCTTGTTAACCATAAGGCGGTGCGCTTAAGGAAACGTGAACGATGTCGGTCGAAATAGAGGCACCGGTCCTCCTCGCGAAGACCGCGAGTTAACCATGCAGTCGTGACGATCCCATTCAGGTTTTCGAAGGTTTCAGTCTCGGGATCGATCTCGGCATGGCATTGCGGGCATTTCAGCTTCCCGTTTCCTATCGCGCCGGCAGCGTCGGCTTTGCGATCGATGTCCGTCCGTTTGCGGCCGGCCTGACGGTCCTTTCCGTCCTCGCTCTCTTCCTTCTGTCCGGACCGATGCTCAACCTCATCGGCATCCCCTATGATGCGGCGGGCGGCAGTCCGCTCACCAAGATCCATCCGGCCAGCTACCTGTCCGTGCTGGCGCTGGCCGCCTGGATCGTCGCCGACGGTGGCCTCGGACCGTTTGTGGGCCGCAGTTGGCGCGACAGCCCTGGCTTGGTGGTCCTTTTCCTCGCCATCGGTCTTCTCGCCTTCCAGGTCATCGGCGTTCAGAAAACGCCGATTTCGCAGGTGACCGACAACTTCGTGATGACGGCCTGCCTGTTCGCGTCTCTCGTTCGTCTGGACTCTCGCGAGATGCGGTTCGTCGCGCTGCTCGTTCAGGGCATCCTTGCCGTCAACAGCACCCTTGGCTACGTCGAGGGGCTTAGCGGCTTCCGTTTGACCCCTCTCTACGTCAATGGGGAGTTGCTCACTTGGGAGTGGCGGGCGACGGCGCTGCTTGGCCATCCCTTGATGAATGCCATGATCACGACGGTTTGCCTGGTGTCGCTGGCCTTGGGCGCCGGACCGTTCCGACAGGGACCTCGTCTCTTCCTGGTATTGTTCCACTTCGGAGCGCTGTTCTTCTTTGGCGGTCGTACCGCCATCGTCCTATCGGCCGCTGCCCTGTTCACCATCGCTGCCTTTTCAGGCGCTCGCCTGCTGCTGGGGCGTCGTTTTCCCCTCCCGGTGGCCGCCGCCGCCATCTTCGCCGCAACGTTTTTGGTGATCGGCGCCGTACTGGCCGTGGACGGCGGCATGGCCGACCGTCTCATCGGTCGCTTCATCAATGACGACGGCAGCGCCATGGCCCGCGTCGCCATGTTGTCGGTCTTTCGAGACATGTCCTGGCCGGAGGTGGTCTTCGGGCCGGACGTCGCCTCGGTGAAAGCGATGTTGCCGAGGATCGGCACGCCAATCGCCATCGAAAGCGCCTATGTCGGCTTCGTCGCCTACTACGGCGGTTTCGTCACGCTGTTCTTCCTGATGGGGCTCGCCGCCTTTTTCGCCGAACTGATCCGCCGCTTCGGGGCGGCCGTCCTCATGCCGCTCGGCATCTACTTTTTGATATCGACGGCGGTATCATCCTTCTCCACCAAGTCGATCGAACTTGGCCTGCTCACCACGCTCATCATCACGGCCTTTGCCAGTCGCCCGCGGACTTCGGAAAGGTCGCCGCCATGCTGATCCGCCAGACTCTTCTCTACCTGCCGGCGCAGTTCCTGTCGCCGGTTTCTCAGTTCCTGTCGGTAATGATCTGGACCTGGTGGCTGCCGCCGGCCGAGATGGCCACGTTCGTGCTCGTCACCTCGACGCAGGACCTGGCCTACATGTTGAGTCGGTCCTGGTTCTCCTTCTACACGCTGCGCTTCCTGCCCCCGCCGGAGGACGTTGCCGGTCGTCGTCGCTACCTTGAGACCGAGACATCGCTGCTGGTTCTGATGACGCTTCCCGAGCTCGCCGCCGCCGCTCTCTCCATGCATTTCTTTAGCGGGCACAGCGACCCGCTTCTCGTCTTCCTGATTATCGCCGCCTATTACGTGACGCGCGGTCTCAACAACCATTTCGGCGAACGGGCCCGAGCGCAGGACAAGATTCTGGCCTACACGCTCCTGCTGACGTCGGGCCCGGTGGGCGGCCTCGTGGCGGGAGTTGTCTCTACCGAGGTTTTCGGCGCTTCCGCTGGCCAGCTTCTGATCGTTTACGCGGCCATGCAGGCGCTGGGCACCGCCGTGGCGCTCCCGATGATCGGAGTGAGCCTCCGGACGGCGCGCCTCGACCTTGCCATCTTCAAGGATGCCGTCCTGAACGGCGGACCGATGCTGGTGGTCAACGGCATCGGCTGGTTTGGCGAGAACGGCATTCGCTACGTCGTCGATCACATCGGCGGCTCGGCCGCCTTTGGGCTGATGGCGGTCGGCTGGGGGCTTGGCCGACGCTCGGCCTCCGTCGCCTCTATGCTGGTGTCCGTGGCCGCATTCCCGATCGCTGCCCGCATGATCAACGCCGGCGACCGGAATGCGGCGCTTGAGCAGCTCAAGGTCAACGCGGCCCTGCTCACCGCCGTACTGCTTCCGTCGGTGGTCGGCCTTTGGCTCGTCACCGACATTCTGGTCGACCTGGCGGTTGCCGAAACCTACCGCGACGTGACCCGCTCCATTCTCGGGCTCGCTGCGTTCGGCGGCATGATTCGCGCCTACCACGCCCATGCCACCGGACAGATGCTGACGCTCGACAGCCGATATGGTCTGCTCGTCGTCATCGGCCTGTTCGAGATCGTGGCCACCGCCGGCCTTGCCGTTGTCGGCTTCTCCATGAACTATCTCGTCGGGG
Source organism: Pleomorphomonas sp. (assembly GCA_030603685.1). GTDB lineage: Bacteria > Pseudomonadota > Alphaproteobacteria > Rhizobiales > Pleomorphomonadaceae > Pleomorphomonas. The sequence goes on from JAUVXG010000009.1 coordinate 47,530, forward strand.
TGGTGATCGGCGCGCTGATCGCCTCGGGCCTGACGCTGGCCCTTTCGGCTACCATTGCCATCAGGCTCTGCGGCTTTCGCTTCCCCATCGTCGACACCGCTCGCATCGCGCTCGCGACAACCGTCATGGGACTTGTCGTCCATTCGATAGACTGGCCGCATACCGCCCTTGGTCTTGTGGGCGCCACGCTGATCGGCGGCCTTTCCTATGTCTTGGCGCTCGCCGCCGTCTATTATAGGCATCTGCCGCCGCTGGTCGGCCTCATCACGGCAAAAATCGCGGGGACGCGACCATGACCTTCATTTCCCAGGAATTTCTCGACGATCTCTTGGCCCAGGAAGAGCGTCTGCAGTTTCCCTCCTTCGACAACGACACCGCCATCGCGCTCGGCCTTCTTCTGGTGGAGCTCGGTCGGTCCCGCAGCCTGCCGATCACCGTCGACGTGAGGCGCGCCGGCCAGCAGCTTTTCCATGCCGCGCTCCCCGGAACCAGCGCCGACAATGACGAATGGGTGATCCGCAAGAATGCCGTCGTCATGCGCTTCGGCCATTCCTCCTACTACATGGGACGGCGGGCAGCCCTGAAGGACGTGCCGTTCCATGAGGCGATGCTTGTCGATCCGCGCGAGTATGCCGCTCATGGCGGCGCCTTCCCGATACGCGTGATCGGCACCGGTCTCATCGGCACCGTCACCGTGTCGGGGCTGCCGCAGCACGAAGATCACGCCCTCGTCGTCGAGGCCATCGAGGGCTTTCTCGCACGGCAGAGCTGAGCCCCTCGCAATCGGTGGGCGACGGATCGGATTTGGCCCGTGGCATCAAGGCCAGCAGGCGCCTGCCGGCTCTGATCGACCGTCGGTGCATTCCGGCGATTGCTCCGGCGACGGGGCTCGACTTTGCCTTCCGTCTGCGTACATAACGAGCGTGACCTTTTTTCGGGCGCGCCGTTGGGCGTCGAGGCTGAGAGCCTCGTATGGGAGTGCCAGTTCGTGGAGATCAAGTGGCTCGAGGATTTCGTGAGCCTCGCCAACACGCGCAGTTTTTCGCGCTCAGCGGTGGAACGCCGCGTAACGCAATCCGCCTTCAGTCGTCGTATCCAGCAGTTGGAGCAATGGCTCGGCGTGCCGCTGGTCGATCGCTCTACCTACCCGACCACGCTCACCGCTGAAGGCCGCCGTTTCCGTGAGACCGCCGAGGAGGTCCTGCGCCTCATCCTGCTCGAACGCGCCGAACTGCGCTCGGGGCGGGCGCAGGGGCAGGGCATCCTCACCTTTTCGACGCTGCATTCCCTGTCGATTTCCTTTTTTCCCTGGTGGCTCAAGGATGTCGAAGCGGGCTTCGGACCGATCCATGCCAGGCTGATCACCGAGAACTTCCACGACAGCATTCGGATGTTTGCCGAAGGCGACTGCGATTTTCTGCTCACCTACGAGCATCCGCGCGTGCCGGTGCTGCTCGACCCCGAGCGCTTTCCGTCCCTCGACCTTGGCGGCGACCGGGTGATCCCGGTTTCGGCGCCCGATGAGGCAGGGGCACCGCTGTTCCCGCTGCCCGGCGGGTCCGACAAGCCGGTTCCCTATCTCGCCTACGCGCCCGAGACGTTCCTCGGCCGGCTGGTGTCGGTGCTGCTCGCCGAGCGCGGCGAAGCGCTGAATCTCGCCAAGATCTACGAGAACCCGATGGCCGAGGCGATCAAGACCATGGCGCTCACCGGACGCGGCGTGGCCTGGCTTCCGGCCAACACCATTCGCGCCGAGATCGAGGCGGGAAAGCTGGTGGCCGTCGACCCCGAGGCGGTGATCGAGATGCGCATCCGCATCTACCGCAACATGGACAAGGTTCGCGCGCGCGTCGAGCGCCTCTGGACCTATCTCAAGGACCACACCGACGCGGCTCCGACGGCCAAAACGTCCTCCTGAACTTCGACGAGGCCAGCCATGCTTGATCTGCTCATTGAGAACGCCAATCTCGCCGACGGCCGCACCGGCGTCGACATCGCCGTCAAGGATGGTCGCATCGTCGACATCGGGCCGGCCATCGGTGGATCGGCCCAAGCGACCATCGACGCGTCCGGGCGGCTGGTCACGCCTCCCTTCGTCGATCCCCACTTCCACATGGACGCGACGCTGTCGCTCGGCCTGCCGCGGATGAACCGCTCGGGCACGCTGCTGGAAGGCATCGCGCTTTGGGGAGAGCTGAAGCCGCTTCTGACCCAGGATGCGGTGGTGGAGCGGGCGCTGCGTTATTGCGACCTCGCCGTCAGCCAGGGGCTTCTCGCCATCCGCAGCCACGTCGACGTCTGCGACGACCGGCTTCTGGCCGTCGAAGCGCTGCTGGAGGTGAAGAAACGGGTCGCTCCCTACATCGACCTTCAACTCGTCGCTTTCCCGCAGGACGGCTTCTATCGGTCGCCGACGGCCGAACGCAATCTTCTCAAGGCGCTCGACATGGGTGTCGACGTTGTGGGTGGCATTCCGCATTTCGAGCGGACGATGGCCGATGGCGCCGCCTCGGTGCGTCGCCTGTGCGAGATCGCCGCCGAGCGCGGCCTGATGGTCGACCTCCACTGCGACGAGAGCGACGATCCCTTGTCGCGCCACATCGAGACACTGGCCGCCGAGACGATCCGCACTGGCTTGCAGGGCAGGGTGGTCGGCAGCCACCTGACCTCCATGCACTCCATGGACAATTACTACGTCTCCAAGCTGATCCCCCTGATGCGGGAGGCCGGTGTGCACGCCGTCGCCAATCCGCTGATCAACATCACGCTGCAAGGCCGCCACGACACCTATCCCAAGCGGCGCGGCATGACCCGGGTGCCCGAACTCCTGAAGGGCGGCGTCAACGTCGCCTTCGGCCATGACTGCGTGATGGATCCCTGGTATTCCATGGGTTCGGGCGACATGCTGGAGGTGGCGTCGATGGCGGTGCACGTTGGCCAGATGACGGCGCTCGATGCGATCGACACCGCTTTCCACTGCGTCACCGACAGGGCAGCCAAGGCCATCGGGCTTGACGATTATGGCGTGGAGATCGGCAAGGCCGCCAACCTCGTGGTGCTGCAGGCCCGCGACACGGTCGAGGCGATTCGCCTGAAGCCGACACGTCTCAGCGTGGTGCGGAATGGCAAGGTGATCGCCGAGACGGCGCCTCGGCTGGCCCGCCTCGGTCTCTCCGGCCGGCCCGAGACGGTCGATCCGGCCGCCTACGCGCCGCCGCGCGGCGAGTGAACGTCCGGGTCAGCCCTCGCCGTCCCAGTAGTCGAGGTTCGTTTCCTGACGGCCCATGAAGCGGAAGCGTTCGGTACGTGTGCCGTCGCCGGCGGGCAGTTGGCCTTTCACGAGAAACTTGCCTGAGTCCGGATAGTCGATGATGTCCGGCTCCGTCATGGTCGAGATCGCGAGGTAGCGGAGCGGCTTGTCGGAGGTATTCTCGATCTGGTGGGCGGTCTCCGGACCGCCGGGCGGAGAGGCGATGACGTCACCGGCCCGAACCGGATGTCGGTCGGAACCGACGCGAACCATGCCTTCCCCTTCCAGGATCAGGAACATTTCCTCGTTGCATCGGTGGTTGTGAAAGGGCGAGGCGCGGCATCCCGGGGCGGTCTCGACCAGCGAGCAGCCGATCATCCGAGCGCCAAGTCGGTCGCCGATGGCCGCGAAGCGTGCAGCATAGCCCTTCGGGGCCTTTCGGTCGACGTCGTCTTCGGGGTCGAAAGAGACCTCGGCGAGATTGATGATCCTGGGCAGCGCGGCCTCCCCGTCAGCCCTGCTTGCGGGCTTCCTTCCAAGTGTTCGTCTGGCTCAGCATCGACTTGAGATAGGCGACGTTGGTTTCCGCCTGAGCCGGGTCCAGCTCCTGTCGCGCGATCGCGTCGGCTTCCTTGAACTTGCCCTGAAGCCCCAGGACGAGCGCCAGGTTCTGGCGGATGCGGCTGGTCGCTCCAGGGAGAGCCGCCGCCTTGCGTAGCGTCTTTTCGGCGTTGGCGATGTCGCCGGCCAGCAGATACGACAATGCAAGATTGTTGTAGATCGAAGCCTCGCCCGGCGCGATCTGCAGCGCCTTCTGATAGGCGGCGCGCGCTTCGGCCGGGTTGCCTTGCTGATCGAGAATGGCGCCCTCGGCGGAATAGAGCTTCCAGTCGGGTCGGTCGGGCCGCTGGGTCTGGCGGATGACCCTGAGCGCCTGGTCGAAGTTACCATTGGCGGCGAGTGCCTTGCCATAGGCGGCGCTCATTTCCGGATCGTTCTGCGAGGCGACCATGCCCTTTTCGAGGACGGCTACTGCCTGGTCGGTGCGTCCTCCGAGGCGGAGGGCTGCGGCGTAGTTGAGAATGTTGGCCCGGTTCTTCGGATCGGCGTCGTAGCGCTGCCCCCAGGCTGATGCGGCAGCGGTGATCTGCGCGTCGGTCATCCGATCCACGGAACCGGTCACCGAGACATCGCCGCGGGTGGTCAGCACCGGTCGGTTGTTGGCGCAACCGGCGGCGGCGAGAGCGAGCGGAAGCAGCAGGGCAAGAAGCGCGGAACGTCGGGCGAAAAGCGGCATCGATCATCACCGTGATGAGGGCGGCTCGGCCGCCTCGGGTTCCGTCTTTGATAGTCTGTTAACCTTACCGGCCAGTTAACCCGGTGCCTTGCGTGCCGCCGCGTTCGCCTTGCCGCCACCCGTCCATCTCTCTACATTCGGGAAAACATCAACCGGAGTCGCCACCTTGCTGCCCGCCTTTGCCGCTTCCGATGAAGTCGCCGTTCCCGTCCACGCCGTCACCGCCGAGGGGCTTGACGCCCGGCTCGCCGAGCTCGGCGCTACGGCATGGGCGAAGGCCAACGCCTTCTCCGCCGACGAAGGAACAGTCCTGCTGTTGCCGGACGCCGAAGGTAGTGTTGCTGCGGTCCTCTTTGGCCTTGGCCGCAAGGAAGCCGCTCGTCCGCCACTGCTTGCCGGCAAGCTCGCGACGGCTCTCCCCGCCGGCACCTATCGCCTCGAAGGTTGGCCGGGCAATGTCGGCGAAGCAGCCCTGGCCTTCGCGCTCGGCTCCTACCGCTTCGAGCGTTACCTGAAACCAAAGACAAGCGCGCCTCGTCTCGTCCTGCCGGAGGGCGAAGAGGGTGCGGAGGCCGAACGGATCGCCGCCGCCGTCTACATGGTGCGCGACCTTGTCAACACGCCGGCCAATGACCTTGGTCCGGCCGAACTGGCCGCTGTCGCCCGAGAGCTGGCAACGGCCCACGGCGCCGTGTTCGAGGAATACCTCGGTGACGACCTCCTCGCGCGCGAGTTCCCGCTCGTCGAGGCGGTGGGACGCGGCTCGAGCCGCCCGGCGCGCCTGATCACCTTCACCTGGGGGCGGGCCGACGCGCCGAAGGTATCGCTGGTCGGCAAGGGCGTCGTCTTCGACACCGGCGGTCTCGACATCAAGGGCGGCAGCTACATGTTGCTGATGAAGAAGGACATGGGCGGCGCGGCCAACGTGCTCGGCCTGGCCCGTCTCATCATGGAGGCCGGCCTCGACTTGCGCCTGCGCGTCGTGCTGCCGATCGTCGAGAATGCCGTGTCGGGCACCAGCTACCGGCCGGGCGACGTTTTCCCCTCTCGGAAGGGCCTCACCGTCCAGATCGGCGATACCGATGCCGAGGGGCGCCTGATCCTTGCCGACGCTCTGGCCTTCGCCGACGACGAGGCCCCGGACCTTCTTGTCGATCTCGCAACGCTCACCGGGGCCGCCCGCGTCGCGCTTGGCCCGGACATTCCGCCCTTCTATACCCGCGACGATGGTTTCGCCGCCGAACTCGCGTCTGCGAGCCTTTCGGCCGGCGACCCGCTCTGGCGCTTGCCGTTGTGGACGCCCTACGAGGAAGGACTGAAGTCGAAGATCGCCGACCTCAACAACGTGTCGCCGGGCGGCTTTGCCGGCTCGATCACCGCGGCGTTGTTCCTCGGCCGCTTCGTCGAAAAGGCGAAGACCTGGATGCACGCCGACATCTTCGCCTGGGTG
>JAUVXG010000069.1 GCA_030603685.1 Pleomorphomonas sp.
AGGAAGCCGACGCCGCCAAGGCTCTGTTCGACCAGGGTGCCGACATCATCGTCCAGCACACCGACTCGACGGCTGCCATCCAGGTTGCCGAGGAGCGTGGCCTGAAGGGCTTCGGCCAGTCGTCCGATATGATCAAGTTCGCGCCCAAGGCGCAGATGACCGCCATCGTCGATGACTGGGGCCCGCACTACATCAAGTCGGTCAAGGCCGTTCTCGACGGCACCTGGAAGGCCGACGACGTGTGGGAAGGCATCAAGGACGGTACCGTCCACATGGCCGAGTACACCAACATGTCCGACGAGACCAAGAAGCTCGCCGAGGAGACCGAGGCCAAGATCGTTGGCGGCTGGAACCCCTTCACCGGTCCGATCTTCGATCAGGACGGCAAGGAGCGCTATGCCGACGGCGTCGTCGCTCCGGACGCCGATCTCCTGGGCATGAACTGGTACGTCAAGGGCGTCGACGACAAGCTGCCGCAGTAAGCTTCGGCTGTTCTGTTTGTCGCTGAACTCGCATGGGGCCGCCTTCGGGCGGCCTCTCTGCTTTGTGGAAAGCCGCCAACCTGCCGGAAATATTGGCATTTCGATCTGCCAGCCGACTTGCGCAAGTCGGCTCCCAAGGGCTAGATTACGGCTAAATGCGTATGGATGCGTCATGCCTACATGCTAGGCCGGGCGAAGTCCGCAACGAGGCGCCAGGCCCTACACATGCTGAGCTTTGCCATTGAATGGCTTCATATTCTGGCCCGCTGGTTCCATCTCGTGGTCGGCATCGGATGGATCGGCACCAGCTTCTTCTTCATCGCCCTCGACCTCAGCCTTCGCAAAAGGGCGAAGATGAACCCCGGCGTCTACGGCACGGCCTGGCTCGTGCACGGGGGCGGTTTCTACAATGTCGAGAAATACGCGGTGGCGCCCGAAGAGCTGCCGGAGGATCTCGTCTGGTACCGCTGGGAGGCCTACCTCACTTTCGTCTCCGGCTTCGTGCTTCTGACGACAATCTACTACTTCAACGCCCGGGCCTATCTGATCGATCCCTCGGTGGCCGATCTTGCGCCATGGCAGGCGATCGCCATCTCGGTACTGTCGCTGCTCCTCGGCTGGTTGGCTTACGACGGCCTCATGAAGCACACGACCGATGATCATCCCGGTCTCGTCGTCTTTTGCGTCTTCCTGATGATCGTCGGCTTCGCGGCGCTGTTCAGCAACGTCTTCTCAGGACGCGGCGCCTTCATCCACGTCGGCGCTCTGGTCGGCACAATCATGGCGGCCAACGTCTTCAGGGTGATCATTCCCAACCAGAAGAAGATTGCCGCCGCGCTGATGGCGGGCGAGAGGCCGGATCCGATCCTGGGACTGCAGGGGCGGCAACGCTCCATCCACAACAACTACCTGACGCTGCCGGTGCTCCTGATGATGGTGTCAAACCACTATCCTCTGCTCACCGGCCACCCGCACGGCTGGCTTCTGGTGGCGCTGATTCTCGTCACCGGCGGCATGGTGCGCCATCTTCTCAACCGCCACGAGGCGGGCGATCCATTCCGGAGATACTGGTGGGCCCTACCCGGGGCGGCGGTTGCTCTGGCCTTGGCTGTCATTGCCACTGCGCCATTGCCGCGCTCCGCCGATGTCGCGGATGCCCCGACCGTTACCGATGCGGACGTTCTTCGCCTCACCGCGACGCATTGCGTGATGTGCCATTCCGCCACGCCGACCCATGAGGGGTTTACGGAGCCGCCGAAGGGCCTCGTCTTCAGCGATGTCGAGCACATCCGCCGCTATGCGCCGCTCATCAAGATGCAGGCGGTCGATTCGGAGGTTATGCCGCTTGGCAACGAAACGGGCATGACGCGCGAAGAACGCGACGCGCTGGGCGCCTGGATCGCTGCCAACGGCGGCTGACAATTGTTCCGGGCGGCCTTCTATCGGTCGGTGCCGATGGTCTGCGTGGCGTACATGCCGGTGGTGCGGAACTCGGTCGGGCTGGCGCCGAAGAAGCGGCGAAACACCTTCGAGAAGTAATTGGGGTCGGAGAAACCCGTCAGCGTCGCCACCTCCTTTACAGAGATTTCCGTGTTGACCGCGAGCAGCTTGGCGGCACGGCGCATCCGCTCGGCCAGAACGTACTCGGAGGGCGGTCGTCCCTCGGTGGCGGTGAAAACGCGGCTGAAATGGGCACGGCTGAGACCCGCGACGCCGGCCAGTTCGTCGACCGACAGGTCGCTTTGCAGGTTGTTGAGGATGTGCCGGATCACCGGCGCCATCGGGCTGGCCTGGGTGGCATCGGAATAGGTGCCGGCGAACACGTCGTCGTAAAGCGCCATGGCGGCGCGATAGGCCAGGGCGGAGGCGGCGCCCGGCGTCTCGCCTTCGCCTTCCATCATCCGGAGAGAGCAGTCGGCCAGCGTTTCCACCGTGCGTGGCTTCAGATGAAGGACCGGGCCGGTCACGGCCATGACCGATCGATGCAGCCGCAGCGCCTCCTCACCGTTCATCGAAATCCAGAAGAACTCCCAGCGGCCGCCGTCTTCCAGCCAGTAGCGATGGTTGTGCGGCACCAGCACCAGCATCGCCTCGCCCTCGCCGATGCGATAGTGCTTGTCCTCGTAGCGCAAATTTCCATGCCCTGAAATTGTGTGCTGGAGAACCGTGAAGGGAGTTTGTCCGCGTTTTCGCCCGTCCCAGGAATATTCTTTTGAAGTTTGAATATCATAGCCAGTGCTGGTCGGCATCGTGTGGAGCAGATTGCGCCCCCGCGGCAATGACATTGTCGTCATTCCCGGGCCATTTTGTCGCAGTTTGTCGAGCACAGAATTACCCATCGAAGCACAATCCTCGTCTGGCCTTGGCAGCCATATTACGTCTTAATGCAGCCAACAAGAAGAACGGAACGGACGGAGCCAGGGACTTCCCCAAGGACAAGATGTAAGGCGCAACGCGACAGTGTCGCTTGCGCAACACCTTCGTATTGTCTGGAAGTATCCTTATCCGGTCGTTTTAGGCGATTGAACGAGGACAGCATGGCAGCCTTCAAAGTTGCGATCATCGGCGCTGGAAGCGTCGGCTTCACCAAGAAGCTCTTTACCGACATTCTGTGCGTACCGGAGTTTGCCGATGTCGAGTTCGCGCTGACCGACATTTCCGAGCACAATCTGACGATGATCGCGACGATCCTGAGAAAGATCGTCGAAGTCAACAAGCTGCCGGCCAAGGTGACCGCCACCACCGATCGCCGCAAGGCGCTTGAAGGCGCGCGCTATGTGATTTCCTGCGTCCGCGTCGGCGGTCTCGACGCCTACCAGGACGACATCCGCATTCCGCTGAAATACGGCGTCGACCAGTGCGTCGGCGACACGATCTGCGCCGGCGGCATCCTCTACGGGCAGCGCAACATTCCGGTGATCCTCGATTTTTGCAAGGACATCCGAGAGGTCGCCGAGCCCGGCGCCAGGTTCATGAACTACGCCAATCCCATGGCCATGAACACCTGGGCGGCCATCGAGTATGGCAAGGTCGACACCATCGGCCTCTGCCATGGCGTCCAGCACGGCGGCGAACAGATTGCCGACATCTTCGGCGTCGGCCATGACGAGGTGGACTACATCTGCTCGGGCATCAACCATCAGACCTGGTACGTTGACGTCCGCGTTCGCGGCCGCAAGGTGACCAAGGGCGAGATCGTCGCCGCCTTCGAGGCGCACCCCGTCTACTCCAAGCAGGAGAAGGTCCGCATCGACGTGCTGAAGCGCTTCGGCGTCTACTCCACGGAAAGCAACGGCCACCTGTCGGAGTACCTGCCCTGGTATCGCAAGCGGCCCGGCGAGATCATGAACTGGATCGACATGTCCGACTGGATCCATGGCGAGACGGGCGGCTACCTGCGCTTCACCACCGAACAGCGCAACTGGTTCGAGACAGAGTTCCCCGAGTTCCTGAAAGAGGCCGAGGAAAAGATCGACCCGGCGCGGCGTTCGAGCGAGCATGCCAGCCACATCATCGAGGCGCTGGAAACGGGCAGGGTCTACCGCGGTCACTTCAACCAGAAGAACCGCGGCGTCATCACCAATCTGCCGGAGGATTGCATCATCGAGTCGCCCGGCTTCGTCGACCGCTTCGGCATCAACATGGTGGCCGGCATCACGCTGCCGGAGGCTTGCGCGGCCACCTGCCTGTCGTCCGTCAACGTGCAGCGCATGTCGGTGCATGCGGCGGTGACGGGTGACGTCGATCTCTTGAAGCTCGCCATGCTGCACGATCCGCTGGTCGGCGCCATCTGCACGCCTGAGGAAGTGTGGGCGATGGTCGACGAAATGCTGGTCGCCCAGGCGCGCTGGCTGCCGCAATATGCCCATGCCATCGACGCTGCCAAGGAAAGGGTCGCCAAGTCGACCGTCAAAACCCGCGACTGGCAGGGAGCAGCCCGTCGCGAGGCGCGCGGTATCGACGAGATCCGAGAGGAGAAGGCGCGCACAAAGGTCTGAGCGACCGCACGCCATCGGGAATTGTCCGGCGTGGGCAACCCCGCCGGACGCGGCAGGCACCATGGGCCGCCGCACTGGGGAAGCCGACCGGTCTGTTGAGGAAGCCGGCTGGCTTGGGAAGAGACGCGGGGGGATGCGTTCCGACGCTGCCCATCGCATTGTTCGTCCGCCGGCTCGTGGCCGGTGGCCGGTTCTACGAGGGAGGACATGACGGAATGACTTATCGGATGAAACTGACGTCGGCTCTGATGCTCGGCGCGTCGTTCTTCGCGACGGCCGCTTTTGCGTCCGAGCTGACCGCCGTGCCGGAGGCCCCGGTGTTCCAGGGGCAGGGCAAGGTCAACTACGTTGGACGCAGCGACCTTTACGAATACAAGGCGCTGCCGTCCTACAGCGAACCCGAGTACATCACCAAGAACTTCGTCGACAAGGGACGCTTGCCGCCGGTCAAGGATCGTCTGCCGAAAGAGCCGCTTGTCTTCAAGACCGGCAACATGCCCGACGGCACCGGCGTTTACGGCGATGTGCTCCGCCATGTCATCGGCGGTCGTCCCGAAGGCTGGAACTACCAGGCCGGGCAGGTGCAGGGCTGGGGTGGCATCGACATCGGCATGTACGAGTGCCTGACGCGCACCGCGCAGCTGTTCCAGATCAAGGCCGAGGACATGGAGCCGCTTCCCAACCTCGCCAAGAGCTGGGAGTGGTCCGAAGACGGTCACAAGCTGACCATGCACCTCATCGAGGGCGCCAAGTGGTCGGACGGTGTGCCCTTCACGTCCGAAGACGTCATGTTCTACTGGGAAGACAACGTCCTCGATCCCAACGTTTCGCCGACCAACGGCGCCACCGCGGCGACCTTTGGCGAGGGTACGACCCTGAAGGCGATCGACGACTACACCATCGAGTGGACGTTCAAGGACGCCTTCCCCAAGCAGTATCTCTACAACATGGCCTACGGCACCTTCTGCCCCGGCCCCGCTCACATGCTGAAGCCGCAGCATCCCAAGTATTCCAAGAATACCTATGAGCAGTACAAGAATGCCTACCCGCCGGATTTCATGAACTGGCCGGTGATGGGCGCCTGGTCGCCGGTTCTCTACCGTCCGGATGACATCATCGTCCTTCGCCGCAATCCCTACTACTGGAAGGTCGACGAGAACGGCAATCAGCTGCCCTATCTTGACGAAGTCCACTTCAAGCTGTCGACCTGGGCGGATCGCGACGTGCAGGCCGTGGCCGGTTCCGGCGACATCTCCAACCTGGAGCAGCCCGAGAACTTCGTCGAGTCGCTCAAGCGCGCCGCCCAGCCCACCGCCCCGGCTCGCCTCGAGTTCGGCCCGCGCCTCATCGGCTACAACCTCTACATGAACTTCTCGGCCAACGGCTGGGGTGGTCCGGACGAGCGTGGCCAGGCGGTGCGCGAGTTGAACCGCAACGAGCACTTCCGCAAGGCGGTGACCATGGGTCTCGACCGGCAGAAGCTCGGCGAGGCGCTGGTGAAGGGTCCGTTCACGGCCATCTATCCCGGCGGCGTCTCCTCCGGTTCGAGCTTCTATGACCGCGAGAGCACCTTCTACTATCCCTTCGATCTCGACGGGGCGAAGAAGGAACTCGAAGCGGCCGGCCTCAAGGACACCGACGGCAACGGCGTCGTGAACTACACGGACGGCCCGATGAAGGGCAAGGACGTCGAGATCACGCTCTTGGTCAGCGCCGACTACTCCACCGACAAGAACCTCGCCGAGGGCGTGATCGGTCAGATGGAGAAGCTCGGTCTGCGCGTCGTCCTCAATGCCCTCGACGGCAAGCAGCGCGACAATGCCAACTACGGCGGCAAGTTCGACTGGACGATCAACCGGCATGGTCCGGAACTGACGGCCGTCGTGCAGAACACCGAGCAGCTCGCGCCGGTCGGTCCGAAGACCTCGTGGTTCCATCGTGCGCCGGAGAGTGGCGAACTCGACCTGATGCCCTTCGAGCAGCAGCTCGTCGACATCGTCAACAAGTTCATCGCCACTCAGGACGTCGCCGAACGCGCCGAGCTGATGAAGGAGTACAACAAGGTCGCGACGAGCAACGTCAACAGCGTTGGTCTGACCGAGTATCCCGGTGCTCTGATCATCAACAAGCGCTTTGCCAACGTTCCTCCGGGAACCCCGATCTTCATGTTCAACTGGGCTGAAGACACGGTTCTCCGCGAACGCCTCTACGTCCCCGCCGACAAGCAGGGCGACTACGAGCTGGCCACGGACTCTCTGCCCGGCAAGCCGGGTGAAAAGGGCCCCGTCGAGTAATCTTCCCACTCGAACGGCCCGGACACTCGCCGACCAGATGAAGATCTGGTCGGCAAGACAAGAGTGTTTCCGAGTCCCTGGCTGAGCAGCCGCTTGTCGATCGGGTCCAACCCGATCGGCGGATGCTGCAGCGTCCCGGCGGTGCCCCCCGCCGCCGGGACACTTCTTCCGAGACCTCCGCAGAATTGTCCGGGAGTCCGAGGGAGCCTAAGATCTCCAGCCATCACCGGCCACCAGCCGATGGCGATCCAAGCCAGCCCGTTTCGCGAGAGATGGGTCCTTCAAAATCCATGACAAAGAGTCAGGAAGTCTCAGATCCATGTTCCGCTTCTTGCTCATCCGCATCGCCTCGGCGATCCCGGTTCTCTTCATCCTGAGCGTCGTGACGTTCGCCATCATTCAGGCGCCGCCCGGCGACTATAGCGACTTCATCCGCTCGCAGCTGATCAACCAGGGCGGCGCTTCCTTCGAGCAAGCCGATGCCCAGGCCAAGGCCTATGCCCACACGCACGGGCTCGATAAGCCGATCCCGATCCAGTACGTCAACTGGATCGTCGGCATGGTCACCGAGGGCGACTTCGGCCGCAGCTTCTTCTACAACCGCCCGGTCGCCGACGTGGTGGCCGAACGTCTGCCCAGAACGCTGTTGTTGGCGCTGACATGCCATCTTTTGGCTTCGGTCATCGGCATATCCTTCGGCATCATAGCGGCGACGAAGCAGTATTCCTGGGTCGACAGCCTCCTGTCTTTCATATCCTTCCTGGGCATGACGGTTCCGCGATTTCTCATGGCGCTGGTGATCGTCTACATCCTGGTGTTCCACTTCAACGTCAGTGAAATCAACAGCTTCTTCTCGCCGAAATACGGCGGCGCGCCGTGGTCGTGGGGCAAGTTCGTCAATCTCGTGCAACATGTCTGGCCGGTGGTTGCCATCGCCACCTTTGGCGGCCTCGCCTACAACATGCGTGTGATGCGCGGTAATCTGCTCGACACGCTCAACGCCCAGTATGTCGAGACGGCGCGGGCCAAGGGGCTTTCGGAAGGTGCGGTGATCCTGCGCCACGCCGTGCCCAATGCGCTGCATCCTCTCGTCATGTATCAGGGCGTGGTGCTGCCCTACATGCTGACCGGCGAAATCGAGACCGCCATCATCTTCGCCCTTCCCACCGTCGGGCCGGCCATTGTCGGATCGATGGCCGTCGGCGATGTCTACGTCACGGCCACCTTCATGCTCGTGCTCTCCGCCACGCTGATCGTCGGCAACATCATCGCCGATATCCTGCTTGCCCTTCTCGATCCCCGTATCCGCCTTGGTGGAGGAGCCAACTGATGCTAGTCCCTGGCGAATCCACCCTGAACGGCACCGGCGAAATCGTCGAACGGCACGGCAGCGAGAGCTACATCTCCCTGGTCTGGCGGCGTCTCAAGCGCTCCTGGACCGGCATGGCCGGCCTCGTGATGGTCATCCTGCTGGTATTCATCGCCTTGTTTGCCGACTTCCTGTCGCCGGTCGATCCGAAGCTCACCGATGTCGGTTATTCCCGGCCGGAGACCATTTCCTTCGCCGACAAGGATGGCGGCTGGACGATCACGCCCCGCGTCTATCCCATGGTCGAAGGAGCCGAGCTCGATCCGATCACCTATCAACCGCTGATCGGGCCGGACTACGACAATCCCCGCTACCTCGGCTTCTTCGTCAAGGGCGCACCCTACAAGCTGCTCTGGCTGATCCCGGCAGAGCGGCACCTGTTCGGCGCCGTCGACGGCAAGCCGGTCCATTTCCTTGGCACCGACAAGTTCGGCCGCGACGTGCTGTCCCGCGCTCTCTACGGCTCGCGCATCTCGCTGATGATCGCTCTCACCGTGGTGTCGATCGTTACGGTGGTCGGCACGACGGTCGGCATGGTCTCCGGCTATTTCGGCGGCCGCTTCGATGTCTGGGTCCAGCGCTTCGTGGAACTGGTTCTGGCTTTCCCGCAGTTGCCGCTCTATCTGGCGCTGACCTCGCTGATCCCGGTGACCGCGCCGACATCCGTGTTCCTGGCCTTCGTCATCTTCGTGATGTCGGCCCTCGGTTGGGCGCAGCTTTCGCGAGAGGTGCGAGGCAAGACGCTGGCGCTCGCCCGTATCGACTACGTGCGCGCGGCGATGGCCATCGGCGCCCGTGATCGACGCATCATCTTCCAGCATATCTTCCCCAACGTGATGAGCCACGTCATCGTGGCCGTAACGCTGGCCATTCCCAACGTGGTGCTGCTGGAAAGCTTCCTCGGCTTCCTCGGCTTCGCCGTGAAACCTCCGCTGATCTCCTGGGGCTTGATGCTGCAGGATACCTCCAACTACTCGGCCATTGGCTCCTATCCCTGGATCCTGACGCCTGTGGCCTTCGTCTTCGCGACCGTCTTCGCCTTCAATGCTCTCGGCGACGGCCTGCGCGACGCCATTGACCCCTATTGAGGAAGCCGTTCATGGACAGAGACGAAAACCTCGCTCCGGACGTGCGGTTCGATCATGACAGCCGCAAGGGAGAGCCGATTGTCGACTGCCGAAACGTCGCCGTTCGCTTCAAGGTGGAAGACGGCGAAGTGGAAGCGGTGCGCGGCGTGTCGATGCAGCTCTATCGCGGCGAGACCATCGCCGTCGTCGGTGAAAGCGGCTCCGGCAAGTCGGTGACGGCGCGAACCATCATGGGGCTTCTGTCGAAGCGTGCGCGGGTTGCCCCTGAAGCCAGCATTCTCTTCAACGGCGACGACGTGCTCAAGTGGTCCTCGCAGCGCCGTCGCGTGCTGCGCGGCAACCGCATCTCCATGATATTCCAGGAGCCGCTATCCTCGCTGAATCCGGTCTATTCGATCGGCACTCAAATCGTCGAGGCGATCCGTATCCATCAGAAGCTGTCCAAGGCCAAGGCGCGCGAGAAGGCGATCGAGCTCTTGCGGGAGGTGCACATTCCCGATCCGGAATCGCGCATCAACCAGTACCCGCACCAGCTTTCGGGTGGTCAGCGCCAGCGCGTGATGATCGCCATGGCGCTTGCCAACAATCCCGACGTGCTGATCGCCGATGAGCCGACGACGGCGCTCGACGTGACGGTTCAGGCTCAGATCCTTCAGCTGATCCGCGACCTGCAGCAGCGCCATGGCATGGCGGTGATCCTGATCACCCACGATCTCACGGTGGTCCGCAAGTTCTCCGACTACGTCTACGTGATGCAGAAGGGGGAGGTGAAGGAACACAATACCACCGAGGCGCTGTTCGAGTCTCCTCGGCACTCCTACACCCGCCATCTTCTCGGGTCTGAACCGCGTGGCCACGCCAATCCGTTGCCGGCGGAATCGCCGGTGATGCTTGAGGGCAAGGACGTTCGCGTTGCCTTCATGCTGAAGAAGGGCGGCTTCTTCAACGCCGAGTTCCACGAACTGGTCGCCGTCGACAATCTCAGCCTGACGCTGCGTCGCCACGAGACGCTGGGCATCGTTGGCGAGAGCGGCTCCGGCAAGACCACCTTCGGCCAGGCGCTGATCCGCCTGTCCGACCCCGATGGCGGCGAGATCTTCTTCGATGGCAAGCCCATCCACGGCAAGAACCGGGAAGAGCTGAGGCCGCTCAGGTCGCGCATGCAGGTGGTGTTCCAGGATCCGTTTTCCTCGCTCAACCCGCGCATGTCGGTCAACCAGATCATCGAGGAGGGGCTGATTGTGAACGGCATCGGCGCCAATCGGGCCGAGCGGCTCGATCGGGTGCGCGACGCGCTCACGGCAGCCGGTCTGCCGACCAACATTCTGTCCCGTTTCCCGCACGAGTTCTCGGGTGGTCAAAGGCAACGCATCGCCATCGCCCGCGCCATCGCGCTCGAGCCTGAGTTCATCCTGCTCGACGAGCCGACTTCGGCGCTCGACCTGTCGGTCCAGGCTCAGATCATCGATCTCCTGCGCAAGCTGCAGGACGAGCGGGGGCTCAGCTATCTCTTCATTTCCCACGACCTCAAGGTCGTCCGGGCGCTCTGCCATCGCGTCATCGTCATGCAGCATGGGCAGATCGTCGAGGAGGGACCGGTCGAGGAGGTCCTGTTCAAGCCGAAGACCGCCTATACCGAAAAGTTGGTGAAGGCGGCCTTCGAAGTGGCCGCGTAGGCGGCGGAATTCCGGGCTCCGCCTTGCTCTGGTGAGCGCGACGGAGCCCGACTGGGGCAAACCGTTGAGAGCGGCGGCCCCTGAACGAGAAAACAACAAACCTGTCCCCGATGGCGGACCGGCGATGCCGGTTCGTGCGGGAAATCTGTTTGCCTGGAGGATAGTGGAAAATGGCGGCCAATCCCAAGATCACCTTCATCGGTGCCGGTTCGACGGTGTTCATGAAGAACATCCTCGGCGACGTGCTGCACCGGCCGGCGCTGAAGGGCGCGACCATCGCCCTGATGGACGTCAACGAGAAGCGTCTCGCGGAAAGCGAGATGGTCGTCGGCCGTCTCGTCAAGCTGCTCGATGCGCCGGCAACGATCGAAACCTATACCGATCGCCGCAAGGCGCTCGATGGTGCCGACTTCGTCGTCGTGGCCTTCCAGATCGGCGGTTACAAGCCGGCTACGGTTACCGACTTCGAAGTGCCCAAGAAATATGGCCTGCGCCAGACCATCGCCGACACGCTGGGTGTTGGCGGCATCATGCGCGGCGTCCGCACCGTTCCGCATCTCTGGGCGATATGCGCCGACATGATGGAGGTCTGCCCGAACGCCGTGCTGCTCCAGTACGTCAATCCGATGGCGATCAACACCTGGGCGATCTCGGCCAAGTATCCGAAGATTCGCCAGGTCGGCCTCTGCCACTCGGTGCAGGGTACCGCCGAGGAACTGGCGCGCGACCTGGAAATCCCGATCTCGGAGATCCGCTACCGGGCGGCCGGCATCAACCACATGGCCTTCTACCTGAAGTTCGAGCATCGGCAGGCGGACGGCAGCTACCGCAACCTCTATCCCGATCTGGTGCGCGGCTATCGCGAAGGTCGCTATCCCAAGCCGTCGAGCTGGAACCCGCGCTGCCCCAACAAGGTGCGCTACGAGATGTTGACCCGGCTCGGCTACTTCGTCACCGAGAGTTCCGAGCATTTCGCCGAGTACACGCCGTGGTTCATCAAGGAAGGCCGCGACGATCTCATCGAGAAGTTCGGCATTCCTCTCGACGAATACCCCAAGCGCTGCGTCGAGCAGATCGCCCGCTGGGAGAAGGATCTCGAGGCGCTGAAGGCGTCCGACACCGTCGAGGTGAAGGAGAGCCACGAGTATGCCTCCCAGATCATCAACTCGGTGTGGACCGGTGAACCGTCGGTCATCTACGGCAATGTCCGCAACAACGGCTGCATCACCTCGCTGCCGGACTATTGCGCTGCGGAGGTTCCCTGCCTCGTCGACGCTTCCGGCATTCAGCCGACCTACATCGGCGACCTGCCGCCGCAGCTCACGGCGTTGATCCGCACCAACGTCAACGTTCAGGAACTGACGGTGGCGGCGCTGATGACCGAGAACCGCGAGCACCTCTATCACGCGGCGATGATGGATCCGCACACCGCTGCCGAGCTCGATCTCGACCAGATCTGGTCGCTGGTCGACGATCTCTGCCGCGCCCATGGCGACATGTTGCCTCAGTGGGCCCGTCTTGGCTGAGGACGGCCCGACAATCGGGGGCGGAAACCATCCGCTTCCGGATCCCTTCCCGCCGCCCGCTTCAGTTCCTCCCCAAGCGGGCGACGGCTCCAGCGACGCGGGACGCCGGCATCGTGAGACCGGCGTCCCGCGTCTGCTTTTGCTTCATCACCTCCTTTGCCGGTGTTTCCACAGAGAGCCGCACCTCCGCCCGGCGACGGCTTCATCCCTTAGTCGGGTTCCATGCCGGTCGCCGCTTGCCCGTATTGCCAAGCCTTGAAAACAGGCACATTCTTGCCTTGTCGGTCATCGAAGGAGGGGTGCCCGACCCAAGAGTGAACGCTCCGCAGTCCCGGGAATCGGGGGCTGCGGAATTGGACAGGCGAGAACATAACGGAAACATATCTGGAGGTCAGCCATGTCAGGACATACCGGAACAACCACCGACGGCAGAGCAGTCGGCCCCCGTTGCGTTGCCATCGTGGGGCCTCACGGCAGCGGCAAGACGACGCTTCTCGAGGCGATCCTCGAGCGGACGGGGGCAATTCCGAAGGCCGGCAACGTGGCGGCGGGCAGCAGCGTCGGCGACCGTTCCAAGGAGGCGCGCGCCCACGGCATGGGCATAGACCTCAATGCTGCCGACGCCGAGTTCCTGGGCGACCGCTACACCTTCCTCGACTGCCCGGGATTTGTCGAGTTCGCGTTCGAGATGCAGCCGGTCCTGGCCGTCGCCGACGTGGCGGTGGTTGTCTGCGAGGCAGACGAGAAGAAGATCCCGGCCCTGCAACTGGTGCTCCGGCAGCTTGAAGCGGAGGGCGTTCCCCACGTGCTGTTTGTCAACAAGATCGACAAGGCCGACGCCACGCTTCGCGACACCCTGAAGCTGATGCAGTCGGCATCGACCACGCCGTTGGTGTTGCGCCAGATTCCGATCTGGAAGGATGGCGCGGCCATCGGCACCATCGAGCTGGCCCTCGAACGGGCGCTGGTCTACCGCGAACACGCCGAAAGCCAGGTAGTTCCCAGTCCCTCCGATCATCAGGCCGACGAGCTGGCTGCTCGCTACGAGATGCTGGAGCGCCTCGCCGACTATGATGACGAGCTGATGGAAGAGCTGCTGACCGACGTTGCTCCCGATCGGAGCCAGATTTTCCAGGATCTGCGCAAGGAAATGCGGTCCGGGCAGATCACGCCGGTGTTCGTCGGCTCGGCGGAGCGGGGTAACGGCATCACCCGCCTTCTGAAGGCGCTGCGCCATGACGCCGCCGGCATCGAGGAAACGCGAGCGCGACTTGGGCTCACCGATGGGGCCGAAGCCATCGTTCAGGTGGCCAAGACCGTGCAGACGTCGCATGCCGGCAAGCTCTCCATCGTTCGTGTGCTTTCCGGCAAGCTGATAGATGGCCTGGCGTTGACGGCCGCCGATGGCGCCACGGGGCGTGTGTCCGGCCTTTATGCGCTCGGGACCGGAACGCCGAGCAAGGTGCCCGAGGCGATCGCCGGCTCTGTGGTCGGCATCGGCAAGGTCGATCCCGCCGAGACCGGCCTGACGCTGTCGTCCGGCAAGACGCCGCCGAAGGAACTGGCGCCGCTCGTTCCTCCGTCGCCGGTCATCTCTATGGTCGTGGCTCCCAAGGAAGCCAAGGATGACGTCAAGTTGTCGACGGCGCTGGGGCGTCTCGCTGAGGAAGATCCGTCGCTGGTCGTGGTGCAGGACGCCGATACGGCGGAGACAAGGATCGAGGGGCAGGGGGAAATGCACCTGCGCGTTCAGCTCGAACGCTTGCAGAACAGGTTCGGCGTTGCCGTGGTGACGCGCGATCCCGTCATTCCCTATCGGGAGACCATCAAGTCGTCGATCACCGTGCGCGGCCGCCACAAGAAGCAATCGGGCGGTCACGGGCAGTTCGGCGATTGCGTCTTGACCATCGAGCCGCAGGGGCGCGGCGAGGGCTTCGCTTTCGCCGAGGTGGTCACCGGTGGCGCGGTGCCGAAGAACTACTTCCCGGCGATCGAAGAAGGCGTCGTCGAAAGCCTGAAGCGCGGTGCCCTCGGCTTCCCGCTGGTCGACGTCAAGGTGACACTGTCCGACGGTTCGTTCCACCCCGTCGACAGTTCCGACATGGCCTTCAAGACGGCGGCGGGCATCGGCATGCGCGAAGGACTGCCACAATGCTCTCCGGTGCTGTTGGAGCCGATCCTCAGGGTGAAGTTCTATGGACCGAGCGAGTTCACCGCCCGCATCAACCAGATCGTCACCGGCCGGCGTGGCCAGTTGCTCGGCTTCGACGGCCGCGAAGGCTGGCAGGGTTGGGACGTGACGGAAGCGCTGATCCCGCAGGCCGAAATGGGCATGCTGATCGTCGAGCTACGATCGGCGACGGCCGGTGTCGGCACCTTCGAGGCGGCCTTCGATCACCTTCAGGAGATCACCGGCCCGGTGGCGCAGAAGGTGGTCGACAAGCGCAAGACCGAACTAGCGGCTGCGTGAGCCGGCATCGAAGACTGTAACGAGAAGGGGGCGCCAAGGCGCCCCCGAAGTCTTTGAGCCGAACGAGCGGCAATCGTCTCAACCGGCCTTCAGGCCGTGGCCGCGAAAGATCGAGCGGACCTGCTCGACCAGTTCGCCAGACGGCGGCTCGGTCTCGGCCAGCTTGTATTCGCGGCCGCACTCCTTCCACTTGAACTCGCCGAGCTTGTGGAAGGGCAGCACGTCGACACGCTCGACAACGCCGAGTTCCGCGGCGAAGGCTGCCAGCCCCTCGATCTCGTCCAGCTTGTCCGTGAGGCCCGGAACCAGCACGTAGCGCAGCCAGATCTTCTTGCCCTTGGCCGACAGGCGGCGGGCAAAATCGAGCGTCGGCTGCAGCTGGGCGCCGGTCACCTCGAAGTAGGTTTCCTCGGTGAAGGCCTTGATGTCGAGCAGCACCAGATCGATGTCCTCGAGCATCTCGTCGGTGACGCGCTTGCCCAGGAAGCCGGAGGTATCGAGCGCCGTATGAAGCCCCATCGCCTTGGCGGCGTGGAAGATTTCGGCGGTGAACTCAACCTGCGTGAGCGGCTCGCCGCCCGTGATGGTGATGCCGCCCTTGGCGCGCTTCAGGAAGTTGGAGTAGCTGGCCATCTCGGCAACGATCTCGCGGACCGAGGTCTCCTTGCCCTTGCGCATGTGCCAGGTGTCGGGGTTGTGGCAGTAGAGGCAGCGGAGCGGGCAACCGGAAACGAACAGCACGTAGCGGATGCCGGGGCCGTCCACGGCGCCACCGGCTTCCTTCGAATGAACGAAGCCGTGGGCGACCGGCCGGCGGGCAAGGCGGGCATGCCCGCCGTCGGCGTGGACCCCCGGGGCGCCGCCATGGGCGTCCCGGATGTCGAGAAGGTTAGTTTGATGCGCCATGGAAGGTCCGGCTGATGACATCGAGCTGCTGCTCGCGCGTCAGCTTGATGAAGTTCACCGCGTAGCCCGACACGCGGATGGTCAGCTGCGGATAGAGCTCGGGATGCTCCATGGCGTCGACCAGCGTCTCGCGGTCGAACACGTTGACGTTGATGTGGTGGCCGCCCTGCAGGAAGTAGCCGCTGAGCAGGTTGTCGAGGTTGTTCACCCGATCCTCTTCGGTCGAGCCCAAAGCCGAGGGAACGATCGAGAAGGTGTAGCTGATGCCGTCCTGCGCGTGGGCGTAGGGCAGCTTGGCAACCGAAGCCATGGAGGCGACGGCGCCGTTCTTGTCACGGCCGTGCATCGGGTTGGCGCCCGGTGCGAAGGGAACGCCGGCCTTGCGGCCGTCGGGGGTGTTGCCCGTCTTCTTGCCGTAGACGACGTTGGAGGTGATCGTCAGGATCGACTGGGTCGGCATGGCGTTGCGATAGGTCTTGTGCTTGCGGATGCAGCCCATGAACGTCTCGGTCAGCCAGACGGCAATGTCGTCGACCCGGTCGTCGTTGTTGCCGAAGGCGGGATAATCGCCCTCGATCTCGAAGTCGGTCGCCAGACCGCGCTCGTCGCGGATGATCTTGACCTTGGCGTACTTGATGGCACTGAGGCTGTCGGCGGCAACCGATAGACCGGCGATGCCGCAAGCCATGGTCCTGAGGATGTCGCGGTCGTGCAGTGCCATCTCGATCCGCTCATACATGTACTTGTCGTGCATGTAGTGGATGGAGTTGAGGGCATTGACGTAGACGCGGGCGAGCCACTCCATCATGGGAATGAGCTTGGCTTTGACGTCCTCGTAGTCGAGATACTCGCCGACGACAGGGGCGAAGGTGGGGCCGACCTGCGCGCCGCTCTTCTCGTCGCGGCCGCCGTTGATCGCATAGAGCAGCGTCTTGGCGAGGTTGGCGCGGGCGCCGAAGAACTGCATCTGCTTGCCGATGCGCATGGCGGAGACGCAGCAGGCGATACCGTAGTCATCGCCCCAGTAGGGACGCATCAGATCGTCGTTCTCATACTGGATCGACGAGGTTCTGATGGAGGTCTCGGCGCAGAAGTCGCGGAAGCCCTTCGGCAGATGCTCGGACCAAAGCACGGTCAGGTTCGGCTCGGGGGCCGGTCCCAGCGTGTTCAGCGTGTTCAGCATGCGGAAGGACGACTTGGTGACCAGCGGGCGCCCGTCGATGGCCATGCCGCCGATGGACTCGGTAACCCAGGTCGGATCGCCGGAGAACAGCTGATCGTATTCCGGCGTCCTGAGGAAGCGGACGATGCGGAGCTTCATCACGAAGTGGTCGAACAGCTCCTGCGCCTCGGCTTCATTCAGCTCGCCCTCGGCGATGTCGCGCTGGATGAAGATGTCGAGGAAGCTGGAGACGCGGCCGAGCGACATGGCGGCGCCGTTGGCTTCCTTCACCGCGGCCAGATAGGCGAGATAGGTCCACTGCACCGCCTCGCGGCCGTTGACGGCCGGGCGGGTGAGATCGAAGCCGTAGATCTCGCCGAGCTTGACGAGCTCCTTGAGGGCCTTGATCTGCTCGGCGGTTTCCTCGCGAGCGCGCAGCACCTCTTCGTCGATGGTGGCGAGTTCGAAGCTCTTGAGCTGGGTCTGCTTGTCCTCGATCAGGCGGTTGACGCCGTAGAGGGCGACGCGACGATAGTCACCGATGATGCGGCCACGGCCATAGGCATCCGGCAGGCCGGTGATGACGCCGGACTTGTGGCAGGCCAGCATCTCGGGGGTGTAGACGTCGAAGACCGCGTCGTTATGGGTCTTGCGGAGCTTGGGGAACACCTTGTCGAGCGAGGCATCGGCCTTGAAGCCGTAGGCCTCCAGGCCGTTCTTGACCATGCGGTAGCCGCCGAACGGCATGATGGCGCGCTTGAGCGGTGCATCGGTCTGCAGGCCGACGATCTGCTCGAGGTCTTCGGCGATGTAGCCGGCCTTGTGCGAGGTGATGGAGGAAGGGGTGGAAACGTCGACGTCCAGCACGCCGCCCTTGTCGCGCTCGGCCTTGAGATGAGCCTTCAGCTTCTCCCAGAGGTCGGCGGTGCGGGGCGTGATGCCGGCGAGGAAGCTGGCGTCGCCCTCGAAGGGGGTCACGTTGGCAATGATGAAGCTGCGAACGTCGATCTCACGCGTCCAGCTTCCGGGAAGAAAGCCGCGCCAGGGGTCCTGGGCGGAAAGCTCCGTATCGGTATCGAACGGTTCGCGCGCATAGACGTTCATGGCTTTCTCTCCAGTTTTATCACCAGCTCGATGGCCGGAAAGTTATGCGTCCGAGAACGTATAACATAAATCACTTACGTAGTCCTGCGAAATCACGGTGATTTGCAAGCGCTTCGCACCCTTCATGTAATATATGAGTTCGAAGGTTAAGTAAGTAATCCTGCGCTATTGCCGGGCTTCAAGACCCGGCGCGCGTTGCCTGAAGATCAGCCCTTCGTGAACTGCATACACGCTTTGGGTGTAATCGAGTTCCGGCAGCCGTTGATCGCACCGCGGGCGGGCGGCTTGGGTTGGGAAACTGAAACCTTTTAGAAAATCGCCAAATAGTGCGATTTTTGAAAACATGAAGAAAATCAGCCAAATTTCATGGCTTGAGAATGATCCGCAATAGAGTCGGAGTGGTTGCAAGAGTGTCTGTGGTGGGCTGAAAGTGGACAACTAAAAAGAGAAGGCCCCGATGGGGCCTTCCGCTGTTCATTCGGTTGTCGTGTCCGAGCCATGCAGGCCTGCGGAGCAGCGTTGCACGCGATGCAGCGCCACGCGGTCGAACAATTCCAAATGGTTATCCGTTTCGGGCAGAGCTGCCCTGCACCCCGCGCGGTTCTGCCTCCGGCAGCGGTGTAAGGCCGCCCAATGCCTTGCGATAGACCAGCCAGTAGATGCCGCCCACGAAGGCCGCGCCGCCGACAATGTTGCCGAGCGTGGCGGGGATGATGTTGTGGGCGATCGCGCCGAGTGTCAGTACCGATGCATCCACGCCTTCGGGCGCATGACCGGTCTGAACGAGGACCCAGGCGTAAGGCAGGATGAACATGTTGGCGACGCAGTGTTCGAATCCGGCGGCAATGAAGGCCGTGACGGGCAGGACCATGCCGAACAGCTTGTCGGTCACCGACCGGCCGGCGTAGCTGAGCCAGACGGCGAGGCAGACAAGTATGTTGCAGAGTATGCCCTTGAAGAAGATGGTCACCGCGTCCGGCGCCACCTTGCCGGCGGCAAGCTTGATGAGACCGGCGCCGAAGCCGTCGTTGTTCAGCGCTGATGTGTGGGCCATGTAGATCAGGAAGACGAGGCCGAGCGCGCCGACCAGGTTGCCGAGCCAGATGATCGCCCAGTTGCGAAGCACCTCGAGGGTACCGAGCTGGCGGTTGGCCCAGGCCATGACGATCAGGCAGTTGCCCGTGAACAGCTCCGCGCCGCCGATCATGACCAGGGCCAGACCCAGGGTGAAGACGAGGCCGCCGAGAAGGCGCTGGGCGGCAAAGCCGAGCGTCGGATCCGCAAGCACGATTCCGAAGAACACCGCGCCAAGTCCGATCGATCCGCCTGCGACAACGGCCAGCGCCGCGCTGGCGAGCGCCGGCATGCGCGCTTTCTTGACGCCGAGCTTCTCGACCTTGTCCTGGATTTCGGCCGGCGCATAAGCATCGAGGCCGAGGATGGTGGTGGCCTGTCCGGGCGCGGTGTTCGCCATTTGGGGTGTCTCCAGTTCAACTTTTTCGCCGCCAGCGATACCGCCAGATGGGCAAATGTAAAGAGGAGGGAATTACGCAGCTTTCGTCGTGCCGGGTGGCCCGGCGGCTTCTGTGCCAATGATATCGTGCGTCCCGCCAGCGGCGCGTGACGCCAGCGGGATGTGAGGCCTTTTTTCCCGGCGATCGTCGGCTGTTGCAAGCCGCATCGCACCGGGGGAACAAGGTCTTGGGTCGATCAGAAGGACGCTTCGCCGACCGTGACGATACGCAGCAGATTGGTCGAGCCGGGGACGCCTTCGCCCGCGGTCACCACCAGGGTATCGCCGAGCTTGGCGATGCCCAGCTCGCGGGCCAGGGCCACGCCGCTGTTGACCTTGTCCTGGAACCGGCGGTGTTGCTGGCTCGGAATCACCAGCACGCCATAGGCGAGCATCAGCTTGCGGGTCTTGATGAGATCCGGCGTGACGCAGAGAACGGGTACGCCCGGCCGCTCGCGCGTCACGCGCAGCGTGGTCGAGCCGGTGGCCGTGAAGGTGATGATCGCCTTGGCGGCCAGCGCGCCAGCCACCTGCTTGGCGGCGTGCGTGATGGCGTCCGAAGAGCTTTCCGGCCCGAAGGGAAGACGCTGCGCTTCGATGATCTGGCGGTAGAGCGGATCGTGCTCGACGCGCTGGGCGATGCTGTCCATGATGGACACGGCGGCGACCGGATAGGCGCCGGCGGCCGTTTCGGCGGAGAGCATCACCGCATCGGCGCCGTCGAATACGGCGGTGGCGACGTCGGATGCTTCGGCGCGGGTCGGAGCGGGGTTGGTGACCATCGACTCCAGCATCTGTGTGGCGACGATCACCGGTTTGCCGGCCTGCCGCGCCTCGCGAACGATGCGCTTCTGCAGCGTCGGAACGTCCTCGGGACGCATCTCGACGCCGAGGTCGCCGCGCGCCACCATGACGCCGTCGGCGAGCTCGATGATGGCGCTGAGGCTGTCGATGGCCTGGGGCTTCTCGATCTTGGCGAGCAATCCCGCCCGATCGCCGATCAGGCTTCGTGCCTCGACGAGGTCTTCCGGCCGCTGGACGAAGGAAAGAGCCACCCAATCCACGCCGAGTTTCAGCGCAAAGGTAAGATCTTTGCGATCCTTCGACGTCAGCGCGGAAAGTGGCAGAACCACATCCGGCACGTTGACGCCCTTGCGATTGGACAGCGCCCGACCGCTGACCACCGTGGTGACGGCATGATCGCTGCCACAGCTCACCACATGCAGACGGACGCGGCCGTCATCCAGCAGCACGTCGGTATTGGGCTTGAGAGCGGCGAAGATCTCCGGATGCGGCAGGCCGACGCGATTGGCGTCACCAGGTTCGGTGGAGAGATCGAGACGGAAGGTCTGGCCCTCGATGAGCTCGATCGGGCCGTCGGCGAAGGTGGAGATGCGCAGCTTCGGGCCCTGAAGATCGGCCATCACGGCGATCGGCCGGCCGGTTTCGATCTCGACCTGACGCAGCATGTCGAAGCGGGCGCGATGCTCGTCGTGGGTCCCGTGGCTGAAGTTGAGCCGGAACACGTCGGCGCCTGCCGCCACCAGCTCGCGGATCACCTCGATGGTCCCGGAGGCGGGGCCGAGCGTGGCGACCACCTTGGTCTGACGCCGGCGGATCTTGGGATGGCTGTCCGTTCGCGAGGTTGCCGGCGCGCTCATGTCTGCTCCTTGACGTCTGTCGACCGTAAATCGTCCGGCCGGAATATCCTTGGGTCTGGCCCTAAGGAAAAGTCCTTGCCAGCGTTGCCCCCGTATACACGCAAGGGCGCGGCGAGGGGAAGCGCCGCTTCCGTCGTGTTGTCGCAACTCTGCTTTGCGAACCGTGGCGACGGCAAAAAAAGACCCCGCCTTTGCGGGCGGGGTCCATGGGGCTGAAAATCAGCCGATTTCTCAGAGGGTCTTGGCGATGGCGACGGCGGTGTCGGCCATGCGGTTGGAGAAGCCCCACTCGTTGTCGTACCAGGA
>JAUVXG010000162.1 GCA_030603685.1 Pleomorphomonas sp.
ACCGCGTCGGTGATCACCAGCGCCTTCTTGTAGCCGCGGCGTTGTACCTCGCCGATCATTTCGGCGCGCGCGCCGGCGCCGAAATAGGACGTCTCGTTGAGAATCATGCGATGGGACATGCTCTGTACCTCCTGAGGCCGCGTTTGCCGGCTCGCCGACGATCGCGGCGCGGTAGGCGTCAGCTTGTCGGCATCGTGAGCGTCGACCCCGGCGCCAAAAAACGGCCGAGGTCTGAACCAAACTGAAAGCTATTGGCTGCTCAGGGCGCTCACAACCTCGCATGAACCCCTAGATTCTGATTGAATATGACTGAATTTGAAAAATACTCGAAAAATTGAGTGTAGAAGTCTGAAATTCAGACTCCGAAAGCAGTGCAACCATCTGAAATGATCAGTTTAGTCGAGGGCCTTTTGCCTTGTCTCGGCATCGATCCGCGAAGCGGCGACCGCGGCAAGAACCAGCAGTATGGCAAACAGCGCCACGGCGGCCCCAAAGCTTCGGACGACGAGCAACGACAGAAGGGATGGCGCCAAGAGGCCGCCCAGCCGGGCCATGGCACCGGCGGCGCCCATACCGCTCGCGCGCGCCGCTGTCGGATAGAGTTCCGGCGTATAAGCGTAAAGCGCGCCCCATGTGCCCAACAGAGAGAAGCTCATCAGCAGAATGGCCGTTGCCACCAGCGCTGCATTGCCCGCAATGACGAACAGCGCGCAGCCAGCCGCCGACAGCAGTAGAAAGGCAATCAAGGTCGGCTTGCGCCCCGCTCGTTCGACGCCCCAGGCGGCCAGCGCGTAGCCGGGAATCTGGGCCAGCGCCACGATAACAAGGAAGCCGTAGCCACGAACGAAGCCGAAGCCCTCGCCGGCGAGGCGGGCCGGCATCCAGGTGAAGACGCCATAGTAGCTGAGTGACACCAGGAACCAGATGGCCAGCATCAGCAACGTTCGCGCTTTCAAGGCCGGCGACAGGAGGCTGACGGTCTCGGATGTCTCGCCGGCCGCCAGGGGCTCCGAGAGCGGCGCCTTGCCGTTGGCGGTCAACACACGATCGATGACGGCGCGCGCCTCTTCGCTCTTCCCCTTGCGCAAAAGATAGAGCGGTGATTCAGGGACCATCAGTCGCAGCCAGAATCCGACCAGAGCCGGTATGGCGGTGATGAGGAAAATGGTGCGCCACGCATCCGGCAGGCCGGCCGAGGCTGCGGCCCAGGCAGCAAGCGCCACAACGACCGTGCCGATCGCCCAGAAGGCTTCCAGCATCACCAGCCAACGTCCGCGTCGGTCGGAAGGCAGGAACTCGGCCATCATGGCATAATCGACCGGCAGCGTACCCCCTACGGCGGCACCGGTGAGAAAGCGTGCGACGAGCAGAAGCCCAAAGTTGGGAGCAAAGACCGAGGCGAGGCCAAAGATGCCGTCGCAGGCAACGGTGACCAGCAGAACCCGCCTGCGGCCGATGCGATCGGCAAGCCTGCCGAACAACGCCGCTCCAAGCATCATGCCGAAGAAGAACAGAGTGCCGGTTTGCAGCGCTTGCGGTACCGAAAGACCGAAACTGGCGGCGATCGATGGGGCCGTGAAACCGACCGCCAGCACCTGCATGGCATCCGCCGCCCAGACGAGGCCGAAGATGCCGAGAAGGCGCCGCTGGAATGGGCCGATGCCAGCTTGGTCAAGGGCGGAATCGATCGCGACTGGCATGACGACACCTCAAGTCGAGGACTGATATGCTCTTTCATAGACCAAAGTCGCAGGTAGGAAAACCGAACGTTTACCGAGCCTGAACATTCCGCCTGTCCGTGACAAGGCGAACGCGACTTCGTGATCGTCCCAGGGATGACTAATACTAAAGTCGTATGGTATAGCGCTACCAGCCTGACGACCAAAGCGAGAAGGGATCATGAGCGATTTGTCACAGGACGCCGTCAAGTGTCCGTTCATCCGGTGCCGTCATCCGGTGCCGCGGGCCTGGAGCGAGGGATGCGCCTCAAGCTGCTTCCTCCTGCGAAAGGAACGTCGGCGGATTACCGTTCGCCACACCTACGACTTCTAGGCAGATAGCTCCTTGCCGGCACAGGAGCTCAATCGTTCAGCGCCGAGCCGTTGGAACGCCTGACGAAGGTGGAAACTGCCTTCAAGGCTGCGATGCCAAGACCACGCTGATTGTACCGTCGCTTTCCAGGATCATCGATTCGACGTCGGAGATACTCCGGCTGCCGTTCGCGCGGAGCGCACTCATGGCTTCGGCTTCTGTCACGCGCTCTGACTGCATTGCCGCGCGACAGAACGCGCCGTGACGGACCAGAAGGGTCGGCTCGGATCGAACCGCTTTCGCGAATGCTTTCCAGCGGACAGAGGTGAAAGCGACGAGAAACTGCATGGCTATCAACAGCGCAAGCGCGGTCGCACCTTCGACCAGCGAAATGCTTTTCTGAAGGATGACGGCAGATAACGTCGATCCCAGCGCCACGGTAACGACCAGGTCAAAGGCATTAAGCTTGGCGAGCGTGCGTTTCCCCGAGAGCCTCAGGAAAACGACAAGCGCTGTGTAGGCGAGAACGCCAACAACGAGCATTCGCCCCAGGCTCTTCCAGTCGCTCAAGAATACGGATTGCCAGTCCATAGACCAATCTCCGTTGGTGGCAGCCGTTGCGGCAGGAAAAGCTTATCTGCGCGAAGCCGCGCATCGCGGACGGACTTCGTCCGATCCCGCCGGAGATGCCGTAGGCCTTGGACAACGCGTTCGGCATGAGGTTGTTCCCCGTTCCACGGACGTAAACAACCCCATGTCTCAGGGGCGGATAATGAAAAGATTGGTGAGCGCGGAGGGACTCGAACCCTCGACCCCATGATTAAAAGTCACGTGCTCTACCAACTGAGCTACGCGCTCCCACCTTGATCACGGCGATCATCGTCGCCTGACGCCGAGTATATCCCGCAACGGGGGCGGCGCGAACGGGCTTTCACATACTCGACCGGAACCGACATGGCAACCGAGGGCAGGGCGTTTTTCCGAGGCCTTCCAAAGTCGGGTGCTCTTCGGGTGTGTCCAAGATGGCACGGCGGTGGCGCCATCGACGGCGGAACCGTCCCGGTCCCGTCGATTGGCATTGCCGAGGCCGATTGAATCGTTTTATCGAGGAAGGCGTCGTGGCGGTCAGGCAAACAGGTCCGCCATATTCCCATTCTATCGGTGATACCCGTGTTTACCGCCCTGCGCATCGGTACCCTTTACTTCGGCTCGTCCTTCCTCACGGCCAACTGGCTGACCCGCATGCCGGATCTGCTCGCCCATCTCGGCGTCGACAAGGCGACCATGGGGCTGGCGCTTTTCCTGGGGCCGGTCGGCGCGCTGGTCACGGCTCCAATCGCCGGACCATTGATGGATCGCTTTGCTGCGGCCCGCGTCGGCGTCTGGGGGCTGGTGCTGGCGGCGATGATGCTGCTCGGCATCGGGCTTGCCGGTCACTGGATGGTGCTGGCTGTAGTGCTGTTCTTCGCCGGTGCCGGCAACACGCTGTTCGAGATCGGTGGCAATGCCGGGGTCCAGCGTCTTGAGGCGACCACCGGCGGCAAGTATATGGCGCAATGTCACGGCTACTGGAGCCTCGGCTTCGTCGCCGGTGCGCTTTCGGCTGGTTTGTTCGGTCAGTTCGGCGTGCCGCTCGTCTGGCACCTCGCCATGATGGCTTCGCTGGGCGTTCTCGCGTGCGTTGGCATCGCGTTTCTTCTGCCGAACCCGATGTACGAGCGCATCGTTCGCCCCGTCGAGGCTGCCAAGCTGCCACTCTTCACGTTGCCGAGCGTCGGCCTGATCGGGCTTTGCATCATGGCGACCGGCGTCACCCTGGCCGAAGGCGCCGTCTACGATTGGGGTACCCTGTTTCTCCGCGAGCAACTGCAACCCAGTCCCTTTTGGACCTCGGTTGCCTACGGGACGTTCCCTTTGACCATGTTCGTCGGCCGTGTGGCCGGCGACTGGTTCCGGGCTCGCTATCGCGCGTCGAGCATCGTTCGCGTCTGTGCGACCACGACGGCCGTCGGGCTTGTCGGCTTCATCTTCTCGCCGCACATCGCCATTTCCGGCCTGTCGCTGGCCTTGATGGGCGTCGGCGTATCGTTGGTGATGCCCATCGGCGTGGCCGCGGCTGGCGACAAGCCCGGTGACGCAGCGCGCAACGTCGCGGCGATGTCGATGATCATCACCGCTATTTTCCTGCTGGCGCCGCCTGGCGTCGGGTTCGTTGCCGAGCACTTCGGCCTGACCGCAGCCTTCCTGCTGATGTTGCCGTTCGTGGCGATGTCCGGTGTCTTCTCCCGCGAGGCCGATCCGCCGGCGAGCGATCCCGCCGGCCAACAAAAGATGATTGGCGAGCCCGCCGCCCTTGGTGGTACCAACGCTTCCGCGACGTAGTCTCAAGCTAATCGGGAGTGCAGGTCATGGTGAAGGCGATCGTCATCCGCGAGACGGGCGGACCCGAGGTGATGTCCTTCGAGGAGGTCGAGGTTGGTGCGCCCGGCACGGGGGAGGTGCGCCTGAAGCACACCGCGATCGGCGTCAACTTCATCGACACCTACTACCGCAAGGGCCTTTATCCCGCGCCCGGTGGCCTGCCGTTCATCCCCGGCGCCGAGGCCGTCGGGATTGTCGAGAAGGCGGGGGAGGGCGTCGTCCAGTTCCGCCCCGGCGATCGTGTCGCCTATGCCGGATCGGTAGGCGCCTACAGTGAGGCGCGCATCATCTCGGCCCAGAAGCTCGTTCGCGTTCCCGACGACATCGACGGCTTCACGGTGGCGGCCAGCCTTCTGAAGGGCATGACAGTGCAGTATCTGCTGCGCCAGACCTTCAAGGTGACGCGCGGCCACACCGTGCTGTTCCACGCAGGTGCCGGTGGCGTCGGCCAGATAGCCGGCCAGTGGCTGAAATCGCTCGGCGCCACCTCCATCGCCACCGTCGGCTCGGCGGAGAAGGCGGAGATCGCTAGGGCTTGTGGCTATACCCACGTCATCAACTACCGTACGGAGGATTTCGTTGCCCGCGTGGCCGAGATCACCGGTGGAGCCATGTGTGACGTGGTCTACGACTCGGTCGGCAAGGACACGTTTCCCGCTTCGCTCGACTGCCTCAAGCCACGGGGCCTGTTCGTCTCCTTCGGCAACTCGTCCGGGCCGGTGTCGGAGTTCAGTCTCGGCATTTTGTCGCAGAAAGGCTCGCTCTACGTGACGCGGCCCACCCTCGGGCATTATACCGCAACACGAGCCACCCTCGACGCTTGCGCCGAGGACCTGTTCGAGCAGATCCGCAATGATGTCGTGAAGGTAAGCGTCGGGCAGAAGTTCACGTTGGCGAACGCCATCGCCTGTCACAAGGCGATGGAGGCACGCGAAACCGTGGGCTCGACGCTATTGACCGTCTAGGGGTTGGACTAGACGGCGAACGAGGTGCCGCAGCCGCAGCTTGAGGTGGCGTTCGGATTGTTGATCTTGAACGCCTGCCCCATCAGATCGTCGACGAAGTCGATCTCCGAGCCATCCATGAACGGCAGCGACACGGCGTCGATCAGCACCGTGGCGCCATCGCGTGTCACGGCGACATCGTCCTCGTTCCGGCCGTCCACCAGATCGAAGCGATAGGAAAAGCCCGAACAGCCGCCACCTTCGACCGACATGCGCAACGCGGTCGTGCCTGGCTGCTTTTCAAGCACCTTGGAGATCCGGCGCGCCGCGCCGGCGGTCATGCTGATATTGGCGGCGAGAGCTTCCATGGCGATCCCTAGAGTCTCGAATGACTTGAAAGTGTGAACCCTGCTGACATACGTAAGGCAGCGGATGGCAAAGTCAAATGACGGCTGCGAGAGCCCGTCATGCGGATTTGCATTGACCGGATAACGCTTCGGGAGGCGACAGTGGCAAGTCTGGGGTTTGGTACGGAGCCGCTGGCGCCTTTTGCGACCCATCCCGAGGAGAGTCGGGGGCGGCGCTATCCGGAGCAGGCGAGCCCGACACGAACACCGTTCCAGCGCGACCGCGATCGCATCATCCACTCGACGACGTTCCGGCGCCTCAAGCACAAGACGCAGGTCTTCGTCTTCCACGAAGGCGATCACTACAGAACCCGCCTTACCCATACGCTGGAGGTGGCTCAGATCGCCCGCGCGCTCGCCCGCGCCCTCAGACTCAACGAGGATCTGGCGGAAGCGCTGGCACTGGCTCACGACGTTGGTCATACGCCCTTCGGGCATACGGGCGAGGACGCGCTCGACGCCTGCCTCGCCGACTTCGGCGGTTTCGACCACAACGCCCAGTCCTTCCGGGCCGTCACCGAGCTCGAGCATTCCTATGCCGAGTTCGATGGGCTCAACCTGTCGTGGGAAACGTTGGAGGGGCTCGTCAAGCACAACGGTCCACTGACCGACAAGGATGGCAAGCCGATCGGTCGTCATGCCGAGCGAGGGCTGCCGGTGGCCCTTCTTGCCTACCCGGACCTCTACGCGCTCAAGCTCGACACATATGCCAGCGCCGAAGCGCAGTGTGCGGCGATCGCCGACGATATCGCCTATGACGCGCACGACATCGACGACGGGTTGCGCGCCGGACTGTTCTCTCTCGACGATCTCCGGCCGCTGCCGCTGATCGGTGGCTTCCTCGATGCGATCGGGATGAAGTATCCGGGGCTTGATCGGCACCGTACCATCCACGAGATCACGCGCCGGCTGATCACCGCCATGGTGGAGGACGTCATTGTCGCGTCGGTCAACCGGCTCGCGGAACTTCGCCCCCGCTCGTCCGACGAAATTCGGCAGGCTGGCCGCACCATTGTGACGTTTTCCGACGAAATGGCCGCCATCGACGCCGCCATCAAGGGGTTTCTGTTCCCTCGTATGTACAGGCATCCCGAAGTCATGCGGGTGCGACACGACGCCGATCGCGTGGTCAAGGACCTATTCCACACCTACGTGGCCCATTCCGACTTCATGCCCGAGGAGTGGAGAAGCGATCTCGATGCGGCAGACGATATGGCTCTTGCCCGGCGGGTCGGCGACTATATTGCCGGCATGACCGACCGCTTCGCCATCCAGGAGCATCGCCGCTGGTTTGACGATACGCCGGAATTGCGCTAGGCCCCTCGCCGATTGGCCGGAAATCCGGCTCCCACGAGGTACCCGATGAATATCTTCCAGGTGTTCGGCGAGCGCATTCGCTCGGCCATCGCTTCCTTGCCGCTTGACGTTCCGGCTGATGCGCTTTCCCGCGTTTCCGTCGAGCCGCCGCGCGATGCGAGCCACGGCGATGTCGCCACCAACGCCGCCATGCTCCTGGCAAAACCGTTGGGCCGGAAACCGCGTGACCTTGCCGAGGAGATCGCTGCCGTTTTGCGGGGCGATGCGGATGTGGAAGCGGTCGAGGTGGCAGGGCCCGGCTTCATCAACCTTCGCCTGTCGCCGGCCTTCTGGACGGGCTTCCTGAAGACCTCGCTCGCCCAGGGGCTCGATGTTGGCGCCACCCGGTTCGGCAACGGCCTCAAGGTCAACGTCGAGTATGTCTCGGCCAATCCCACCGGTCCCATGCATGTCGGCCATTGCCGCGGCGCTGTGGTTGGCGACGCGCTCGCCCGGCTGCTGGCCAAGGCCGGTTTCGACGTCACCAAGGAGTATTACATCAACGACGCCGGCGGACAGATCGATGTCCTGGCTCGCTCCGCCTTCCTGCGCTATCGCGAAGCTCTGGGTGAGGCGATCGAGATACCGGAAGGTCTTTATCCCGGCGATTATCTGAAGCCGGTCGGCGAGGCGTTGAAGACCACCTGGGGCGATCGTCTCCTGACGATGACGGAGGCCGAGTGGCTGCCGGTGGTCAAGAAGCTCGCTGTCGACATGATGATGGACATGATCCGCGCCGACCTGGCCTTGCTGGGCGTTCGGCACGACCTGTTCTTCTCCGAGAAGACTCTGCACGATCCGCGCGGCAGCGAACCCTCCGAGATCGCCGAGATGATCGAGGAGTTCCGCAAGCGGGATCTGGTCTATGACGGTCGCCTGCCGCCGCCCAAGGGGCAGCTTCCCGAGGATTGGGAAGATCGCGAACAGGTGCTGTTCCGCTCCTCGACGGCGGGCGATGACGTTGATCGGCCCCTGGTCAAGTCGGATGGCAGCTACACCTACTTCGCCGCCGACGTCGCCTACATGCGCTCGAAGTTCCAGCGCGGCTTCAAGCAGATGATTTTCATTCTCGGCGCCGATCACGGTGGTTACGTCAAGCGGCTCGAGGCCGTGGGAAGCGCCATTTCCGGCGGAACCATCGAGGTGATCGTCCGGCTTTGCCAGTTGGTGAAGCTCTATCGCGGCGGTGAGCCGGTGAAGATGAGCAAGCGCTCGGGCGATTTCGTCACGCTCGCCGATGTCGTCGAGGAAGTCGGACGCGATGCCGTGCGTTTCATGATGCTGATGCGCAAGAACGATGCGCCGCTCGACTTCGACTTCGTGAAGGTGAAGGAGCAGAGCAAGGACAACCCGGTCTTCTATGTCCAGTATGCCCACGCCCGCTGCCATTCGATCCTGCGTCAGGCGCGCGAAGTGGCCCCGGATGTCGCTGCGGCCGACGATTCGACCGCGCCGCTTCACCTGCTGGCCGATCCGAGCGAGCTGGCGCTGATCCGGAAGTTGGCCGAGTTCCCCCGCATTATCGATGCCGCCGCCGATACGCACGAGCCACATCGCGTCGCTTTTTATCTGTATGAGCTGGCGAGTGACTTCCATGGCCACTGGAACGCCGGCAAGGATAATGTAAGTTTGCGTTTTGTTAACCCTGATGAACCACTGTTGACCCACGCGCGCTTGGCTTTGGTCAGGGCTGTCCGGAACGTTCTTGCTTCGGGCCTTGAGGTTCTTGGCGTCAATGCGCCCGAAGAGATGAGGTAGTAGCCTCGACGGATCGTTCGGTCCTGGCGGTGGCGAAGAAAGACGGGAAGAGCTACGCCGATGGTTAGGAGCAGCGCAGCCGAACAATCGCCGATGCGGCCTGCCGTATCCGTCGACAACGATCACCTTGCCGACGATGAGCGTTACTACCAGGATATCCGGAACGGTCGCGAAGCGAGCGAAGCCGACATGGACCAGTTCGTCGACGCCCTCGCGGCCGAGCTGGAGCAGGACATCGCGTCGATGAATCCGGTCGATGTTCGCACCGGCCAGGTCTACAAGCCGGTCAACACTCGCAAGGCCAGCACGGCGTACGATCCCTGGGACGATCAGGCGCTCGACGAGTTCATGGCCGAGTTCGAGCGCGATGGCGTCGATCCTGTGATCGACGAGTTTGGTGTTCTGCCGCCGCACGCGGGAAGCGTCGAAGCCGAGCAATCCGATGCGCGTGGTCGTCGTGGTCTCATGACGGCCGCTGCGGCCGCCGTTCTTGTCCTGGCTGCCGGCTTTGCCGGCTGGGCCTTTTTCGGCGGCGGTGCCGGGTTCGGCGAAGCAGTGGTGGTCATGGCGCCGGACGGCCCATACAAGGTCAAGCCCGACCCCAACGCCCAGGAAGTGGTTGCTTCGGCCGAAGGCGCCTCGGTCTACGATACCGTTGGCGGTACCCCGCCCAAGAGCGAGGAGCGGCTCGTCGCCCGCAGCGGAGACGTGCCCGAACTGCCGGCGGTCACGCCGCATGTTTCGCGTATCACGCTTCCCGATGGTCAGGAGGTCGAGGCGGAGCTCCCAACCGGCTTCGACCCCAATGAAACCGGGCCTCGCCGCGTTCGTACGGTTCTGGTTCGCCCCGACGGCTCCTTGATCGAGACACCGGCGGATACCGCGGGCAACGCCGGTGCCGCTTCGCTGCCGGCCAGCGATGGCGCAGGCCAGATCATTGCTCGCAGCGAAACCGCGGGCGATGCGCCGAACGACGACTCTGATGTCGGCATCGGACTGCCTCCGCTTGCCTCGAACAATCAAACCGTCGCCTCCGATGCGTCATCAACGCCGCAAGGTCTGCCGTCGAGCAATCTGACAGACGCCTCCGGGCAGCCGATGCCGATCAATCTCGCCGCCCTGGCCAATCCGGAGACGGATCCATCCGTTGAAACGACGGCATCGGTGCCGACCGACGCGTCGGCTCCGCTGCCTCCCGTCAAGCCGGCGGCTCCTTCGGCCGCGCCGTCATCCGGGCCGCTCGATCTGACGGCCGCCGCAGCACAGCCGCAGCCGGCTGCGCCGACCGAGGTGGCCAGTCTGCCGGCCGCCACTCAGGCGGCGCCCACGTCGGGAGAGGCAGGCGCCTACGTGCAATTGTCGTCGCAACGGAGCGAAGACGCGGCGCGCTCCGCGTTTGCCTCGCTCCAGCGCAAGTATCCCTCCATCCTGGGGTCGGCTTCGGTGGATATTCAGAGGGCCGATCTGGGGTCGAAGGGCGTCTACTATCGGGCGCGCGTCGGGGCGCCGACCCGGAGCGCTGCGGTGGAGCTTTGCGAACAGCTACGTTCGGCTGGCGGTGACTGCCTGATCGCACGCTGAATGTCGATGGAAGATCATTGGCCGCGTCGAGGTGCCGGATG
>JAUVXG010000145.1 GCA_030603685.1 Pleomorphomonas sp.
AGGCGCGGAGTGAAGGCTCCCTCGGCCAGCTACCGCGCCCGATAGAGCTCGTTGAGGGGTGCGAGGCCGAAGCGGTCGCTGTGCGGCTCGAGCGTGCCGTCGATCATCTCTCGGATGAGCTTGTGGTCTACGCGGGCGAGCGCGTCCACAGTCGTCGCGTCGAGCCGCAGCGCCGCCATGGGCAGGCCGGCCAGCGCTCGTCGTTCCTCGCCGGCTTGCAGCCGCCCGCCTCGTCCGAAGGCGGCAAGCGCATGGGCGGCGCCGATGGTCGAGGCGATGCCGATGCTGATCGTCAAGCCCTGCCGCTCGAGTCGCCGCGCCATGTCGGCCGCCAGCGCCTCCTCGCCACCGAACAGATGGGCGCAGCCGGCGATGTCGAGCACCAGCGTGAAATCCTCCGGATATGGAAACTCCGGGTCGACGGACGACGTGCCGATGCGGCGACCGGCCAGCGGCGTATAGCGCTGCGCCCAGTCGCAGAGACGATCGAGGAAGGCGGCGTCGGCCTCGGGATCGGCGGCGCGGACGTCAAGGCCGGGCACGCGGGCGCGCGCATCGGCCAATCCAAGCCCCGGCTGCAACCCGAGCCGCACTGCCTGCCCGTCGACATGGGCGAGACGCGTGGCGCTCCGGTGCTTCGCCGTCAGCACCATGGGCGAGCGCGCGGCGACCTCAGCGGCCGCGGAAGGGGACGACCGCTCCCGATCCAGACGTGCGAGACGGTCGGTCGCCAGATGCGGCAGCCAGGCGACCAGATAGCGGGACCGCCAAGGGGCCGGTCGCTTCGGTTTTGGGCTTGGCGCGAGGGGCTCGGAAGGATTGTTCATCGATACGCCACTCCATCATCCACGCGCCGACAGGACCGAAACGATTACGCGCAAGATCGGCCGCGAAAACCGGATTGCCGGGTTGCCGACCGCCGTTGCTCGGGGCGGCCGAGATGCGCCAGCGCGTGACGGCGCTGGTCGGCCCCGGAATGCCGCCCGTCCGGAGCAGGATGCCGGTGGCCCGGCCGCCATCGGCGATCAGCGACAGGCGGCGACAGGCCGTCAGATCGAGGCGGCGGTCGTCGCCGAAGGGTTCGATCAGCACCGCTGCGAAGGCACGGGCGGCAAGCCCTTCCTCGGCGGCGCGCAACACGTCGGCGGTATCGCCGGCCGTCACCGCGACGAGCCGCGACGGATCGAGGCCAAAAGCGGCAAGACCAGGCCCATAGGGTTCGCCGGCCTCGCGCCCGGCCATCTCGGCACGCACCCAAAGCCAGAGGCTGTCCCGCCCCGCCGCTCTCAGCAGCAGCCCGGCACACGCCAGTGCGAAGCCGGTCGC
Organism: Pleomorphomonas sp.; assembly: GCA_030603685.1. Taxonomy (GTDB): domain Bacteria; phylum Pseudomonadota; class Alphaproteobacteria; order Rhizobiales; family Pleomorphomonadaceae; genus Pleomorphomonas. The sequence continues at coordinate 1,327 of JAUVXG010000145.1, forward strand.
CGAGGCCATGTCGGGCGCACCGGCCGGGCTCACGTCGTGCAGTGCGCCAGGCTTGAGTCCCCCCGTCGCCGCATCGACCTCCGGATGGCCGAAGGGAAGCGCTGTCGTCTCCGCGCCCGCCCAGGCGTTCACGACCCGGCCACCGCGAAAAGCGGAGGTCGGCGCGGCACGGATTGTGGCGGGCGCGATATCGTGCACCGGCACGCCGGCCAACTCTTCCACAGCCTCGGGATCAGCCCGAACCTCGCCTCGGCCGCGTGCCCGCTCCATCTGGGCGACCTGCCGTCGAAGCATGGCAATCCTCTCCGTCGACTCGCTGGCGAGCACGGTTCAAACTCCCGTTTCCGTGGGTTTTGTTCTCTATATGTTCCAGTATAGGAGAGGCATTCGAAGAGTCAACGGGGATGCGATGGAAACCCGTCGGGATCCTTCTGTTCGGACTCGGAAAATCATCGCTTCCCCGGCAGCCGGGGTCATACCTCGACCAGGGTCAGGTGGGAGGATCTGAAGGGGGCGAGCACCTCTTCGCCCAGGTCCGACATCGTCACGACGGTGCCGACATCGCTGAGCGGCACGATCTGGTAGGGCGAAGCCGCCCCCAGTTTTTCGCGCGTCGCCAGCACGACGGTTTCCGCCGACTGCCGGGCGATCAGGTTCTTGATCGCCGCCTCCTCCCGGTCGCCGGTGGTGACGCCGGTTTCCGGATGAATGCCGGTTGCGCCCATGAAGAACAGATCGGCGCGGATGCGCGAGATCGCTTTCGCGCAGGTCGCTCCCACCGCGACGATGGAATGCTTGAACAGCCTGCCACCGATGAGTTCGACCTCCACCGAAGGGTGATGAACCAGCTCCACCGCAATGCTCGGGCTGTGGGTTACGACGACCGCCTTGAGGTCATGGGGAAGATGGCGCGCCAGTTGCACGTTCGTCGTGCCGCCGTCGAGAAAGACGATCTGTCCGGACTGGATCATGCGGGCGGCGGCCTGTCCGAGCCGCGCTTTCACCGACGAACCGACCTGCTCGCGCGAGGCGAAGTCGGCCACCGCCGACGAGGCCGGCAGGGCTCCTCCATGCACGCGCTGCAACAGTCCCTCGCCGGCAAGTTCACGCAGATCGCGGCGGATCGTGTCCTCGGATACGCCCAGCTTCTGACTGAACTCCTTGGCCACGAGACGGCCTTCTCGCCTCAACACCTGCTGGATCAAGGCCTTGCGTTCCGACGTGAGCATGCATTCCTCATCTGCACGAAATTTCTTGACTCTGCACGATATTGCACGAAACTAAGAGCCAGTCCAGAGTCCCCGCAAGACAAGGATACGATCTTGAGCATAGCCGATCGCGTTCGCGTGGAAGACGTCACCGTCCTCTCCAACGACTGGTACGTCCTGAAGAAGACGACCTTTTCCTTCCGCCGCAGCGACGGAAGCTGGCAGCGCCAATCGCGCGAGACCTATGATCGGGGAAACGGTGCGACGATCTTGCTCTACGACCCCGGTCGCCGCACCGTGATCCTGACCCGCCAGTTTCGCTATCCGGCCTTCGTCAACGGCCACGACGACCTGCTGATCGAGGCGCCGGCCGGTCTTCTCGACAACGCCGAGCCAGAGGTTCGCATCCGCGCCGAGACGGAGGAGGAAACGGGTTTTCGCGTGCGCGACGTCCGCCCGATCTTCGACGCCTTCATGAGCCCCGGCTCGGTCACGGAGCGGCTGCATTTCTTCGTCGGCCGATACCAACCCGGCGACAGAATCTCTACCGGCGGAGGCAACGAGACCGAGGGCGAGGATATCGCCGTTCTCGAAGTCGGCATCGACGAGGCCCTGTCGATGATCGGTTCCGGCGCCATTCGCGACGGCAAGACGATCATGTTGCTGCAATACGCCGCCCTGCATCTCTTTGCCCAATCAATGCCGAAGACGGAAACCATCGCATGCTGATCCTGATCGCCGGCCCCTACCGCTCCGGAACCGGAGACGATCCTCAGAAGATGGCCGACAATCTTCGTCGCCTGGAGGAAGCCTCCTGGCCGCTGTTCGAGGCCGGACACGTTCCGATGATCGGCGAATGGGTGGCCCTTCCCGTCTGGCGGTCAGCGGGCGGAATAACGCTCGGCGATGAACTCTATGACCGGATCTTCTACCCGACGGCCGAGCGCTTGCTGGCGATTTGCGATGCGATTCTTCGTCTTCCAGGAGAATCCAAAGGCGCCGATGCCGACGTTCGCATCGCCAAGTCGCGGGGATTGCCGGTCTACTATCGGCTGGAGGATGTGCCGGGCGTGGGAAGCTGATCCTGCCTTGACGTTGCCACGGATTGGTCTCACACAGGCCCCGTCGGGCGAAGCGCCAAGACTGACCATCACCGGGATCCTCCGTGCCCCACCGTTCTCCAGAATTCGCCCGCATCGAAGCGGCCACCGATGAAGCTATTCGCCGCGCCGCCGGACGCATCCGGCAGGGCGATCTCGTCGCGTTTCCAACCGAGACCGTCTACGGCCTCGGCGCCGATGCGACGCGTGGCCAAGCCGTCGCCGCCATCTACGAGGCGAAGGGGCGCCCCTCCTTCAATCCGCTGATCGCCCATGTCGACAGCATCGCCATGGCCGAGACGCTGGTGGTCTTCGACCCGCTGTCGCGGCGGCTGGCGGAGACCTTCTGGCCGGGCCCGCTGACGCTGGTGCTGCCGGCGCGGCCGGATTGTCCGGTGTCGTCGCTGGCCACCGCCGGGCTCGACACGCTCGCCGTACGAATGCCGGCGCACAAGGTGGCACTCGATCTGATCCGCGCCGCCGGCGTACCGATCGTCGCGCCCAGCGCCAACACTTCGGGCCATGTCAGCCCCACCTCCGCCGCCCACGTCTACGGGGACCTCTCCCGCCGCGTACCGCTGATCCTAGACGGCGGCCGCACCGAGGTCGGCCTCGAATCGACCATTTTGCAGGTCCGCGACGACACTCCCTATCTTCTGCGGCCGGGCGGCCTCGCCCGCGAGGACATCGAGGCGGCGGCCGGCGTCGCCGTCGTCCGGTCGGAAGGCGACCCGTCCACTGCGCCCGTGGCACCGGGAATGCTGGCCTCCCATTATGCGCCCCGCGCCCGCGTCCGGCTCGACGCCCGCCGCGTCGAGCCCAACGAAGCCCTGCTCGCTTTCGGCGGAGCATCGATCCGAGGCGCCACCGAGGCAAAGCGCGTCTTCAATCTCAGTCCGGCGGGCAGCCTGCGCGAGGCGGCCGCCAATCTGTTCGACATGCTGCGCCGGGCCGACGGCGACGATGTTGCCGGAATCGCGGTGGCACCGATCCCCACGCATGGGTTGGGCGAGGCGATCCGGGACCGGCTGACGCGGGCGGCGGCTCCGCGCTAAACCTTCCTGCTACTTGACGGCTCGGTTGTAGCGGCATCCTCTGTCTCAGGATTTTCACGGACGCCGCGTGGCGTCATGCGGAGAGGGGCGCATGCGGACACTTTTCCTGAGCCACCCGCGCTATCGCGACCATCTCGCCCCGGAGAACCACCCCGAACAGCCGGGTCGCATCATCGCCATCGAGCGACAACTTGAAGGCGAGGCGTTCCAGAACCTGATCCGCGACATGGCGCGTCCCGTCACCGACGCCGAGATCCAGCGCGTCCATCCGGCCGCCTATGTCGACCACATCCGCATCCAGGCGCCGCACGACGGGCTGATGTCGATCAGCAGCGACACCATCCTGTCGAACGGGACCTACGAAGCGGCGCGGCTCGCAGCGGGCGCCGCATGTCTCGCCGTCGACGAGGTGATGGCGGGCCTTGTCGACAACGCCTTCTCCGCCGCCCGTCCCCCAGGACATCATGCCAGCGCCCGGCAGGCCATGGGTTTCTGCTTCTTCAATCACGCCGCCATTGCCGCCCGCCATGCCCAGGCGGCGCATGGGGCGGAGCGTGTGGCCATCGTCGATTTCGACGTCCATCACGGCAACGGCACGCAGAACATCTTTTACGCCGACGAATCGGTGTTCTACGCCTCCATCCACCAGGCCCACCTGTTCCCCGGTACCGGCGAGACATCGGAAACCGGCGTCGCCGACAACATCCTCAACATACCGCTCGGTGCCGGTGCCAACGGTGCTGACGTTCTTGCTGCAATGACCGATGCCGTCTTGCCGGCAGTTGCCGCCTTTCGGCCCGATTTCCTGGTGCTTTCGGCGGGCTTCGATGCCCACTATCGCGACCCCCTCGGCGATCTCAATCTCGTCGAAGGCGACTATGCTACCCTGACCCGCTCCCTGATGGACGTCGCCGATCGCATCTGTGGCGGGCGTGTCGTCTCCCTTCTTGAGGGAGGATATGACATCGACGCTCTCGGCCTGTCGGCCGCCGCCCATATCTCGGCGCTGATGGGGCATTAAGCCGGGCAAGCAACATCTCGGGCGCCGCGTAATCGCCAAGATGCCCGAGTTCAATGGTCCGTGCCTGTTGGCGAGGATCAGTGTTTGGAGCCATGCACGGCGAACTCATGCGCGACTGGTTGGGTGCCAAGCTCCACCATCGCTCGATAAAGGCTTCGCCTTGTCATGCAATGCCGCCCTGAGCGGCAGCCAATCCGGCCGTCTGCTCAAATTCTGCTTAACGAGACGTTAAGTTTTTCTTGGCCCGCATATTCATTTTGCATCGCTTTCAATACTTGATCAGCTTTTGACCTCTGCTATCGGCAAAGCAAATGTCGCATTTTGGTCACGGACTCAAAAATCTAATTCAGCCTAGGAAGAAATCCGAACCGCATGAATGCTGCCTGCCCTTGTTCGGCCTCATTCGCAGGATTAATATATGAACGTGGAAGACGTGATTTAACCACGTTGTTCCAGAATGAATACATAAGACAAACCACGTACCCGGCAACGGGGTAGGACGGTACCCAGATGGTCAAACAAGCTGATGCTGTGAACAAGGGCCAGATCCAACAAGGCAGCGAGCTGGAGCTCGATGCCCAGTATCATGAGATCGGCATTCCGGCGGTGAACGCTGCCGCGCGCGCCATGCGTCGTCAGGTGCAGCAGAAAGACTACACGACGGTCCAGCAGACCGCCCCCATGTTCTCGTACGAGGACTGATGGATCTGCCTTCCAGGGCTGCCGCATATGCGGTCGGCCCGGCGGCGAACCAACCCCTTTCAGATTTGCTTTCAACGGCGATCGCGAGGACCTTATAGGTTCTGCGCGCGAGGTAGGGCTTGTGCCTTGAAAGCAGGGACTGAACTCGTCTACGGCCGGGGCCATGTCCCCGGCCGTAGACGTTTGTGGCGACAGCGGAGTGCGGGTTATCCGCCGTGCTTCATTCCCGCGCCATCCATCGGCATGGCATCGTGCCCGCCCGCCTTGTGATCCTTCGCCTTGGCGCTGATGGCTTCGACGGCGAACTCCACCGGGATCTCACCGGCCTTCTCGAAAAGCAGCGTTCCCTTGACCTGGGTGCCGGCCTCAAGTGGGGCCGTCAGCTTCATGAACATGAGGTGGTAGGAACCGGGCTTCAGCTCGACGGTGGCGCCGGCCGGGATGTCCAGCCCCCCGTCGAGTTGACGCATTTTCATCACATCGCCTTCCATCTTCATTTCATGCACTTCGGTGCGCTCGGAGAGCTCGAAGCTGCCACCAACGAGCTTGTCGGCGTGCTCGCCTGCGTTGACCACGGTCACGAAGCCACCTGCCATTTCCGCCCCATTCGGCGTGGCGCGCGTCCAGGGATGGTCGAGAGTGAGCGAGCCGGACTTGAACTCGTGGGCGTCAGCCGGCGCGATGACCAGCGTGGAAGCGGCGGGCAGGATCGCGAAAAGGCCCGCGAGCAGTGCAGCGCGGAACGGAGGGGTAGCGAACTGGGGCATTGGAAACCTCGTCTATGAGGGAGTTACGGCCACTTTTGCGAGGCGCGGAGCGCCCATCAGCAGGTCGATCCGTCGCACGAGAAAGGGCGTCGATCTTTGGCGAGCAACAAACTTGTCAAACGAGCCCCGGAGGGCCCCGTTGCGGAGGCGGCCCGCCGGCCTCCAGTCGCCGCACGATGACCCTGGGCGCGACCAGCTTGACCGGCAGATGGAATCCCGCCGGCTCGGCGAGCCCAGCCGGGGGCGCCAACGCGGCCGTCACGGTCCCGAAGCAGCAGGACAGACAGTCGTGCGCTATTCTTGCGGGTTTTTCGGCGGGCTGCGCGGCATTGTCGGCCCCGCCGGTCATCGAGCAAAGGAGGAGCGCACTGCCGCCGACACCTTCGTACGCTTCGGAACGGGCAACGGACAGCGGAACCAGCGCCTGCACCAGAAGCGCATAGACGAGCAGCACACGCATCAAACTGCGCGTCAGACTCGCCTGCGTTGGCCGCCAGTCGCCCCCCGCCATGCTCTCCCCCCAGGGACCTATCCGATGAAACACTTACCAGATCGCCTTGGCGGTGCAATGTCCAACGGGAAAGACTCGACCGGCGGCACGCCCGCGTATAGAGAAACGGCAGACGGCAACGCCTCCTTCTTTTGGGAAGAGTCGCCGCATCCGGAGATTTTGCCCATCGCCAAGCGAACCGGCCTCGCGAAGGCCAGAGTTCTGGACGTCGCCCATGCTCAATGCGTTTCATCCCGTCGGCGACAAGCTCGAATACGCCCCCAATTGCGGCACCCTGGTGCCAGATCAGCAGACGCTTTGGATCGACCTGATGACGCCGACGCGTGCCGAGGAACTGGCCGTCGAGCAGTTCATCGGCGCCGAGCTTCCCACCCGCGCCGAGATGGAAGAGATCGAACCGTCCAGCCGGCTGTCGGTCGCTAATGACGTCCTCTATCTCACTGCCGCCCTGCCCTGTCGCGCCGGCAGCAACGACCCGGGCATTACCGTCGTCACCTTCGTGCTGACCGACAAGCATCTCGTCACGGTGCGCTACGACGAGCCCGGCACCATTCCCCTCGCCATCAAGAACGTGACGACGGCGGGAGCCAACGTGACGACGCCGCACGGCGCTCTGCTGACCATCCTGGAGGCTGCCATCGATCGGCTGGCCGACGTCATCGAGCAATCCGGCGCCCGTATCGAGACCATCGCCCGCCGGGTGTTCGAGGACGACTCGCGGACCTCACCGTCGGGCGATCGCTACAAGAGTTCGTTGCGACGCATCGGTCGCGAAGGCCTGCGTCTCGGCCACTTTCAGGAGAGCCTCATCTCCCTCTCCCGTCTCCTGCTGTTCCTCACGGCCAAGATGGAAGGACCGCGCTATTCCAAGGAAGACGTTGCCCGACTGAAGCCGATGAAGAGCGACGTGACGGCGCTGGCCGATCATTGCCGGGGCCAGGAAGAGCGGATCACCTTCCTGCTCGATGCAACGCTGGGCCTCATCTCGATCCAGCAGAACGACACCATCAAGATCTTCTCGGTTTTGGCCGTAATCTTCATGCCGCCGACGCTGGTCGCCAGTTTCTACGGCATGAACTTCCGCTACATGCCCGAACTCGAATGGTCGTTCGGATATCTCTGGGGCATCGCCGCCATGATCCTGTCGGCGGCCGGCACCTATGGCCTCTTCCGCTGGAAGCGGTGGCTATGACCCGTGCCGGGGACGTTCCGGATCGTCAGGAACGTCATCGGGACCGGCGGACTGATCCGCACGGCTTGGCCTGATGCGAGACTCCCTGAGATCTCCGTGCCTGTCGAGGGTGGCGTAGGCAATGGTGGCGAACTTGGAGTTTATCTCCTTGAGCGCCGCGATCATTTCCAGGTGCTGATTGCTCGAACCGAGGCTGAGATGATCGCCCTGGCGAAGACGGGCGAGATGGGCGGCCCGGCTATGGCTTTCCATTTCGGTCACGGCCTGCTTGTGGCTCACCAATCGCCGCGCCGTCGAAATGTCGCCGGTCCACGCCGTTTCCTCGGCAAGAATGATCGCCTGGTGGACGGCTTGCACCATGCCGTCGATCTCGACTTTTCCCTCTTCGGAGAACTGGTACTCGCCCTTGATCTGCTCCATCCGGAGGGCGATGAACTTGCCGGCAAAGATGTCTCCACAGCGTTCCAGACGGATCGCAAAATCGACGATGGGCCGGATGTCCGCCAGCTCTGCATCGTTCACAGCCGGCAGCTTGGCGTAGATCTCGCGAATGCTGGCCAAGGTGGCATTCATGCGCTTTTCCAAGCTCGCCATCCGCTCCGGATCAGGCATGGGCGCCGTGGCGTCGTCGAGCATCAGGGCGGCGATTTCCAGCATGCTGGCGAGCTGACGCTTGATCATCGGGAAGGCAAGGCCCGCGTCGTCGACCACCCCCTTGGGCAGGCTGACGGTGAACGGCGCATTGTCGGCGCCAAAGCGCCCATCGATGAAACGCGCCAGACGCATGCAAAACGGGGCGGATAGCAGCAACATGGCGTTGAAGGCGAGATGCCCGACAAGCATCACTTCGCCGGTGCCAAAGCGAACGCGTCCCGTCAGGCCGCCGAAATGTGCGCCGACAAGCATGAGAAGACACGACAGGACGAAGGCAAATCGCACTCCGGCCACCGCTCCCGCGACCGCCTTGCTGCGAGCGTTCTCGTTCTTCAGCAGCCATAACGGCAGGAGTGCGCTGCCAAGGTTGGCGCCCAGTACGATCCCGAGGCCGGCGCTGACGCCAAGGGGCGCGTGCAGGGAGAAAGCCATGGTGGCCAGCAGCGCCGCGATACTGGAGTGCATGAGGAGCGTCAGCGCGCCACCGACCAGCAAGGCCGTTACCGGGTCGCTGTTCAGGTAACCGACGACGGCAGCGGCGCCCGGCAGGTTGGCAAGTGGGGCTACGCTCTGCCTGATGATCGCGAGAGACAGAAAGATCAGCCCCAGACCGAGGATGGTCCGGCCGTAATTGCGAAGACGCGGCTCCGTCGCACGCAAGTAAAGGGATCCTCCGACAAGAACGCAGAGGGGCCCAACCGCGGAGACCGGCAGTTGCAGAAACTGGACGGCCAATGCCGAGCCCATGTCGGCACCGAGAGCCACGCTTGCCGCCACGCCGACCGGTACCGACCCGGTGCCGGCAAGCCCCGCCACGATCAACACCACGGCGATACTGCCCTGCATGACGAAGCCAAGACCAGCGCCGGTCATCACATTGCGGACAGTCGACGCTCCCTCGCCGAGGCTCGACCTGATGCGGCCACCCCACAGACGCTCGATGCCGATCCGCATGAAGCGTACGGCAAACAGCAGAATCATTGCGCCGCTCAAAAGTTGGATCGCAAAGTTCAGGATCGTCATCGAACTGGCTTCCGCTGGAGCTTCTGGCCGGCGACTCTATACGCTAGTCGCCTAACAAATTCGGCAGCCCAAGCCCCTTCGAAGGGCTTTTCAGACGATAGGTGGTGTGCCCCGGCGGCGGTGGCCATGATGCGGACGGCAGGGAGGCGGTGGAGACCTGACTTCAGGCAGAGAGCATCACTCGGCTCCCGCTTGCCGTAATCGTGGCGCTGATGCTCGATGAAGCGTATACCCACGCCACTGTCTTCGACGGGATGGTCACCCGCTCAGACGCCGCGTATCAGTCTCGGGAACAGGAGATCGAGGCGGTTGCACCGGACGTCCCGGATATGGAATTGAGGTTGATCAGGGTCGGCAAGAAAAAACAAAAAACTGCTTTAAAAATGGCTTTTGCAGGGGACCGCCAGTGATCAACCGCCTCGATGGACCCGATCATCTCGGGACCAAAGCTCCATCGCATGCGGGCCGACCGATTTCTACAGTCCAATACGTAGCGTCCCGGAAATGGTCGTGGTGTGCCAGCCATCCCGCATTTCGTGACACCTCTTCTCGGGCGCAAAGACGGTACGTTGCCTCCGGAACGATCTGCGGTTTGGTTCTATCGCCCGATGCTTTCGATCCACTGGGCCCAGCCCATTTCCGCCAGCCTCCCGGCGGCGTCCGGCAAACTCCTGCCCGAGGCGGCAAGCTGCCGCACCTCGCGAGGCGACAAACCGTACTCGCGGCGGAAAGCGCGGCTGAAGTTCTCCGCATTCGTAAAGCCGTGGGCGTTACCGACCTCGGAAATCGACACATGCCGCCAGTCGGGTGAGCGCAGAGCCTGCAGAGCGCGCTGAAGGCGGCGCCGGTTGACGTAGGTGGCGAAGCCACCGACCGGTTCGAACAGTCGGTAGGCCTTCCGTCGAGACAGTCCGAATGTCGCGAGCAAGCTGTCGAGCGTGAGATCGGGGTCGAGAAGGTTGTCTTCGACGTGACGCCGCAGACCGACAAAGCACGCCAGATTGACCCCGGCGACGTTGCGCTCGTCCGCATGACCGTTGATGGCAGCGGCGGCAAGGTCGAGGAGCGGGGGAATTGCGATCTCCGCTTCGCGAAGCGACATCCTGTCGAGCTGGCCGTAGAAACTCTTCAGGGTCTCACGGAATAACGCGGCCAACGGCAGCCCCGCCGGAACGACCTTCATGTGAGCAGTGTCGGCGGACTCGAGCCGCGTCGTCATCAACCGCCGTGGCACCACGAAGCTGATCTGATCGTGATCGGTTGTGGTGGTCGAAAGGGGCTGGGCCATGTCGATGACGTAGAGGTCGCCCTCCCCCGCCACCTCCGAGTTGCTCCCGCCGCGCGAGGCGCTTCGTCCGCTGAGGTAGAACTGCAGCAGATAGCCGTCCATGCCGTCACGGGCGATCTTGTAGCGTGAGCGATCAAAGTCCTGCGCTGTGCTGCGCAGGCGACCGAGTGCCACATCGCCCATGAAGGCCGCGTCGACGCTGGCAAAGAAGCCCTCCTCGACGCTCTTGCGCGGACGCGCGTCGAAAATGAC
>JAUVXG010000213.1 GCA_030603685.1 Pleomorphomonas sp.
AGAAAGCCGATAAGGCATCAGATCACAACGATCTATTCAAGCTGAACCCCTGATGTAACAAAGCCACTTCTAGTGGCCCAAGCGCAGCGTCCCAAACCTCCGCCTCTGGCGGAGGTTCGTGATTTTTCGTGCGACCGTGCAGTGTCTCGCTCGCGAGAGCCCCCTGTGGAGAGTGATCTCGTCTAATAATCTGAAATCAAAGGATTTTCATTTTTTTCGCCTAACAGATCGAAAAGAGCTTGCGCCCGATCTCTGCCATGGTTATAAGCCCGCCATCGCTTCCGGACGACACCAACGTCCGGCGAGAAAAGTGGGCGCGTAGCTCAGTTGGTAGAGCAGCTGACTCTTAATCAGCGGGTCTACGGTTCGATCCCGTACGCGCCCACCACTTTTCCCCTTGCAGTTTGAAAGCCTGAAGAGACCGCCTCGGCGCGGGCGACAGGCTGCTGGGCGCGTCTCCGGTCATTGCCGTGACAGGCCAATGCCACCGGCAGCGTCCACACAGGCGTCCTCGCACTGTTGGCAGGCTTCCGCGCAAACGCGGCAGTGTTCGTGCATCGAGGCGTGACGCTCGCATTCGGCTCGACAGGCTTGGCAGGCGTCGCGACAGGCAAGCAGGACCGCCTTCAAGACGTCGTCGTTCGAGCCGGTGTAGCGCGAAGCGATGGCCGCCGTCGCGGCGCAGATGTCGGCGCAATCGAGATTGAGGCGAATGCACTGGCGCAGGTCGGCGACTTGTGCTTCGCCGAGGCAGGCATCGGCGCAGGAGGTGCAGGTCTGGGCGCAGTCGAGGCATTCCTCGATGGCGCGTAGCAGGTCGGCGTTGACCGGGCCGGTCATGGCAGGATGTGTGCGGATCATGGCTTCGGCGTGCATGGCGGTCTCCGGAGTGCAAGGGACGATGACCCGTGCCGACGCGACGCCGACAGAGCTCGACCAGAACCGTTCCGCGGCGAAGTTGTTCCAAGCCTTCGTCAATCGGAGGCAGGGCAGCCGATGGTCCGCTTGCTGAATGCCGTCATCATTGCATGTGGCTCCGGTTCCGGCCGTTCTTCTTGGCGACATACATGGAATCGTCGGCCCGCTGGATGAGATCAACGGCCATGTCGTCGGACGAGAGAACCGACACGCCGACGCTGATCGTGGTGCTCTTGTCGAGTTGGTCGATCCGGTTGTTCTCGGCGGCGATGCGAATTCGCTCGGCAATCGACAGGGCTTCAAGCCTGTCGGTCTCGACGAGGATGACGGCGAATTCCTCGCCGCCATAGCGACAGGCGGCGTCCGTCGCCCTCAGCCCGTTCTTCAGGACGGCCGCCACGGCTCGCAGCACTTCGTCGCCGACGACGTGCCCGTAGCGGTCGTTGACCTCTTTGAAATGGTCGATGTCGATGAACAGAAGCGAGAGGGGGCGGTCGTATCGCTGGGCGCGCTGGATTTCCAGGTCGAGCCGCTCGTCGAAGGCCCGTCTGTTCAACAGGCCGGTCAGCGGGTCGGAGTTGACCAGCCGCTCGAGCTCTCTGGTCCTCTGAGCGACAAGCTGTTCCAGCGTCGTGGTCGTCTCTTTCATGGCGGTAATGTCGGTGTCGGCGCCGATGAGGCCGACGAACCTGTCCTCGTCGAGCCGCGGCATGACCTTTTCGAGAACCCATTTCAGGTGTCCGCCCTTGGCGCGGATCCGGTACTCGATCGTGCCTGCATCGTGCTTGCGCAGCCGTTCGTCCAGAAAGGTCCGGTAGCGTTCCCGGTCATCGGGATGCAGGAACAGGCTCCAGTCCGTGGCCTTCATGTCGGCTTCGGCAAGGCCCATGAACTCTGACCATTCCCGATTGACGAACTCGCGCGCGCCGGAAGCGCCGGCGAACCACAGCATTGTCGGCGCCTGCTCGGCCAACTGCCGGAAGCGACGCTCGGATTCGTTGAGCGCTGCGATCAGGATCTCCTGGACCGACAGCGAAGTCCCGCCGCCTTCTTCGATCCGTTCCGGCAGCGCATGAACCATCCGATGGTCAAGCTTGAGGATGTGCGTGACCAGCCAGTTGACTAGGAAATTGAGGATCTCGTTGACCGCTTCGGCCTGCTCCAGATCGGACTTGGCGGCGAGTGCCCGAACCCGTGTGTGGAACGCCCGGTGCGCGCAGACGTGTTGCTGTTTCTTCGCAGCGCTCAACGACGATCGGCACATCAGCTTCTCTTCGTCGCAGAAGTGCGTGTTGGCATAGTCTATCAGTTCGGCCAGCAAGGTCGGCACTTCCGGCAGGGACCCCTGGCCCGAGACCGCATCGGCGATGTCGTTGGTCAGCTCGAACAGCCGCTTGTGCTGGCCGTCGATCTGATCGTTTCCGGTCTCCAGATGCGTGTTCCAGTAGAAGAGTGCCATGCGTCGCTTCCGGCCTGCGTGCCTTCGGTTGTCGTCCATCGCCATTTATCACGAGGAAGACGAACGCTTTCCATTTAGCCTTTAGGTGCTTCCCGGCCAGAAGCGCCCGATCAGCTTGCTCGCCTCGCGCAGCCACAGCACCGAGCTCGCCACGGCGGCGCAGAGCAGCCAGTCGTTGGCGCCAAGGTCGGTTGTCGAGAAGGCCCGCTGGAGGAAGGGCGTGTAGATGACGGCGGCATGCAGGGCGAGGGAGAGCCCCACGGCCGCCCAAAGCCAGCGGTTGGCGAACATATGCCGGAAGGCACTCGCATGATCGGAGCGGGCGTTGAAGACGTTGAACAGCTGGAACAGTGTCAGCGTCGTGAAGGCCATGGTCTGGGCGTAGCCGATGGTGCCGCTGCCTTCGATGAGACCGCCGGGCAGCGAGGCGTCGAGCACCGCGAGCGTGCCGGCGGCCATCACCAGACCGACGAACAGGATGCCGCCCCACATGGTCGGCGTTATGACGCGTTCTCCGCGTGGGCGCGGCGGCTGCCGCATGACGCGGTCATCCGCCGGGTCGACGCCGAGCGCCAGCGCCGGCGCTCCGTCGGTGACGAGGTTGATCCAGAGAATCTGCGTGGCGAGGAGCGGCAGCACGAAGCCGCCGCCGCCCGCCGCCGTCAGGCCGATGGCCTCGGCCAGCAGCACGCCGAAGAACATCGTCATGACCTCGCCGATGTTCGACGACAGGAGATAGCGCAGGAACTTGCGGATGTTGGCGTAGATGGCCCGCCCTTCCTCGACCGCGGCGACGATGGAGGCGAAGTTGTCGTCGGCGAGCACGATGTCGGCCGATTGCTTGGAGACGTCGGTGCCCGTGATGCCCATGGCGATGCCGATGTCGGCGGATTTGAGGGCAGGGGCGTCGTTGACGCCGTCGCCGGTCATGGCAACCGTCTTGCGATGGCGTTGAAGCGCCCTGACGATGCGCAGCTTGTGCTCGGGACTGACGCGCGCGAACACCGACACGTCCCGCACGGTCTCGTCGAGCGCACCCTCGGTCATCTCCTCCAGTTCGGCGCCCGTGACGGCGCGGCCATCGGACAGGCCGAGCTCGGCGGCGATGACGGAGGCGGTGGCGGGGTGGTCGCCGGTGATCATGATGGGGCGGATGCCGGCCGCCTTGGCCTTGGCGATGGCGGTCCTGGCTTCCTCGCGGGGTGGGTCGATCATGCCGACAAGGCCGAGAAAGACGAGGTCGCGCTCGACGTCGTCGTCGAAGGCCTCCGTCGGCGCGTCGTCCTGGGCAAGCGTCCGGAAGGCAAGGCCGAGCGTTCTGAGCGCTTCTCCGGCCAGGCTGTCGTTGAGGGCGGCGATCTCGTCGCGGCGGGCGTCGGACAGCGGCCGTGCCTCTTCGCCCACCAGCTCGTGGGTGCAGCGTTCGAGCAGGACGTCCGGGGCGCCCTTGGTGAGGATTCGGACGTGCCCCGGCTTGTCGCTGTCGGTGTGGACCGTGCTCATCAGCTTGCGTTCGGATGAGAAGGGCACCTCCCCAATGCGGTCGAAGCGGCTGTTGAGCGTTTCCTGCTCCAGTCCGGCCTTGCGGGCGGCGACGATCAGCGCGCCTTCGGTGGGGTCGCCCTGGATCGACCAACGGCCGTCCTTCTCCGCCAGCACGGCGTTATTGGCGCGGTCGGCGACCGTGAGGGCGCGCAAGGTTTCGGCGAGACGGTCGCCCTCGGGGGCGTCGTCCTCGCCGCCGAACTCCCCTTCGGGGGCATAACCGGTGCCGGAGAAGGTCGTCCGTCCGCTGGCGGTGGCGATCACGCGCACCGTCATCTCGTTTCGAGTGAGGGTGCCGGTCTTGTCCGAGGCGACGACGTTGGCCGAACCCAGCGTCTCGACGGCGGCCAGGTGGCGGACGATGGCGTTGCGCTGCGCCATCCGCTGGACGCCGATGGAGAGAACCGCCGTGACGATGGCCGGCAGGCCCTCGGGAATGGCCGCCACCGCTAGCGCCACGCCGAGGATCAGCACGTCGAAGATCGCCGAGAGGCCGTGCACGTCCTCGACCAGCAGGATGGTGGTGATCATGACCACGGCGATCACCACGACGACGGCGCCGAGGAGCCGGCCGACTTTGTCGAGTTCCCGCTGCAGCGGCGTGGTTTCCTCCGGCGCACCTTCCAGCATGCCGGCGATGCGACCGATTTCCGTGCGCATGCCGGTCGCCACCACCACGGCGCGGCCGCGGCCGTAGGTTGCCGCCGTGCCCGAGAAGATCATGTTGGAGCGGTCGCCGAGCGGCACATCCGAGGCTATCGGCGCGACGGCCTTGGCCACCGGCAGGCTTTCGCCGGTGAGCGGGGCTTCCGCCATCTGCAGCGAGACGGCTTCGATCAGGCGTGCATCGGCCGGCACGGTGTCGCCTTCCTCGATGAGGACGATGTCGCCGGGGACGATCTCGGTGGCCAGCACGCTCTGCCGCGTGCCATCGCGCAGGACATTGGCATGGGCGGCCGACATCTGCTGCAGGGCGGCGACGGCCTGCTCGGCGCGGGCCTCCTGGATGTACCCCATGATCGCGTTGAGAATGACGATGGCAAAGATCGCCATGGCCTCGAAAGGCAAGCCGGAGTCGCGCTCGACAAACCAGAGTCCGGCGGAAACCAGTGCGGCCACGAGCAGCAGGACGACCAGGACGTTGGCAAACTGCGCCAGGAACTTCTTCCAGGCCGGTGGCGGGCTTTCCGAGGTCAGCGCGTTGGGGCCGACCTCAGAGTGTCGTTTCTGGGCCTCAGTCTGGGACAGGCCGGTTCGCGCGTCGGTTTCGAGCGAGCTGAGAACTTCGTCGGTCGTCTGCTTGTGAGGAGCCGCCGCCGCTTCGGTTCGTGACATCGTACTGTCCATTCCAAGGTTCCGATCTGGGTCCGTGACGCGTCCCCGTCGCGGGGCATGCAACCTTAACGGATATGGACGGCAAAAGTTGCGGTTTCCAGGGTTGCCAGGAGAGGCAGGCCATGTCGGCAACGAAAAGCCCCCCGCGCCATTGGCGCGAGGGGCGATCATTCCGGTTACCCCGGGAGGCTTTGCGCGTCGAGGAGGCTCAGGCGGCCTTCAGGTTGCTGATGAAGGCCTCGACCTCGCGGCGCAGCGTCGCCGAATTGCCGTTCATGGCATCCGACAGCCCCATCAGTTGCGTGGCGGCGGCGCCGGTCATCTCGGCGGCGGTGCCGACGCCGGAGATGTTCTGGTTGACGGCCGCCGTACCCTGCGCGGCACGCTGGGTGTTCTGGGCGATCTCGCTGGTCGCCGCGCCCTGCTGCTCGACGGCGCCGGCAATCGCCTCGGAAGCGTGCTGGATGGTGTCGATGGTCTTGACGATCCTCGAGATCGACTCGACGGCGACGCCGGTGGCAGACTGGATCTCGGTGATCTTGTTGTTGATCTCGCTGGTGGCCTTGGCGGTCTGGTCGGCGAGCTGCTTGACCTCGGCGGCAACGACCGCGAAACCCTTGCCGGCCTCACCGGCCCGCGCTGCCTCGATGGTGGCGTTCAGCGCCAGAAGATTGGTCTGGGCGGCGATGTTGCTGATCAGTTCGACCACCGTGCCGATCTGCTGGGCCGAGACCGACAGCGACTGGACGTTCTTGCTGGAGGTGGCCGCTTCGGCCGCCGCTTCCTTGGCGATCTTCGACGAGTTGGACACTTGCTGCGAGATTTCGCCGACCGACGCGGAAAGCTCCTCGGTGCCGGCGGCGACCGTCTGGACATTGGTCGACGCTTCTTCAGAGGCGCCGGCGACAGACTGGGCCTGCCGGGCGGTTTCCTCGGCGGTGGCCGAGAGGTTCCTGGCGGCATCGGCGACCTCGGTCGAGGACCCGGCGAAGGATTCGGAGAGCTGTTCCATGCGAGCGGCGAACTCGTTGGTCAGATCGGAGCGGCGCTTGAGTTCCGCCGCCTCGGCTGCCTTGACCGCCTCGGCTGCCTGGCGAACCTCCTCAGCCTGCTTGAGCGCCGAGCGGAACTCTTCCAGGCTGCTGGCGATCCGCCCGATCTCTTCCTTGCGGTCCCGGTTGGCGATCATCACGCCATAGTCTCCGTCCTGCATGGCTCGCATCTGCTGGAGCAGGACCGACAGCGGCTGCGTGACGGACCGACGCATGCCGACGATGGCGACGCCGCCGATCGCGAGGGTCGCCAGAAGAATGCCGGCGATGGCAACCCAGACCGTTTGCGTCACCGTTGCGCGATTGTCGTCGATCCGCAGTCCGACGGTCTTCAGAACCTGCTCATTGAAGACCACCGTGGCTTCCTGGATAGCGTTGATGGCCGGCTGACAGTCGCTGATGAGGAGCTCGAGGGCCTTGGCATTCTGAGCGACATCGGTGCTGGCCGACATTCTCACCACTTCCGAGCAGACGCCGGCAAGCACTGTCTTGGCCTGGTCGGCAAAGCTGTTGATCTCGCTCGCCTGGGCGGGGAGGCGCTCGGCCACCCTGGCGAAATTGGCTTGCGCCTCGGCAAAGGCCTTGTCACGCGCGGCCGTGGCCTCCGCGTTGTCCTCTTCCGTCGTGGCCGCGGCATTCTTGAACAGCGAAGCCACGACATCGGACAGGTTGCGATTGGCGCGCGCCATCAGGAACGGAGCCTGGGCGTTGTTTTTCAGCAAGTTTTCATAGCTGCTGCTTACTGCGCTGGTCTGCCATCCGAAGTAGGCAGCGCCCGTGATGGCGACGAGGCCGATGGTGCTGGCGACCAGTACAACCTTCGAGAGCAGCGACAGATTCCTGAGTGACATTTGGGGTGGGCTCCGGTGAAATACGTACCGCCATGAAGCCCGCCAACACTTAATAAGGGGATAAGGCCGAGCCTTTGAAATCAACCATTTAGACGGTCT
>JAUVXG010000095.1 GCA_030603685.1 Pleomorphomonas sp.
CTCATGGCAACCGCCTTGCCGGCCTCGTCGAACAGATGCGCGCGGGCCTTCTGGAAGCTGAAGGCGCTCGCCTTGCCCTTTTCGATCGTCGTTTCGCCGTCGCTCTCGACGATCACCTGCTGCCCGGCGAGGTCGCCATAGACGTAGGTGGTGCCGCCAAGCTCCTCGACGACGTCGCAGTGGAGCGACAGGGCGACGTCGCCGCCGGTACCGACCATCAGATGCTCGGGACGGATGCCGAGTTCCAGTTTCTGCCCGGCCTTCAGCGCCGCGCCGTCGGCGTCGAGCGCGACCTCCTGGCCGGCGAGATCGACGGTGATGGCGTCGGTGGATGCGGTCTTCACCGTCACCGGCAGGAAGTTCATCTTCGGCGAGCCGATGAAGCCGGCGACGAAGCGGTTTTCGGGGTGATGGTAGAGGGTGAGCGGCGTACCCACCTGCTCCACCCGCCCCTCGCGCAAGACGACGATCTTGTCGGCCATGGTCATCGCTTCGACATGGTCGTGGGTCACATAGATCATGGTGTTGCCGAGGCGCTCGTGCAGGCGGGTGATCTCGATGCGCATCTGCACGCGCAGCTCGGCGTCGAGGTTGGAAAGCGGCTCGTCGAACAGGAACACCTTGGGCTGGCGGACGATGGTGCGGCCGATGGCGACGCGCTGGCGCTGGCCGCCGGACAACTGGCGCGGCTTGCGATCGAGCAGGTCGCCGAGTTTCAGGATCTCCGCCGCCTCGGCGACACGCTTCTCGATCACGTCCTTCGGCTCGCCGGCCACTTCCAGCCCGAAGCTCATGTTCTCGCGCACGCTCATGTGCGGATAGAGCGCGTAGGACTGGAACACCATGCCGATGCCGCGCGCGCTGGCCTTGGCCTCTGTCACGCAGGCGCCGTCGATGTAGACGTCGCCCTCGGTCACTTCCTCGAGGCCGGCGATCATTCTGAGCAGCGTCGACTTGCCGCAACCGGACGGGCCGACGAACACCACGAAGGAACCGCTCTCGATGTCGAGGTCGACACCGTGGATCGTTTCCATCTGTCCGAAGCGCTTCACCACGCGCTCAAGTTTCACATCGGCCATTGCTGCTCTCCGCTTCTTTTTGTTCAGCCGTAGCTTTCGATCTCGCCGATCAGGCCGCGGAGTTCGGCGACACGGCGCTCGACCTCCCCGTCCTCGATCACCATGTCGGTAAAGGCGATGCCGGCCCGGGCGCCGCCCACCTGGAAGGTGGCGGCTATGTTGTTGATCTTGCCGGCCTTGTCGCGCTGGCTGGCGTAGCCCTGCCGGCGGATCGTCGGCAGCATCTCGGCCAGCCCCATCCGGTCTTCCGGCGACCAGCCGGCGACGCACAGGGCCAGGTCCTCGTCGCCCATCTCGGCCAGAAGCGCCTTGCCGATCGACGACTGCGAGGCGTGGTAGAGATGGTAGCCGCCCAGGCCCTCGGCCGGGTTCTGGTGGGCGAGCGCGTGGTACATATAGACCACCGCGTCCTTCCACAGGATGCCGATGGCGAGCGTCCGGTCGTCGTAGGGGTGGCGGATCGCCACGTGGGTGGCCGCCCGGAACAGCGCCGACGAATGGAAGCTCTGCGCCGCCAGCACGTGCACCACCGGCCCCGGCCGGTACTTCTTCTGCTGGTTCTGCTCGGCCATGCCGATCGACTTCAGCGTTCGGAGAAGCCGGTTGACCTTGATCATGTTGATCCCCAGCCGCTCGGACAGCTCCTTGGTGCCGAGCGGATGGTCGCTGGTCGTCAGTTCCTGAAAGCAGCGGATGCCGTCGATCAGGGACTGGTTGGGTTGGGATGTCTCGGATTTCATCATTTCACCGCGCCAGAGGTCACGCCGCCAATGAACTGCCTCTGGAGCACGGAAAAGACAAGGATGATCGGTGCGGCGACGAGGAAGGACGCGGCCATCGCTCCACCCCAGTCGGCGTTGTTTTCGTTGATGTATCGCAGCAGCAATCCGGGGCCGACGGTGCGCTTGTCGTCGGAGGTGATCAGCGTCATCGAGTAGAGCAGATCGTTCCACGACCACATGAAGGCGTAGAGCGCCACGGTGATGAAGGCCGGCAGCGAGATCGGCATGACGATGCGCCGAAAGATCTTGAAATTGCTGGCGCCGTCGACATGCGCCGCCTCGATCAGCTCGTTCGGCACCTGCTTGAAGTAGCTGTACATCATGTAGGTGCTGACCGGCAGCGCGAAGACGATGTAGGAGACGGTGAGGCCGATGCGCGTGTCGAGCAGCCCCACCGATTGCAGCATCGGGTAGATGGAGATCAAGAGCACGCCGAAGGGGAACATCTGCGCCGACAGGATCAAGAGCATCAGCGGCTTCTTGGCCGGGTAGTCGAACTTGGCGAAGCTGTAGCCGGCCAGCGCCGCCAGCACCGCGTTGAGCAGGGCCGACGCCGTCGAGGTGAGCAGGCTGTTGCCGAGCTGCAGGAGCAGCGGCCCCTCGGTGAGCGCCGAAATGAAATGGCCGAGATAGGGCTGGTGCGGGATGAAGGTCGGGTCCATCCGGTAGAGCTCGCCGTTGGCCTTGAAGGCGCTCGACAGGGCCCAGTAGACGGGGAAGAACAGGAAGAAGGCGATCACGGCCAGCAAACCGAAGAAGCCGAGCTTTTCCTTCCATGTGCGCAGTTCGAACATGGCTCAGTCCTCCCGGAACAGGCTGCGGAGATAAAAGATGACGATCGGCATCAGCGTGAACACCCAGAGCACGCCGATGGCCGAGGCCATGCCGAGGCTCCAGTTCTGGAACGCCTGCTTGTAGACCTCGATCGACAGCACCGACGTCGCGCGCACCGGCCCGCCGCCGGTCAGCGCGAAGATGATGTCGAACTGCTGCAGGTTGCCGATCATGCCGAGGGCGCCGGTCACCAGGAACACCGGCTTGAGGTGCGGCAGGATCAGCCTGCGGACGATGCGGAGGTTGCCGGCGCCGTCGATGCGCGCCGCCTCGATCTGCTGGAAATCCATGCCCTGCAAGCCGGCCAGGAAGAAGGACATGAACAGCGGGATCGAGATCCAGGTGCGCGTCAGGATGACCGCGACCATGGCGCCGACGTCGTTGGAGAGGAACTGAACCGGCGAGTCGATGGCGCCGACGTTCATCATCAACACGTTGACGATGCCGTAGCGGCCATTGAGCATCCATGCCCAGATGAAGGCGCTGACCGTGCTCGGCAGGATCCAGGGCAGCAGCGTCATGGTGCGGAACACCGCCCGCCCCTTGAAGTCCTGGTACATCAGAAGCGCCCAGGAAAGGCCGAGGAACATGGTGAGCAGCGTCGTGCCGGCCACGAAGATCGCCGTCGTCACCCAGGAGCCGAGCACATAGGGGTCGGTCAGGATGGCCTTGAAATTGTCGAGGCCGATGAACACCGGCTCGGGGTCGTAGACCGTGTAGCTGTAGAAGGACATGGTCATGGCGTCGACGAACGGCCAGGCGACCATGACCAGGAACGCGGCCATGGCCGGCGCCAGGATGAGATAGGCGAACCGCCTGTCTCCGCGCTTCAGGTAGCCGGGCTTGCGGTGCGTCCGCCCTTGGCTGGTAGTCGCCGCCATGTCCATGTCAGTGCCTCTTGCGGGTCTCTTGCCGGCGAGCGGGAGGGCTCGCCATTTTCAATGACGTTCAGTGTGCCAGCGGCACGCGGCATCGGCGAGAGGGTTGGCGAGCCCTTGAAGGGAGGGTCTCAGGGGCTCGCCGCGTCAGGCCTTGCGGGCCCCTTAATTGAGCAGTTTTTCTATACGGCTCTGCATGTCGGCGGCCGCCTGCTTGGCGTCCTTCTTGCCGAGCACGGCCGACTGCACTTCCTCGCTGACCACGCCGACGTAGCTGGCGCTGTCCTTGAGCGCCGCCAGTTCGTTGAGCTTGGGCATGCCGAGCGAGGCGTTCCACTCGACTGTGTAGCGGTCGGAGGTGACGATGTCGCTCGCCCGCGCCGACAGCGTGACCGGGATGGCGCCGAGCTTCTGGAAGTATTCGAGCTGGATGCCGTCGTTCATCGACAGGCCCTTCAGGAAGCGGCCCGACGGGCTGTCGGCGCTGAGCTTGCCGTCGACCTTGGCGGCGTCGGTATCGAGCATGACCAGGAGGTGGCCCCACTCCATCGAGCGCGACTGCATGCCGTCCTTTTCGACCGGCGTCAGGATCGGGTGGATATACTGGACGAAGGCCTCGCCCTTGCCGCTGAAGTCCTCGGCAAAGCCCTTGGCCACCGGCGCGTCGAAGTAGAAGGCGCTCTCGCCCTGGCCGAACATGCGGCGGGCGGCGCCGCGATCGACGTCCAGCGAGGCAAGGCCGCGATCGACCAGATCCTTCATGAAGGTCAGCGTCTTCACCGTCGCCTCGGAGTTGACCACCGGCTTGTCGTTCTCATCGAAGATGCTGCCGCCATGCGCCCACAGCCAAAGCTGGAAGTCGCTGGAGATCAGGTCGTCGCCCTTGGTCATCATGGCGTAGGGCGTGCTCTGCGGCGCCGCCGCCTTGACCTTTTCGAGGTCGGCGACGAAATCGGCGATGGTCTTCGGCGCATCGGTGACGCCGGCCTTCTCGAGCACCTGGGTATTGGAGATCAGGCTGATCGAGCCAACGTTCCACGGCAGGCCGACCTGCTTGCCCTTCACCTGGCCGGTGACCAGCACCTCCGGCGGGAAGGTCTTTTCCAGGAACTCCTTGCCGAAGACGTCATTGAAGTCGACGACGTTGGGCATCTGGGCGAAGGTGGGCAGCCAGCGCTCCTGCGCCTGGAACACGTCGAGCGGCTGCTTGGTGCGAAGGCGCAGGAACACGCTCTTCTGCATGTCGCCCCAGGAGCTCGACAGCACCTCGACGGGCACGCCGGTGTCGCCGATCAGCTTCTGCATGACCGGCGCGTTGCTCGGCTCGGCGGTGATCCAGTTGAGGAAGGTCACCTTGTCGGCGGCCAGCGCCGAGGTGGCGCATCCGGCGAGGGCAAGGGCGGCAATGCCGGCTTTGATCGTGTGGCCGATTTTTCCAGGGGTCATTGGGTTTCTCCTCCGCTTCAGTTTTTACTCTATGCGTATGCCGAGCAAGGCCACCGGGTGCCCCTGCGCGTTGGCGAGCCTGAGGGTCAGGCTGGAAATCTCCTCGTCCTCCGGGAGATCGACCGTGATGACCGGGCTGCGATTGTCGGCGATCTCGGCGATGACGCGGCCGTTGACGGACACCGCGCCGCCGTGCACGAGCAGCGGCATCACCCGGTCGTGGTGGCGGTACTGCACGCTTTCGAGGGGATGATCGTAGTCGCAGTCGAGGTAAAGGCTGAGCCTTGCCGCCTTCACCGGCTTGGCAAAGCCAAGGTCGACGGTCGGCGCGGCATCAGTGCGGTCGGCCACCCAGGCGTTGGGGGCGGCGATCGGCCGGAGCGGGCCGCTCACCAGATTGTCGGCCGAGAACACATGCACCGGCGCATCGGCCGCAAACGCTATGTTGCGCCCGTTCGGCCGCCGCTCGGGCACCCAGAAATCGAAGGAATGGACACCTAGGCCATCAGGCGCTTCCTGCCGCGCCGTGGTCGACACCTTGTCGAGCCCACCCTTCTTCACCGCCAGAAGGCCGGTGACCTGCTCGCTGGACAGGCCGATTTCGACGGCCGGGTTCTCACCGAAGCAAACGAAGAGATACTGCTCGCGGTCGAGCCTGGGCAGGGGCACGGCGACCGTCTGCTCACCGGTCACGAGCGGCAGATCGATCGCCGTGAGCCGCACCTCCGGGGTGTGGTTCTCTGGCTTTTCCGAGATGCGGAGCTCGACGGTGAGCGTCGTTGCGGTCTCCGCCTTCACCGGCACGTGGATGACGTTGTCCCTGTCGGTCCGGCCGGGCAGCAGTTGGGCATAGCTGACGGTGAGCCGCTTCCAGCCGCCGTCATGGGCAAGACCGGTCAGCGACAGAGCGCTCGACACCGATATCTCCGCTTCGCATGCCTTGTTGCCGTCGGCGAGCGCGTCGTAATGCGGCACGTAGTGGCCGGCCGCCGACAGCGTCCTCTTCAGCTCGGCCATCAATAGCGGCTTGGTGATGTCGCGCGGCCGGCAGTGGTGCCTGACGCAGAGCACCGCCGCCGTGCCGATCGCCTGACCGACGGTGGACGAGGTCGCCATCACCCGCGTCGAGCCGAAGGCGACATGCGAGGCGGACAGAAGCCGGCCGTTGGTGAACAGGTTGTCGATGTTGCGACTGTACATCGAACGGAAGGGAATGCCGTAGACGCCCTTGGCGTGATACTGGTTGCAGCCTTCCTCGTCGCCATATACGCCGTCGGCCGGATGCAGGTCGATCGACCAGCCGCCGTGGCAGACGTCGTCGTCGTGTTCGATCTGCTCGATGATGTCCTTCTGGCGCAGGATATAATCGCCCTCGGCGCGGCGGCTCTCCCGCTTGCCGGGAATGGTGCCGACCCATTCGAGCGCCAGATTGGCCGCGTCCGGGAACTCGCCGGAATTCTTGATGTAATTCCAGACGCCATAGACGATCTTCTGCAGTTCGCCCTTGATCTCCTCGGACTGATGGATGGTATCGAGCCGGCCGCCCCACTCGATCCACCAGAGCGAGCAACCCTGCTCTGTGGTCCGGAAGCGGCGATAGCGCGGGATCAGCGACGGCACGTCCTTGAGCGCGAAGTCGGGCGCCACATAGTCCACCGGGTGGCCGACGTCCTTGGTGTAGAAATACATCGAGTGGCCGAGCAGCTCGCCGTAGTTGTTGCCCGGCGCCATCGGCTCGTCGAACTCCTCGGCCTTCTCGGCGCCCATGCGATAGGCGGCGCCCGACAGATGCACCAGGATGCCGTCGCCCGAGGAATCGGCGAAGAAGTCGCCCGTCAGGCGATACATGGTGCTGTTCTGCGAGTTGAAGGCGTGGATCTCGCGCACCCGGTTCGCTTCCGTCACCGCGTGGAACACCTGCGTGTTGACCATGAGGGTGAGGTTCTTCTCGCGCCCCACCCAGTCCTGAACCAGGCTGTCGAAGATCACCGGATTGCCGCCGGGATTGCGGAACTGGTTCTCCAGGAGCAGCTCGTTGATGATGCCGCCCTCGCGAGCCCAGCGGTTGTTGTTGCCGCCATGCGAGGTGGCGCCGAGGATCCACAGGCGCACCTCGCTCGACGCGTTGCCTCCCAGCACCGGCCGGTCCTGCACCAGCGCCACCTTGAGCCCGGCGCGCGCCGCCGCGATGGCCGCGCAGGTACCGGACAGGCCACCGCCAACCACGACGAAATCAGCCGCCACATGCACTGTCTTCAACTCGCGTGGCGCGCTGGCGTCGGCAACGATCATGATCCCCTCCGATTTCAATAATAGAAATATCTATAATAGAAATCGGAGTGTCAATGCGGAATTTGCCCGGTGCGCCCAAAGGGGGAGTTGGGCGGGAGGTGAAACCAGTTCGTGGGGAGCGGCGCGGCGCGTTCGTCAAGCAAGGTAGTTGGAGCGCGATACAGGCCCCTCGTCCCCTTTCTGCCTGAGGTCCTCGCTTTCGCAAGGATGACAGCGTGATAGAACGGACGCTAACCTAACCGATTGTTCCTATATATAAATTTGTCATCCTTGCGAAAGCGAGGACCTCAGGCAGGATGGAACGGGAGGCCCTTATAGGTCTCCCATCCGAACGCGTCGTTGCTCAAACCCGCGACAACTTGGCACCATTTGGAGCCCGCTCCTGCGCCTCATCCTCAAGGCAGCCCGTCGCCCTGAGCGTCACCCGCACCGCTTCCTCAAGCGGCGTGTGCGGTTCGGCGCCCAGCGTCGCCACGAGCCTGGCGTTGTCGAGCCGCACCGGCACCTGCCAGAGATGGCGCACCTCCAGGACTTCCCTGAAGAAATGCACGAAGGGCGAGGCGAGGCGCATGATCCACCAGGGCATGCCCTTCACTGGCAGGAAGGGCTCGTCGAGCACCTGACGGATCGCGCCGATCATCGCCGTGCCGTCGCTGTCCCAATGGCCATCGAAGTTGAAGGTGGCGAAATCCTCAAGACCGGGGTGCTCGGCCAACCGCAGCATGGTCTCGGCGAGGTCCGGCAGATAGGCCCACTGGTGGCCGACGCCGTGCTTGCCGGGATAGGTGATCGCCTTGGGGCGACTGCCGGCCTTGACCAGAACCTGGCTGAACCAGCCGTTGCCCGCCCGCGCCCCGAAGAAGTCGCCGGCCCGGACGATCAACACCCTGGCCTTGCCGTCCACCGTCGCCTGCCGAAGCCGCCGCTCCATCTCGATGCGGATTTTTCCCTTGCGCGTCAGGGCGTTCTGCGGCGCCTCCTCCGCGATCATCGGGAAGACGTCGAGACCATAGTTGTAGACCGTGCCGGGCAGCAGGATGCGGGCGCCGTTGGCCCTGGCGGCGGCGATGGTGTTGTCGAGCATCGGCAGCACCAGCTTGTCCCAGTCGCGATAGCCGGGCGGGTTGACGGCGTGGACGATCAGCGACGCGCCCCAGGCCGCTTTCGCCACATCGGCGGCGACCATGGCGTCACCCTTGATCCACTGGAAACGGTCCTCCTTGCCGACCTTGTCGGGGTTGCGGTTGAGCGCCCTGATCTGCCAGCCGCCGGACGCCAGCCTGGACGCGAGTTCGCCGCCGATACCGCCGGTGGCGCCGAGAACGAGGGCTATCCTGGTGTTCACCGTCAGTCTCCATCTGTTGATGGGATGAAGATGGCCCTGGCAGCACATGAACGAAATTGTCGAAATCTCTGCATATGCTATACGGAAATATATGAACCGCGAACCAAGCTGGGACCTCTACCGCACCTTCAACGCCGTGCTCGCCGAGGGCTCGCTGTCCGGCGCGGCGCGGTCGCTCGGCCTGACGCAGCCGAGCATCGCCCGCCACATCGACGCCCTGGAGGAGGCGGTGGGGGCGCCGCTGTTCCTGCGCACCGCGCGCGGCCTGTCGCCCACCGACGCGGCGCTGGAGCTTCGGCCCTTCGCCGAGCTGATGGCCTCCACCTCCGCCGCCCTCCTCCGCACCGCCGAAGGCCGCAGCGGCGAGGTGGACGGCACCGTCCGCATCAGCGCCAGCGAGATGGTCGGCCTCGTCCACCTGCCGGCCATCCTGACGCGGCTGCGCCAACGCTACCCCCGCCTCACCGTCGAACTGTCGCTGTCGAACGCCGTCGACGACCTCCTGAAGCGGCAGGCCGACATCGCCATCCGCATGGTCCGGCCCGAACAGCAGGCGCTGCTCGCCCGGCGCGTCGGCGTCTTCCCGGTGGGCCTGCACGCCCACAGGGACTATCTCGCCCGGCGCGGCACGCCCGCCAGCATGGACGACCTCAGGCAGCACGACCTCATAGGCTACGACGCGGAAACGCCGGCCATCCGGGCCTTCGCAGAGCGCCATCCGGGATTCGAGCGGGCGGCATTCGCCCTGCGCGTCGACAGCAACATCGCCCATCTCACCGCCATCCGCGCCGGCTTCGGCATCGGCATCTGCCAGACCATCATCGCCGACGCCGAGCCCGACCTCGTGCGCGTGTTGCCGGACGCCTTTCACGAGGATCTGGAAACCTGGGTGGTGATGCACGAGGACCTTGGTGCCAACACCCGCTGCCGGGCCGTGTTCGACGCGCTGGTGACCGAGCTGACCGAGCTGGTCAGGGGGCGGTAAGGCCAAAACCGCAAGATCGGTCGAGCGCATCGCGCCCGAGCAAGGCTAGAGTTTTTCCGGTGAACTCGGGTTCGCCGAAAAAACTCTATCTCTTTGTTAAGACGCAGTTCCGGACGCAAAACCGGTACCCACTTTTGCTGGAACTGCTCTAGCTGGCCTCGCCACGGAGGACAGGACGATGAAGGCGGCGCTGCGAAACTACCACGCACGAATGCAGCGAGTGCTGGATCACATAGATCGGCATCTCGACGACGATCTGGATCTCGACACGCTGAGCGGCGTCGCCGCCTACTCGAAGTATCACTTCCACCGGCAGTTCACGGCGACCTTCGGTCTCTCGGTGCATCGCTACGTCCAGCTCGCCCGCATGAAGCGCGCGTCCTTCCGGCTGGCCTACAGGGATGGGCAGAGCGTCACGGATGTCGCCCTGGATGCCGGTTACGAGGCCCCCGACGCCTTCGCCCGCGCCTTCCGGCAACGGCTGGGCCAGTCGCCCTCGTCCTTCCAGAAATCCCCCGACTGGGAACCGTGGCATGCAGCCTTCGGGCCACTCGACGACGCAAGGAGCAAGCTCATGCAGACCACCTTCACACCCGACGACGTGACGATCCAAGACGTGCCCACCACCAAGGTGGCGATCGTCGAACACCGGGGCGACCCGACAACGCTGGGCGCCACCATCCAGCGCTTCATCGCCTGGCGCAAGGCCGCCGGCCTCCACCCCAGCACCAACCCGACCTTCAACGTCTGGCGCTCCGAGCGACAGCCCGCCGACCCTGCCGACTACAGCATCGACCTCTGCGTCGGCACCGACGGGCCGATCGACGAGAGCGAGAACGTCAAGGCTGGCGAGATTCCGGGCGGCCGCTGCGCCGTGCTGCGCGTCGTCGGCGCCACCCACAATCTGGAGCCCGCAGCGCTCTACCTCTACCGCGACTGGCTGCCGGAAAGCGGCGAGGAGGCCCGCGACTTCCCCCTCTATTGCCGGCGGCTGACCCTCTTTCCCGAGGTGCCGGAGCACGAAACGGTGGCCGAGCTGTTCCTGCCGTTGAAATGATTCAAGGTATGCAAAAAGGAACCATACTGTACAGTACGGTTTATTAATGGACCGGGCTTAGCCTCGCCCAAAAGCACCGCTCGAAGCGCGCCTTCGAGACGGCGTAGCGGGCGAGGAGTAGGCGGCCAATGGCCCAGAAGAAGCGTGGTGGCGGCGGCGAGGGAGGCGGCCATGGCGGTGCGCCATGGGTCATCACCTTCGCCGACCTCATGAGCCTGCTGATGGCGCTGTTCGTGATGATCGTGTCCTTCTCCAGCCAGGACGAGCAGAAGCTCAACGAGGCCGCCGGCTCCATGCGCGACGCCTTCGGCTACCAGTCGGTGCAGCGCCCCGCCGGCATGATCGAACACAACGGCCTGCCCGAGCGCAAGTATCTGCGCAATGTCGAGGCGATGTCGCTGTCCGAGGCGGTGGAGTTCGCCACCGACTTCAACGACCAGTATGAGAAGCAGGGGCCGGAGGTGAACACCAACCGGTTCGAGAAGGCGGCCGAGAGCAAGCCGCGCGAGTATCTCACCGCCTCCGAATCCTTGCGGCAGGCCCTGCAGGACCTGCCCGACTACGCCGAGCTCTCCAAGCAGATCATCCTCAAGATCGCCGACGACGGCCTGCACATCTCCATAATCGACCAGGACGGCCGGCCGATGTTCGCCTCGCAGTCGCGCGAGCCGACCGAACGGTTGAAGATCATCCTGTCGCGCATCGCCCCGGTCATCCAGCAGATGCCCGGCCGACTCAGGATCGTCGGCCATACCGAGTCCGTCGGCCACATGGCGGTGGCCGGTGGCGGCGCCTGGCAGCTCTCGGCCGACCGGGCGATCTCGGCCGCCGGCATCCTCGGCAGCTTCGGCCTCGGGCCGGGCAGCCTCGCCGAGGTCACCGGCGTCGCCGACAAGGACCCGATGTTCCCCGACGACCCCTTCCTCTCCGGCAACCGCCGCATCGAGCTGATCATGCTGAAGGAGGCCGCTCCGCTGCCGACCACCGACGCCTTCCCCTCCGGCTTGCCATAAGGCTCACTCGTCCTCGAACAGCGTGGCGTGGAACTTTTCGGGGTTGGCAAGGAAGCGCCCGTAGAGCTTCCAGTGCTCGCTGGCCTTGAAGGAGATCTCCCGGAGCTCGCCGTCGCCTTCGAAGGAGAACAGCTCGCCGAACGGGTAGCTCATCAGGATCGGCGAATGCGTCGCCATGATGATCTGGCACTGCGTCGTCAGCTCCATCCGCCTGAGGATGGTGAGAAAGGTGAGCTGCCGGGCCGGCGACAGCGCCGCCTCCGGCTCGTCGAAGATGTAGACGCCCCGGCCGCCCAGCCGTTTCGAGAACAGCGCCAGGAACGCCTCGCCGTGCGACTGGTGGTGCAGCGACCGTCCGCCCTTGAGGCTGTAGGCGTCCGTGCGGCCCGCCGACACCGCGTCGAGATAGTTGGAGAAGGCGAAGAAGCTCTCGGCCCGGAAGAAGAAGCCCGTCGTCACCCGTGGCAGCCACGAGAAGCGCAGGGATTCGAGCACCGGATCGACGTCGCTCCGGCCGTGCGTCTGATGATCGCGGCTGCCGCCCTCGGCGTTGAAGCCGCAGTGGAGCGCGATCGCTTCGAGAAGCGTCGACTTTCCGGCCCCGTTCTCGCCGACGAAGATCGACACCGGTTTCAGGAACGCCATGTCGAAGTCGCGCGAGAACAGCGGCACGGTGAAGGGATAGTCGCCCTCCCCCGCCGGCTTGCGGAAGGCGATCGATTTCAGGAACGGCGCGCGGGATGATCTGACGGGCGTCTTCAAGTTCGGCCTCCCCAAGATGAACCGGCGGCAGCATCGCATCCATTTCGGGCGCCACTGCGGCCGGACATCGTCGCCCTCGCCCGGATACGAAAACGGCGGGCCTTTCGACCCGCCGTCCCGATTTCTTTCGCCTGTCGCTGCCTCAGTTGTCGAGGAAGCTGCGGAGCTTGCGGCTGCGGCTCGGGTGCTTGAGCTTCCTGAGCGCCTTGGCCTCGATCTGGCGGATACGCTCACGCGTCACCGAGAACTGCTGGCCGACTTCTTCCAGCGTGTGGTCGGTGTTCATGCCGATGCCGAAGCGCATGCGCAGGACGCGCTCTTCGCGCGGCGTCAGCGAGGCGAGCACGCGCGTGGTCGTCTCGCGCAGGTTCGACTGAATGGCCGCGTCGATCGGCAGGATGGCGTTCTTGTCCTCGATGAAGTCGCCGAGGTGGCTGTCCTCCTCGTCGCCGATCGGCGTTTCGAGGGAGATCGGCTCCTTGGCGATCTTCATCACCTTGCGCACCTTTTCGAGCGGCATCGCCAGCTTCTCGGCCAGCTCTTCCGGCGTAGGCTCGCGGCCGATCTCGTGCAGCATCTGGCGCGACGTGCGGACGATCTTGTTAATCGTCTCGATCATGTGCACGGGAATGCGGATGGTGCGGGCCTGGTCGGCGATCGAACGGGTGATCGCCTGCCGGATCCACCAGGTTGCGTAGGTCGAGAACTTGTAGCCGCGGCGGTACTCGAACTTGTCGACCGCCTTCATCAGGCCGATGTTGCCTTCCTGGATCAGGTCGAGGAACTGCAGGCCGCGGTTGGTGTACTTCTTGGCGATGGAGATGACGAGGCGCAGGTTGGCCTCGACCATTTCCTTCTTGGCGATGCGCGCTTCCTTCTCGCCCTTCTGGACCAGGTGGACGATGCGGCGGAACTCGCCGGGCTCGAGGCCGGTTTCCGACGACAGCGTCTGGATGGTCTGGCGCAGCTCGCGGATGTCTTCCTTCTCGCGGGCGACGAATTCCTTCCAGCCCTTGGACGACAGCGAGGCGACGCGACGGATCCAGTTGGGATCGAGCTCGGAGGCCTGATACTGGCGCAGGAAGTCCTCGCGTCCCACGCCGTAGCTCTCGGCGAGGCGGAGGAGCTTGCCCTCGTAGCCCATCAGCTTCTTGTTGATGTCATAGAGCTGCTCGACCAGCGCCTCGATGCGCGCCGCGTTGAGGGAGAGCGACTTGACGTCTTCCTGGATCTCTTCCTCGAGCTTCTTGTAGCGGCGCTCCTGCGACGGGCTGAGCGTGGTGTTCTTCAGCCGGTTCTCGACGTGCTGCTCCTGCAGGCGGCGCAGCTTCTTGAAGTTCTCGGCGATGCGGTCGAAGGTTTCGAGCACCTTCGGCTTCAGCTCGGCTTCCATGGCCGACAGCGACACGTTGTTCTCCATGTCGTCATCGTCGGACATCTCGCCTTCGGGCACCTCGCCCTCGGGCCGCTCCTCGCCATCCTCGCCGCGCGGACGGGCCGGCTGTTCGCCGCCTTCGGCAGTCTCTTCCGAGCCTTCCTCGCCGCCCTCGAAGGGCAGCGCGCCGGCCTTGCCGTCCGGTCCGGCATAGGTGGCTTCGAGGTCGATGATGTCGCGCAGGAGGATCTTGCCCTCGTTGAGCTCGTCGCGCCAGAAGATGATGGCCTGGAAGGTCAGCGGGCTCTCGCAGAGACCGGCGATCATCGCCTCGCGGCCGGCCTCGATGCGCTTGGCGATGGCAATCTCGCCCTCGCGGGAGAGAAGCTCCACCGAGCCCATCTCGCGCAGATACATGCGCACGGGGTCGTCGGTGCGGTCGGTCGGCTCGCGCGTCGTCGTGGTCTTGGCGACGGCGGTGCCGGTGGCCTCGCCCACTTCGCCCTCTTCCTCGCCGGCGGCGTCCTCGGCCGGGCTTTCCTCGGCTTCCTCGGAATCGACGACGTTGATGCCCATGTCCGAGAGCATCGCGTAGATGTCTTCGATCTGGTCGGACGAGTTCTGGTCCGACGGCAGCACTTCGTTCAGTTCGTCATAGGTCACATAGCCGCGCTTCTTGGCGAGCTTGATCATCCGCTTGACGGCGGCATCGCTGAGGTCGAGAAGAGGCCCGTCCGGACCTTCGTTGCCGGTATCCTGGACTTCGTCGTTTTCGGTGGCCTTGGTTGCCATAGTCATCTCCGCCGTCCGCGCCGGGCCGTTACGCCTCGCGTCTCATTCCGCTCAACTCGCCACGAGGCCAAAAGGTCCCGTCAAGAGGCTCGCGCTACCAATACGGGCGAGGCCTTAAACGCAACTTAACCCTGACGCTCTTGAAAAGACGCACGGCATCGCTGCGGCCATAGCCAAACAGGCGGGCCGTTGCCGACCCGCCGAAAATCCCCGGAAAGGTCTATTTAGCGGCGAAAACGGATTCCGCAAGGGTGATTCGAAAGAGAATCTTTGATTCGGCGACGATTCGGGTGCCGCAGAGGTGATTCGGCGGGGCGAATGGGATTGGCACACACCTTTCCGAAGCCCGATATATACCCCGTGCCCCTTTCGGCCTGAGGTCCACCTTGAATTCACACGTGAATTCAAGCGGCCTTCGCGGGGATGACAGTCTGATAATGGCGGGCGCCAACCTAACCAACTGCTACATATAGATTTCCTGTCATCCCCGCGAAGGCGGGGACCTCGGGCAGGATGGAGCGATCGGCCTATATAGGTCGCCAGAACCAACGGGCTCCGCCTGAAACGCAAGCCAAATGCCCGCCCCAGCGAATTTCGGTCACTTCCACAAGGCGGATTGCGACGAGCCGCCGCCGGTGGTGGCGTCGCGGATGGCTTTCGCTTCCTCGGCCAGTTCCTGTTCGCGGCGGAACAGCTCCTCGCGGCGGCGGTTGAGGTCGCGCGTCAGCTCGTAGATGTAGGCGGCGAAGCTCTCGTCGGTGTCGGCCGTCACCGTCTTCATGTCGCGCTCGATGTCGGCGGCGAGCGCCCGGAGGCACAGCCGCTCGATCAGCAGGTCGAGGCAGGTTTCGACGAAACTCTCCGGCGGGTGGAAGCGCAGGATCGGCAGCCGTTCGCGCAGCTTGTGGCCTCGGCCGATGCTGACGCCGTCCTCGCGCTTCATCTCGTCGCCATGCACCTCGTTGAGCACGAAGTAGAAGCGGGCATCGAGCCCCTCGTAGAAATCGCTGACGGACTCGGCATCGAAATCGACGGCGATGCGGTAGAGCGCCCGCTTGAAATCTTCCAGGGCAGCCACGTGGAAGTCGAGCCGGGCGAGCCGCTCCATGTTGGCTTCATAGAGGTCGGGATACTCGACGGCGAGGCCGAGCAGCACCCGCTCGATGTTGGCGAGATCCGGCTCGTTCGGCTGCTTGAGCTCGGCCTCGACGGCTAGCCCCTGCTTCTCGCGCCTTTCGCCCCTGCCCTCGCCGCGCCCCTCGCCCCTGAACTCGCCGCGCCCCTTCCGGTCGTGGCTCCAGAACAGCTCGGACATGTTGACGCGCAGCGCCAGGCGATAGCGCCGCGCCACCCGCTCGTCCTTGATCTGGCGGACCAACTCGTCGATGCGGGCTTCGAGAGCCGCCTTGCGCTCGGGCGTATCGACGCGGGCCTCAGTCGCCTCGCGGTCCCACAGCACTTCCGACAAGGGCCGGGCCTTGGCCACTTCGGCAAGAAAGGCGTCGGCGCCGCCGGACCGCACGATGTCGTCAGGGTCCTGGCCGCCCGGCAGGAAGCAGAAGTTGAAGGAGTAGCCGCTGCGGAGCGCCGGCAGGATGCGATCGATGGCGCGATGGGCGGCCGACACGCCGGCCTTGTCGCCGTCAAAGCAGATCACCGGCTCGGCCGCGAAGCGCCAGAGACGCGCGATGTGGTCCTCGGTAAAGGCGGTGCCCAGGGCGGCAGTGACGTTGCGGATGCCGGCCTGATAGACTGAGATCGCATCCATATAGCCTTCGGTGACGATGATCGTGCCGGACTTGTGCGCCGCCTCGCGCGCCCGGTGGACGTTGAACAGCATCGTCCCCTTGTGGAAAAGGGGCGTCTCCGGCGAGTTGAGATACTTCGGCTGCCCTTCCGGATCGAGCGTGCGGCCGCCGAAGGCGACGACGCGGCCGCGCTCGTCGTGGATGGGGATCATCAGCCGGCCGCGGAAGCGGTCGTAGGAAGCGCGCCCGTCCTCGGGCTTGATCAGGAGGCCGGCGGCGATGCCGGTCTCCTCCTTGACGCCGTTCTGGACCAGATGGCGCTTCAGGGCGTCGCGCTCGTCCGGCGCATAGCCGAAACGGAACTCGATGGAGGTCTTCTCCAGAATGCCGCGCCTCAGCATGTAGTCGCGCGCCGGCTTGCCCTCGGGCGAGCGCAGCTTCTGCTCGAAGAACTTGGCGGCGATCTCGCAGGCGCCGGCCAGATCGACCCGCACCGCCTCGCGCTCGCGGTCGCGCGGATCGGCCTTCGGCAGCGGCACGCCGGCCTCCTCGGCCAGTCGCTCGACGGCTTCGGGGAAGGTCAGCCCCTCGGTCTCGGTCAGGAACTTGAAGTGATCGCCCGTCGCCCCGCAGCCGAAGCAATGGTAGATGCCGCGCCGGTCGTCGCAGTGGAAGGACGACGTCTTTTCCTTGTGAAACGGGCAGCAGGCCCAGAAATCGCCGCGCGCCGGCTGGCTCTTGCGCTTGTCATAGGTGACGCGCCGCCCCACCACCTGGCTGATCGGCAGCCGGGCCCGGATCTGGTCGAGAAGGGACGGTTCAAA
Organism: Pleomorphomonas sp.; assembly: GCA_030603685.1. Classification (GTDB taxonomy): domain Bacteria; phylum Pseudomonadota; class Alphaproteobacteria; order Rhizobiales; family Pleomorphomonadaceae; genus Pleomorphomonas. Next base: position 17,213 of record JAUVXG010000095.1, read on the forward strand.
GCGCATGGCCGCCATATAGTCAGAGCGGGGGAGCGATGGAAAGCGCGACAAGTGGGAGGCTGCCCCTGGAATGCGGGAGACCGATATCGGCCCCTCGCTCCATCCGGCCCGAGGTCCTGCGCCTTCGCGCAGGATTACAGCATTATGTATTTGTTATTATTATATAATCTAACAGCACCCTGCGCGAAGGCGCAGGACCTCAGGCAGAATGGAGCACAACGCTGATATAGAGCTCCAGAAACGGACCAAGATATTCATTGCTCCGCACGCGGCGTCACATGCCCATCCCCCCGCTCACGGCATCTTGCGCAGACGGCTGCATCCTGAACAGATAATACCACTATTGGCGCGCAGCGAATCCGAGCGGTTCGCTCGCCAGCATCGCTCGGGAGCACCGATGTACACCGCCCTCTTCGAAATCCATCGCGGCCTTTCCATCCTCGGCTGCATCACCACCGTGGCCTGGGCCGTCGCCGCCCTGTGGCCGTCGCTTCGGGCGCAGCGCCGCATCTGGAAGCCGCTCTACGCGGCGGCGGCCTCCATCGTCGGCCTTGCCGGCGTCTTCGGCCTGATCCTCGCATGGATGGGCGGCTGGCTCACCTTCTTCTTCCCCTGGATCGGCTTTGCCGGCGTCTGGCTGCACGGAATGGCCGGCGTGCGCGGCCGCCGGGCCATGGCGGCCGGCGCCAACGGCACGCTCGCCGCCTGTCTGTTCATCCAGATCGTCACGCTCATCGCCATCTACGGCCTGATGACCGTCAAACCCTTATGAACCGCCAAGGACATTGCCAATGACCACCGCCCTGTTCGATACGCCGCTCGCCACGCTCGACGGCCTGCCCACCACGCTGAAGCCCTGGCTGGGCAAGGTGCTGCTCGTCGTCAACACCGCCTCCAAGTGCGGCCTGACGCCGCAGTATGAAGTGCTGGTCAGCCTCTACCAGCGCTACAAGGATCGCGGCTTCGAGGTGCTGGGCTTCCCGGCCAACGACTTCAAGGAGCAGGAGCCGGGCACCAACGAGGAAATCGCCACCTTCTGCTCAAGTACCTTCGGCGTCGACTTCCCGATGTTCTCCAAGATCGCCGTCACCGGCCCGGACAAGCACCCGCTCTACAAGGCGCTGATCGCCGAGAAGCCCGAGGCGCGCTCGCTGCCCGGCGCCGACTTCAGGGCTCAGCTCGTCGGCTACGGCATCACGCCCACCGAACCGCCGGAAGTGCTCTGGAACTTCGAGAAGTTCCTGATCGACCGCGACGGCAAGGTCATCGACCGCTTCTCCCCCGACACCGCCCCCGACGCCGACATCATCGTCGAGGCGATCGAGAAGGCGCTCTGACATCGACCTGGCATC
>JAUVXG010000285.1 GCA_030603685.1 Pleomorphomonas sp.
CGAGGAGAAGGCGATCGAAGGCCTGAGGGCCCGGCTTGCCAGCAGCCTCCCCTACGAGCGCCTCGTCGACCCACGCCTTGACGCCTCCTACCGTCTCGACCACGCCACCGCCGTCGAGATCCTGGACCCCGCGAGGACGCCGCGCCTCGATCCGAGACAGGTTGGCCACACCGACTGGCACAACGACGTCCAGGGGCTCCTTCTCGACATCCAGGCCGAAATGGGCAAGGCCGCCGACGAGAAGGCACGCGCCAAGGTCATCCGCCGGCTCAGGGAGGCGCTGGCCGCCGAGTGATACCGCTTCCGTCGGATTTTGACCTTTCGGGTCGGAAGCTGACGGAAGCGGAAGCGCCCGACCGGGCGCCGGCCGGTCAGGCCGAAACCCGCTTGAGCCGGATGAGTCCGGATCAAGCGGAACGCGTATGAGACAAGGAATTCCCCTTGTGGCCGCATCGAGATAGAAGAGATGGACGGCTGGCCGCCGCAGCGCGACCGGCCGGACGCCTTCCGTACTGAAAGAACGTTCCTCGATGCCAATCAATGCCTCGATCACCCTCAGGAGCGACGGCTCGTCCTCCGTCAACGGCGATCGCATTCGCCTGCTGGAGGCCGTTGCTCGCGAGGGAAGCATCTCGGCCGGCGCCAAGGCGGTCGGCATTACCTACAAGGCCGCCTGGGACTGGCTCGACGCGCTCGCCAACCTGTTCGGACAGCCCATGCTGGAAACCCGAACCGGTGGCAGGGCCGGCGGCGGCGCAACGCTCACGCCGGCAGGTGCCAAGGTGATCGAGGCCTATCGCCGCATGGAAGCCGAAATGGCCCGCGTGGTTCGCCTGATAGAACCGGACCTCGCCGGCAGTGGCATCTCCCCTCTCAACCTTTTCTCGGGCTACTTCATGCGAACATCCGCGCGCAACGTCCTTCGCGGCACGATCATCTCCATCGATTCCGATGCCCTCAATGCCGATGTCGTGGTGGCCGTGTCCGGCGAAACCACCATCCACGCCACCGTGACCGCAGGCAGCCTCAGGGACCTCGGTCTGGTCGTCGGTCGCGAAGCCATCGTTCTCATCAAGGCGCCTTTCGTGATGATCGCTCCCGGAACCGAGCCGCCGGCCGTCTCGGTCGCCAACCGCATCGCCGGCCGCATCGCCCGCATCGAGGTCGGCACCGTCAACGCCGAGGTCGTGCTCGACGTCGGCGGCGGCAAGTCCATCGCCGCGTCGATTACCGCCCGCTCCGCCCAGGCGTTGTCTCTCGAGGAAGGCGCTCCCGCCTTTGCCCTGGTCGACGCCGGTCACGTCATTGTCGCCATCGACTAGCGCCCGCGATCGCCATCGGGTGCAGCTGCTGACACATCCGGCCCGTGTGATTTGCCAGTGTGAAGCCATTCCTTGTCACCGCGCTTTCCCATCTGGCGCCGATCGGAATTTGGCGCTAAATGTCCGATTGAATCGATTCTAAAATCAAGCTTCTCATCCGGTGATGCGATGACCCAAGTCCGCCTGATCATGCTGATCTTCTTCCTGGAGCCGCTCGTCTTCGGCAACTGGTTGTCGCGTATCCCCGAGGTGCAGGCAGGCCTTGGCCTCAGCCCGGCACAGCTCGCGCTCGCCCTTCTTGGCATGCCGATTTCCAACTTGCTGATCCTGCCGTTTGCCGGCCGGATCTGCGATGCCGTCGGCGCCCGCAACCTGCTGATCTCCACCTTCGCCGGCATGCTGCTGATCCTGACCTTGCCGGGCCTGGCCTTCAACATTCCCTCGCTGTTCCTGATCCTTGCCTCCTGCGGCGCCCTGCTGGCGCTGGCGGAACTGGCCATGAATGTCGAGGCGGCGCGCATAGAGGCGCAGGCCGGACGACTGATCATGAGCACCTGCCATGGCTGCTGGAGCGTCGGCATCGGCGTCGGCAGCTTCGTCGGCGCCACGTTGGCCACCCTGGGATTGTCGGTCACCCAGGCGCTGGTGCTGTCCGTGGTGGTCGTGCTGCCGATTGCCGTCTGGGCCGGTTTGAAGCTGCCTGCGGCGGAGCCGGTCAAGCCGGCCGCGGCCGACGCGCCAGTGCCCTCCTTCTTCGCCATTCCCCCGAGGGCGCTGCTTCTGGTCTGCATCTTCAGCATCGGCTTCGCCGTCACCGAAGGCGCCATGGGCGACTGGTCGGGTATCTTCCTGCGCGACGAAGCGGGCACGCCCACTGCCATGCTCGGCTATGGCTACGCCGTGTTCGCTGCGCTGCTGTCGGCCGGCCGGTTCATGGGCGACACGTTGCGCCAGCGTCTCGGCATGGTGGCAATGGGCCGTCTTTTCGTGTCCATCGCCCTCGGTGGCGCCTTGCTTCTGTCCGTCGCCAGCAGCTTCTGGATGGGCGCCATCGCCTTCGGCATGATCGGCCTTGGCATCTCCACCGCGTTCCCGATGGCGGTGACGGCCGTCACCTCGATCCCGGGCACGGCGGCCGGCAATGTCGCAATCCTCTCGGCGATCTACGTTCTCGGCTTCCTGGCGGGTCCTCTGGTGATCGGCGGCCTTGCCGAGTTCCTCGGAATTCGGGTCGGCCTGATGTTTCTGATCCCGGTCCTGTTCCTCAGCCTGCTGCTCACCGGCTCGCTCCGCCCCGGAGACCGCAAGGCCCCGGTGGCGGCCGAACCGGCAAGCGCCTGAAGACGATCAGGCTGCCCGGTTGAGGATGGCGACGAAAAAGCCGTCCGTACCGGTCAGCGCGGGCGTCAGGCGTAGCATCGACCCGTCCCTGCCGTCGAGGTGCAGGCGGGCGAGCTCCGGCGCTTCTACGCCGGTCACCGTCGCGAAAGCGGCAGCCGCGTCTCCCAGGGCGAAATCCGGCGAACGGGCCAGGAAGGCGGCGATCTGCTCCTCGTTCTCCTCCGGCAGCACCGAGCAAGTGATGTAGACGATGCGCCCGCCGGCCTTCACGAGCTGCATGGCGTTGTCGAGCACTGCCGCCTGTTCCCTGAGGCGGATGTCCAGAGCCCCGGACGCCAGGCGCCACTTGGCATCCGGACGGCGTCTCCAGGTGCCTGAACCGGTGCACGGCGCATCGACCAGCACGAGATCGCTCTTGCCCGCGAGGTCGGCAAGCACATCCTGGTCGCGGCGCGGCTCGCGGATCTGGATGTTGCGGCTGCCGGAGCGGTCGATACGATCGAGGATGTCGCCGAAGCGGCGCTTGTCGCTGTCGTAGGCGTAGATCTGGCCGTGGTTGCCGAGCGCGGCCGACAAGGCCAGCGTCTTGCCGCCGGCGCCGGCGCAGAGATCGACCACTTGCCGACCACCACCGGCCGCGGCGACAAGCGCCGC
>JAUVXG010000212.1 GCA_030603685.1 Pleomorphomonas sp.
CCCATCATGACGACGTTGGAGACGAGGCGCCCCTCGCTGGGGACGGCTGCTTCGGCGTTGGGCGCGGCGTCGGGGTAATCGCCGAGCCTGTCGCGGGCAACCAGCACCTGCGCCACGATCTCTTCTGCCGTGAGATTGCGCACCAGCATCTGCGTTCCCGTGTGGCAGAAGGCGCAGTTGAGCGTGCAGCCGACCTGCGAGGAGACGCAAAGCGTGCCGCGCCCTTCCTCGGGGATGTAGACGGTCTCGACCTCCACCGGCTTGCCGGCGCCGCGCGAGGGGAATCGCAACAGCCACTTGCGGGTGCCGTCGGCCGAAACCTGCTCGGCGACGATTTCCGGACGGCCGACGACATAGGCAGCGTCAAGCCGGGCGCGCAAGTCCTTGGCGACGTTGGTCATCGCCGAGAACTCGCGCACGCCGCGCACGTAGATCCAGTGCCAGAGCTGGGTGACTCGCATCCTGAGTTGCCGTTCCTCGACCCCGATGGCGAGGAGCGCCTTGGCCATCTCGATGCGCGTCATGCCGACGAGCGATGGCTTTTCCGGAGCGGCGGCGGGGGAGGCGGCAACAGGGCTGTGGTCGATGAGGGTCGACATGGGCGTTCGATGGGTCCTGATGGGATGGCGAGGCGGAAGCGTCCGCCCGAAAAGCAAGAACGGTCGCGGACGTGACCGTCCCGACCGTTCCCGGTTATGCGAACCTATATCAGAAAACAGCGGAAAGCCAAAGCCGGCAGCTTCGGGAACCTCCCGTCGCCGGCCGGGTTGTCACTGGCACTCGGCGTCGATGCGCTTCAGGGCGGCACTGACCCCCTTCAGCGAGTAGGTGTCGGTGGTGACCGTGCCGCGGCGCGACGTGCCGGTGATCACCATGTCCGCGCCAGCCTTCATCGCATTGATGAAGCGGCTTTCCTCGGCCGCGTTTTCGACCCAGGCGCCCTGGTCCTTGGTGTACATGCTGAAGGTGGTGTCGCCGATCTTCACCGTGGTCTTGGACCCTTCCTTGTAGGGATAGCCGGTGATGACCGAAATCTCGTTCTTGACGCCTTCCTTCGGACGATTGGTGATGAACATGAACACCGGATCGCGGTTGACGCCCTTCGGCAGCGTATCGGTCGGCTGCGTCGCGGCATAGCAAACCTTGGCGCCGGCGTTGTTGTAGGTGTAGGTGGCCCAGCGCTCGAACGTCTGGAGCGGCGTAGGCGCCTTGGTCTGCTGCTGCTGGGCGCCAGCGAGGGTCGTCGCGCCGAGCAGCAGTGCGACGGCCAAGCCGAGGGTGCGTGCGTTCGTCATCTAATCACCTTGGTCTTGTCGTGGGACACGTATGGGCCCACCGAAGCGGTCCGCATGAAGCCTAGGGAAACGTTAAGGCGTCATGGTTACCAAAGTGTTGCTCCGGCGTTTCGATCCGTCGGGCAAGGGCGGCCATGGACGCTTCACGTTGTCGCGGCGCGAGGCTTGGCCGGAAATCGGGCGACAATGCGGCCGGATGCCCGTTGCCTTTCCGCTTCCGTGAGTTATCCGGTCTTTTCGGCCGCGAGTCGGTCGAGCGCGGCGCGTGCAGCGGCGCGGTGCTGCTCGCCAATGTTGCCGCGAACCATGCCGATTGCCGTGATCAGCACGGTGATGTCGTCGGTGAAGCCGAGCCCGAGCACGAAGTCCGGCAGGATGTCGAACGGCACCACGAAATAGGCAAGCGCGGCCAGCAGCGTGGCCCGCACCGGCGCCGGCGTTTCCGGATCGAGGGCGCAATAATAGGCCGCCACGACCTCGTCGAGGAATGGAATGGAGGCGATCGCCTTCCTGACCGTCTTCCAGAAGCGCGAGCGGACACGGGCCTCGTGGCCGTCAGCCGGGCCGATGATCTCTGGGTCGGGGTGATGAGCTTTGCGCATGGGGTCGAAATGGGAATCGGAACCCACGCTGTCAACGGTCGATGCGGTAGATCGGCATGCGGCCGTCTCTTGCCTTGTAGATGCGGGTTTCGAGGGCGCCGAGCGGTTTGATCCGTTCCGGCGCGATGCCGAGCGTCGCCGGATCGATCTCGGTGACGAGGAGCGCCGGCCCGTGCGTGGCGGGATCGTAGGGGATGGTCATCTCGAACTGGTCCGCCGGCGCCGCGCCGGGGGCGACGTAGGCGCGCACGGACAGTCCGCTGTCGCGCAGTTCGTAGAGCGTTTCCGAGGTCATCGGGCGCTCGACGGTGACGACGGTGCTGACGCCGGCCGCCCGGGCGGCGGCGGCGAGCTTGTCTCCATAGTCCGACCAGTGCAGCAGCCGGTGAAGCTGCGCCGGCTTGGCCGGCAGCGTCACGTGGCCGACGAGGCTGGTGCCGATGGCGAGGCCGACGGCCGCTGCCGCGTTGATCGCCGCCGACAGCTTCAGGAGACCCCGCCAGCGACTGTCGACGAGCACGGCGCTGGCGAAGATGACGAGGGCGGGAAAGGCAGTTGCCGCCCAGTTGCCATGCAGCTTGGCGAAGGCGGCATTGACGCCGATGACGAGCAGGATCGGCAGGCTCAGCCACATCATCAGCCGGTCGGCGGCCGGTTTGGTCGAGCGCCAGCCGAGAACGGCCGCGAGAACGGCGACGGCGAACAGGATCGGTCCGGGGATGGCGGCCTGGCCGCCGAGATACTCGAAGATCTTGCCGAGCTTGAAGCCGATCGCCTCCCAGCCGGCGTTGTCGCCGGTGTGGTGGAAGGTGACGAAGCCGTTCTGGGCGTTCCAGATCAGGTTGGGCAGGAAGCCTGCGAGCCCCCCGAGAAGCGCCACCCAGGTGGCGCCGCGGCGCAGCAACGGGCGGCGGTCGGCGGTTGCCAGGACATAGACCAGCAGCGAGGCCGGCAGGTAGATCATCGCGTATTTGGCGTTGAGGCCGATGGCGACAGCGCCGGCAAGATAGAGGGCGCGCGGGAGCGAGGCCTTTTCTACGAACAGGACCGTTGCGTGCAGGCCGACGCACCAGAAGAACAACAGCGGCACGTCGGTGTTGAGGATCAGCGACGACAGGCTGACGGCCGGCATCGACACGTAGGCGAGGGCGCTCCAGAAGCCGACGCGATAATCGTAAAGCCGTCGGGCGGCGAGAAAGACGAACCAGGCGGCAACCGCGTGCAGGATCGGCGCCGGCGTTCGTACGCAGGCGACGCCGTTGCCGCAGACCTCGGTCGTCCCGCGGATCAGCCAGGCGATGAGGCCGGGCTTGGTGAAGTAGCCGAAGGCGAGATCACGCGACCAGGCCCAGTATTGGGCCTCGTCGTAGGTGAGCTCGAAGCCGCTCAGGAAGAGGGCGATGAGGCGGAGCGCCAGAAACGAGGCGATGACCAGAAGGGTCAACCTCGTCCAGTCTCTGTCGGAAGTCAGTTGGGGCTCGGTCATGCTCGGCTCGGCTCGGCTAGCTGGGTGGCCGGGTTTATCAGGTGCGATCATGGCCGGCAAATGACGAATCTCCAGCCTTGCGCGGCTGTCATAGTCGGTTAAATTGCCGGCGATCATTTCGAGCCGCCGGCCAGCCTCCCACCGACCGCCGCGGCTTTCATCTCCACGGAGTTTCCATGAAAAAGGGCGAAGTCAAGAAAGTCGTGCTGGCCTATTCCGGCGGTCTCGACACGTCGATCATCCTCAAGTGGCTGCAGACCGAACTCGGCGCCGAAGTCGTCACCTTCACCGCCGACCTCGGCCAGGGCGACGGCGATCTGGAGCCGGCCCGCAAGAAGGCCGAGATGCTGGGCATCAAGGAGATCTTCATCGAGGACGTGCGCGAGGAGTTCGTCCGCGACTTCGTCTTCCCGATGTTCCGCGCCAACGCCGTCTACGAGGGCGTCTACCTGCTCGGGACGTCGATCGCCCGCCCGCTGATCTCCAAGCACCTGATCGACATCGCCCGGAAGACCGGAGCCGACGCCATCGCCCATGGCGCCACCGGCAAGGGCAACGACCAGGTGCGCTTCGAGCTCTCCGCCTATGCGCTCAATCCGGACATCAAGATCATCGCTCCCTGGCGCGACTGGTCGTTCAAGAGCCGCACCGACCTGATCGACTTCGCCGAGAAGCACCAGATCCCGATCGCCAAGGACAAGAAGGGCGAGGCCCCGTTCTCGGTCGACGCCAACCTCCTGCACTCGTCCTCCGAGGGCAAGGTGCTGGAAGACCCGTCGCAGCCGGCGCCCGAATACGTCCACATGCGCACCATCTCGCCCGAGGAGGCGCCGGACAAGCCGACCGTCATCACCATCGGCTTCGAGAAGGGCGATGCCGTCTCGATCAACGGCAAGCGCATGAGCCCGGCCGAACTGCTGACGGCGCTCAACAAGTATGGCCATGACAACGGCATCGGCCGCCTCGACCTCGTCGAGAACCGCTTCGTCGGTATGAAGTCGCGCGGCGTCTACGAGACCCCCGGCGGCACCATCCTGCTCACCGCCCACCGGGCGATCGAAAGCATCACGCTCGATCGCGGCGCCGCCCACCTCAAGGACGAGCTGATGCCGCGCTATGCGGAGCTCATCTACTACGGCTTCTGGTTCGCCCCCGAGCGTTACATGCTGCAGGCGCTGATCGACAAGAGCCAGGAGAACGTCGAGGGCGAAGTGACGCTGAAGCTCTACAAGGGCAACGTCATCGTCACCGGCCGCGCGTCGCCGAAGACGCTCTACTCGTCGACGCTGGTCACCTTCGAGGACGATCAGGGCGCCTACGACCAGAAGGACGCCGCCGGCTTCATCAAGCTCAACGCCCTGCGCTTGCGCACGCTCGCCAAGCGCGATCGCGGCTGAGGGACACTAGAAAAGCAACTAGGTCTGCCCGTTGTTCTCTGGGGTGACGGGCAGAAACAGGGAGTGTTCGACCTCCCAGCCCGCGAGGCGGACGGCACTGCGCCCGATCTTCAGGCAATGCAGTGCCGTAGGCTCGAAGTGCATCGGTACAAGGTCGAATGTTACATCGCCGGTCTTGCGGCGAGTGGTGATCACCACGTTTGGCGAAGAGGTCGGTAGTGCGAGCGTACGTGCGTGTTTTGCTACGAATTTGCGCAGATATCCGAGTTCAGATGGCCGCTCGAAGAACCGATCTGTCCACTTGATCTCCACTACCCATGTCGGCTCACCAAACTGGACCGAAACGATGTCGATCTCTCCCTCCTTGTCGCGCGCATAGCGAAGATGATCGCCAGCTTTCGCGTCATGGAACCACTGTGAGAAGATGGCCGTCTCGGCCATAGACCCTATGCGGTCGTCGTCCTCGCTAACAGGACCGAATAGCGCGGCTCGAAGGCAGGGGTTGGTTAGGTAGATTTTGAAGTTTCGGTTGCGTTGGAACCGTTGAGCATTGATGTCGATGCGGTCAACGCTTCTAACCAGAAAAGCCGCTTCAAGATATTCAATGTACCGTCGAATTGTGTTCTTCGATACCGAGGATGCCTGTGACAATCCTTCCAGCGAAATCTCTTGACCGGTGTTGAAAGCCAGCACCTTGAAGAGATGCTGAAGTTCTTGCACATCGGAAATGCCGTAGAGGCTCGGTAGATCGCGCAGAAGTACCTTCTCAACGATGTCCTGGCCTATGTAGCGAGCTGGGTTTCGTCTTGCCTCCTCGGAAAGGGCAAGTTCCGGATAGCCCCCATAGTTTAGATACTCGACGAAAGCAGTGTTCAACTCGCTGATGCGGAGGAGCAGGTCTGACTCTTCCATGACGGTTGCGAGCGGATGCTCGGTCAAGCGCAAGAATTCGGCGAAGGTCAGCGGCGGCAGCAGGAACTCCGTAAACCTTCCCGCGCCGGATTCCCTCGATCCCCTGGATAAGGCGGCGGCGGCCGACCCTGAAACAACGAACTTGATGTCGCGATAGCTGTCCACCAGCGATTTCAGATGGATTTCCCAATCCTTGAGATACTGAATCTCGTCGAAGAAGATCGTCTTGTCGCCCGGCGTGCCGCCATAGCTGCCGAGGTAGACCTGAAGCAGCTTTTCAAGCGGCAGACCGGAAAAGAGCGGTGTGTCGAGCGAGATGAACAGCAAGTTCTGCCTGTTGGCGTTTGCCGCCAACAAGCGCTTTATCGCCTGCTGCATCATGATCGTCTTGCCGACACGACGCGGCCCCATCAGCACCACCGCCCGCCGGAGCTGCCGCTCGCCAACGAGGTCGAAAAAGGGGGCGAAGTAGTCGCGCTCCGGATACGCGGAGACATCGTCAGGGATGGAGCCGCTTCCCCACCACGGATTGTCGAAGCGCATGCGGTTGATGAGTTCGTCGTCGGATATCGTGAGCATCTAGATCACCCGATTGATCTTATCGCGAATCTTTCGGAAGTAAGATCACTTGTTTGATCTTATTTGTCACATGTCAGCGTTAGGATCAATGGATTGATGCTAATAAAAGAGAGGCGCCGCCGTCCGAAGCGGGCAGCGACGCCGGGCTTTTTGGGCTGATGGAAGCCTACGCCGCGCGCAGGCTGTCGACGAATTTGCTGACCTCGCTCTGGAGGTCGGCGGACTGGTGCTCGAGCTCGCTCGACAGCGACATCAGATGCGTCGAGGCGCGGCCGGTCAGTTCGGCGGCTTCGCCGACACCGGCGATGGAGCCGGTCACCGTCTGCGTGCCCTCGGCGGCCCGCTGGGTGTTCTGGGCGATCTCGTCGGTGGCCGCGCCCTGTTCCTCGACGGCGCCGGCGATTGAGGCGGTGACCTCGCGGATCGTCGAGATGGTCGAGGTGATGCGGCCGATGGCCGTCACCGTCTCGTTGGTCGCCTCCTGGATCTCGCCGATCTTGGAGCCGATCTCGTCGGTGGCCTTGGCCGTCTGGGCGGCCAGCTGCTTCACTTCCGAGGCGACGACGGCGAAGCCCTTGCCGGCATCGCCCGCTCGCGCCGCCTCGATGGTGGCGTTGAGGGCGAGGAGGTTGGTCTGCTCGGCGATGGCTCGGATGAGGTTGACCACGTCGCCGATGCGGACGGCGGCGTCGGTCAGCGCCCGCACCTTGGCCTCGGTCCGTGACGCCTCGGCGGCGGCTTCCTCGGCAACACCGGCCGACTTGGAGACCTGCACGTTGATCTCGCGGATCGACGCGGTGAGCTCTTCGGCGCCAGCGGCGACGGTCTGCACATTGGACGCGGCGGTCTCGGCGGCGCCGGTCACCGACTGGGCCCGGCCTGAGGTTGCGTCGGCGGTCTCCGACAGCTCGCGGGCGGCTTCCGCCACTTCGGCCGACGAGCGGGCGATGCGATCGTTCTCGCCCTGCTCGGCCCTCAGCCTTTCGGTTTCCGACAGCCCCTTGGCGAAGACGTCGAGCGTCCGCG
>JAUVXG010000113.1 GCA_030603685.1 Pleomorphomonas sp.
GTCCGTCGCCGCCGTTTTCATTACTTGAGCAAGGGCGACCAGGCGGGGTCGGAGGCGAAGTTCGGCGTCGGGACGCGCTGCTCGTTGCGGCCGGTGAGATCGACCGACCAGAGCTGCGGACCGCCGTTCGGGCCACCGGAGTCACGGAAGAACATGATGACGCGGCCGTTGGGCGCCCAGGTCGGGCCCTCGTTGTGGAAGCCTTCAGTGAGGATGCGTTCGCCCGAGCCGTCCGGCTTCATCACGCCGATGGCAAAGCCACCACCCGACTGGCGGGTGAAGGCGATGAGATCGCCGCGCGGGCTCCACACCGGCGTTCCGTATCGGCCGCTGCCGAAGGAGATGCGGGTGGCGTTGCCGCCGCCGGCGCTCATGACATAGAGCTGCTGATTGCCGCCGCGATCGCTCTCGAAGACGATGCGCGAGCCGTCGGGCGAGTAGGAGGGCGAGGTGTCGATGGCCGCGGCATCGGTCAGGCGAACCGGCGAGCCGCCGATCGGCATGGCGTAGATGTTGGCGTTGCCGTTCTGCTCGAGGCTCATCACCACCGCGTTGCCGTCGGGCGAGAAGCGCGGCGAGAAGGTCATGTTCGGGAAGTTGCCGACGAGCGAACGCTGTCCGTTCTCGATGTTGAGCAGGTAGACGCGCGGCTCGCTGGCCCCGAAGGACATGTAGGTGACCTGCTGCGAAGTCGGCGAGAAGCGCGGCGTCAGCACGAGGTCGCGGCCGTTGGTCAGGAAGCGGACGTTGGCGCCGTCCTGATCCATCAGGGCGAGACGCTTGACGCGGTTGCCCTTGGGGCCGCTCTCGTCGACGAAGACGATGCGGGTGTCGAAATAGCCCTTCTCGCCGGTCAGCCGCTCGTAGATGGCATCGGCGATGATGTGGGCGATGCGGCGCCAGTTCTCCGGCGTGGTGAAATACTGCTGGCCGGCGAGCTGGGTGCCGCCGAACACATCCCACAGACGGAAGTCGGCCTGCAGGCGGCCGTCGGCGGCGCGGACGATGCCGCCCGAAACCAGCGCCTGAGCGTTGATCACCCGCCAGTTCTGGAAGTTCGGCACCGCGTTGGGGTCGGTGATGCGGTCGACGAAGGAGGCCTGGTTGAGCACCTGGAACAGGCCCGAGCGCTGCAGGTCGGCGGCAATGACGCCGGCCATCTGCTGGCCGACGTTGGCGGTGTCGCCGCTGCCGACGAAGTTCGGGATGGCGATCGGCAGCGGTTGGATGTTGCCGCCGTTGATGTTGATGGTGATCTCGGCGCTGGATGGCGCCGCCGCCGTGACCGCGGCGAGGGCCGCCAGCGCGGCGAAGAGAGTGCGGACCAGTTTTCGCATCCTGAGGTGCTCCCAGACGGGTGTTCCGGACGTGTTCCGATCGAACGATGCGGCCCAGTCCGGCTCGACTTGCTTGCTCGCCGCGTCAATAGGACGACGGCGGGGTGAAATTCATATTCACGACCTGCCAGTTGTCGAACTTGTCCTTCGGCAGGAACGGGTAGGGCGCGCAGCGCTGAACGGCGCGCACGGCGGCCTCGGCGACCGCCTGACCGGCGGGACCGGCGGGAATGGCCTTGATCTCGGGCGGCCCGGCGAGGTCGCCGTCGATGGTGAAGGTCACGCGCAACGGCACGACCATCTGATCGACGCCCTCGGCGCCGACCGGCGGATTGAAGCAGGCGGTCACGGCGGCCGTCAGCGCGTCGAGCTCGCTCTGGCTCATCTCGGCCACCGGTCCCGTCCGGTTCTCCGAGCCGAGCGAGGCCTCCTGGTCGGACTCGCGGCCGCCGCCGCCGGAGGGATCCACCTTGTTGAGAAGCGCCGCCATCTCGTTGGGGTCGAACTCCTCGCTCTTGGAATCCTTCTGCGTCTGCTTGGGCTTTTCCTTGACGGGCTTGGCTGGCGTCTTGTTGGGCTGGTCCGCGGCGTCCTCGGCCGGCGTCGGGGCCGGCGGCTTGGGCTTCACGGGCGGCAGCTTGGGCGGCACCGGCGCCGGCTTGTCGGCTTCCTTGATCTTTTCGGCGATCTCGCCGGTGTCGGCCTTGGGGGCTTCCTCGAGCGCGGCGGTCTTCGTCTCCTCCGGCTTCTCGGCCGGCGGCGTTTCGGCCGGCTTGGGCGGCGCGGCCTTGGGCGGTGGCGGCGGCGGCGCCTCGGCCGACTTGGCGGCGGCGGTGTCGGTCGCCTTCTCGGTGATCGGCGTCGACTGGTCGTTCTTGGCGGCGCCGACCCGTTGCGAGTCGGGGCGCGGCACCGGCGTCTTCACCTTGGCCTGGGAGGCGTTGTTGGATTTTTGCGCGTTCTTGTTGCCTTCGGCGATCTGCGACACGTCGGAGATCGGTACGAGGTCGACCGGCAGGGCGTCCACCGGCGCGGCGTCGAACGGCTTCGCGCCGGAAAAGGATGCAAATCCCCAGGCGAAGAGCAGGACGTGACCGATGACGGATGTCGTGAGACCTATGCGCATGTATCAGTTGGACGGCGCCGCAGCCGTCCCCGTTTCCTCTTGCGTGATGAGACCGATCTTCTTGAAGCCGGCCGCCGAGATGCGCGCCATGACGCGCATCACCGTGCCATAGTCGGCGGTCTTGTCGCCGCGCACATAGATGCGTTCCTCGACGCCGTTCTTGGCGACGGCCATCAGCTTGGGAACCAGCTCGTCGAAGGCGATCTCGCTGTCCTGGATGAAGACCTTGCCGGAGGCGTCGACCGAGATGTTGATCGGGTCGGTCTGGCCTTCCATCGGCTTGGCGGCCGTCTCTGGCAGATCGATCGGCACGCCGACGGTGAGCAGCGGCGCCGCCACCATGAAAATGATCAGCAGCACCAGCATGACGTCGACCATCGGCGTCACGTTGATCTCGCTCATGACGCCACGGGCATGGCGACGCCTGCGGCGACGGCTGCCGGCTGGCGATCCTCCTGCGACACCCATGCCCATGGTTCAGCTCCTGTCGTCGATCTGGCGAGACAGGATGGCCGCGAACTCGTCGGCGAAGCCATCCATGCGAGAGCCGAGCTTGGCGGCGTCGGCGGAGAGTTTGTTGTAGGCGAGCACTGCCGGAATGGCGGCGGCCAGACCCATGGCGGTGGCGAGCAGCGCTTCGGAGATGGCCGGCGCCACCACCACGAGGCTGGTGTTCTTGGACGTGGCGATCGCCTGGAACGAGCTCATGATGCCCCAGACGGTGCCGAACAGGCCGATGAACGGGCCGGCCGAGCCGACGGTGGCGAGGAAGATGAGGCGCGCTTCCAGGCGCTCCATCTCGCGGGAAATGGTGACGTCGATCACCTTGCCGATGCGGTCGGTAATGCCCTGGAAGGAGACGCGCCCGGCTTCGTGACTGCGTTTCCATTCGCGCATGGCGGCGACGAAGATGGCGGCGAGGCCCTCATTGGAGCGGGCGGTGAGCGAACGGTAGAGCTCCTCAAGCGACTGTCCGGACCAGAACACCTTCTCGAAGCGGTCCATCGAGCGACGGGCGCGATTGTAGGCGACGATCTTGTCGACGATGATCGCCCAGCACCATACCGACGCTGCCAGAAGACCGAGCATGACGGCCTTCACGACGAAACTCGCCTGCCAGAACAATGCCCAGATGGACACCTCGACGGCCGGTGCTGCGAGCGCGTTCTGGGTCAGTTCGACCGGATTCATGGGTATCTTCCGTTGTCCTCAGGATGAAGCGGCAATCTCTAGGCGCCAAGTCGCGTCGGCCGGGGCTGGCTGTGGCGGCATGCGTTGATGCCTGAGCTTCCACATGCCGCCGAAATTTGGCGAAAACGGGACTTGACGGTCAGGAAAACCGGGGTATTTCGCCCCTCTGCCGCCGGGACGGGTTCCGCCGCCGACGGCGCCGGAGTCCCGTTTCTGTCATCCTATGGTATGGTTAAGGAAGGTTTACCGAAGCGCCCTATTTCAGCGCGCGCCTTCGATCAGCGCCGCCATGGCCGGCGGCAGGCGACGCGGCCTGCCATTGCCGCCGATGGCCACTACCTCGACCTCGGCCGAGGCGAGAAGATCGCCCTCGCGCAGAAGCCGTTGGGCGACGGTGAAGCGGGGGCCGGCAATGCTGGCGATTTCCGTCTCCACGGTCAGGAGGTCGTCGAGCAGGCCGGGCTTCAGATACTCGATGGCGAACTTGCGGACGACGAACAGCAGCGCATCCGGGTTGGTCCGGTCGGCCGTGGCGCTCTGGCTGATGCCGAGATCGCGCAGGAACTCGGTGCGGCCGCGTTCGAAAAAGCGCATGTGGCTGCCGTGGTAGAGAATGCCGCCGGCATCGGTATCCTCGAAATAGACACGGACGGCGAGGCGATGGACGGTCAAAAGGCTATGTCCTTGGCGGCTGCGACGGAGATGGGCGCATCGAATCGCGACCAGACCCAGGTGTGGTGGCGGACCACATCGGCCGCCGGCAGATGAGGTCGGTCCGAAGTCGTATGCCCGTCGGCGATGACCGTGGTGGCAATGCCACGCGAGGCGGCGGCACGAACGGTGGTGTCGACGCAGAAATCGGAGGCATAGCCGCCGACCACGATGCCGTCGACGCCCAGCCGATCCAGCGTGGCGGCGAACTCGGTGTCGCGGAAGCCGTCGCAGAAGGTTTTGGCGACGACGGTGTCTCCGGGCTTGGGAGCGAGGGAAGGGTGGAACGCCCACCCCGGCGTGCCGCGCTCCCATTCGCAGCCCGCTTCCTCATGCTGGATGAAGATCACGGGCGCGCCGGCGGCGCGTGCCTCGGCCGCCTTGCCGTCGAGAAGAGCCGCCACCTCGTCGATCCGGTAGGCGCGCGGTTCGTCGAAGAGATTGGCCTGGACGTCGATGATGACGAGAGCACGGCTCATTTCACTCATCCTCTCCGCCGGAAAACAGCGTGAACTGAGCCTCCTCGGCGGTCTTCGGGACGGCGAAGCCGAGGTGGCGGAAGGCGTGCGGCGTCAGCAGGCGCCCGCGCGGGGTGCGCTGCACGAAGCCCTTCTGGATGAGATAGGGCTCGACGATATCCTCGATGGCATCGCGCGGCTCGGCAATGGCCGCCGCGATGGTCTCGATGCCCACCGGGCCTCCGTTGAAGCTCAGGGCAATGGTGTTGAGATAGCGCAGGTCGAGTGCGTCGAGGCCGATGGGGTCGACGTCGAGCCGGGTCAGGGCCCGGTCGGCGATTTCGGCGGTGATCGTCTCGGCGCCGGCGACGATGGCGAAGTCGCGCACGCGCCGCAGCAGGCGGCCGGCGATGCGCGGGGTGCCGCGCGACCGCTTGGCGATCTCGGTGGCGCCATCGTCGGCGATGCCGATGCCGAAAATGCGGGCGCCGCGCCGGACGATCAGCTCCAGTTCCTCGGTGGTGTAGAACTCGAGGCGGATGGGAATGCCGAAGCGGTCACGCAGCGGCGTCGTCAGGAGGCCGAGGCGGGTGGTGGCGCCGACCAGCGTGAACTTGGCAAGATCGATGCGGACGGAGCGGGCGGCCGGCCCTTCGCCGATGATCAGGTCGAGCTGGTAGTCCTCCATGGCGGGATAGAGGATCTCCTCGACCGCCGGGCTCATCCGGTGGATCTCGTCGATGAACAGGACGTCGCGCTCCTCGAGATTGGTGAGGAGGGCGGCGAGGTCGCCGGCCTTGGCGATCACCGGACCGGAGGTGGCGCGGAAGTTGACGCCGAGCTCGCGGGAAACGATCTGGGCCAGCGTGGTCTTGCCGAGGCCGGGCGGGCCGACGAACAGCACGTGATCGAGCGCTTCCTTGCGCGTCTTGGCGGCGTCGATGAAGACCTGGAGGTTGGCGCGCGCCGACGCCTGGCCGACGAACTCGGAAAGCGCGCTCGGCCGGATCGACTGCTCGAAATCCTCGGGGCGCTTGTCGCCAGAGACGAGACGGCTCTCTTCGCTCATGGTGGTCCGATCGTCTCCGGCGGTCCTGGTTGCTCGGCGTCGACTGCGCTGGTCCGACACAGACTTCAAGGCGAATATCGCGTCGTTTTCTCCAGCCGAATCGACGCGCGGCGTCGGCTGTTCGCCTTTCGTTTTGCACGAAAGGCAGGCCCTTGCCAAGCAGCGACGGCTGTCGTCGGCGGGAAGTGACGCATCGCTTGTCAATGCGCCTATTTGTTGACTGCTGTTGATCACAATTCCATCACGCCAGCGTGATAGACCGCATTGACCCTCGGTAAAGACAGGTTAATCTTTCCCTGGGTTCGAGGGGTTCCATCACCGGCGGCGAGGTGGTCATGGCAGCTTTCAGGACGATTTTCGGGTGCTTGCTGTTTGTGGTCGCGCTGGCGACGGTCGGCGGCCTTCTTTCCACCCCGGTGCGCGCTGAAAGCATCGTCGGCTTCTCCGACGACGAGCTGATGGACGGCTTCCAGAAGACGGTGTTCGGCGTCGAGTATGGCGGCGCCTCGGCGGGCAGCGCCGTCAAGAAGTTCAACGGCGCCGTCCGCGTCCGCGTCATCAACCTGGCCGACAAGGACCGGCAGCGCGAGATCGCCGGCTTCGTGTCGCGTTTGCCTCGCCTTGTGCGTGGTCTCGACATTCGCATGGCGAGGCCCGGCGAGAACCCCAACTTCACCGTCTACGTCGTCGATCGCGCCGATTATGTTGATACGGTGCGGGCCGACGTGCTCGGCTCGACGCACGGTTCCGTGCCGGGGCAGTGCCTGGTTCGGGTCTACCCGGGCTCGCTCGGCATCGTGCGCTCTACGGCGGTGATCGTGTCCGACGAGGGCAACAGCCTGTTCCGCCGCTGCATGGTGGAAGAGATCCTGCAGGGTCTCGGCCCGATGAACGACAATGCGGCGCTCTATGCATCCGTGTTCAACGACCGCTCGCGTCACGACCGCTTCATGCCCTTCGACCGGGCGGTGGTGTCGATGCTCTATGACCGGCGCATCCGCCCCGGAATGACCCGCTCCGAGGTCGGCGTGGTGTTGCCGCGCGTGCTCGCCGACGTCAGGCGCTCGGTTCGATAACGCCTTTCCCTTTTGAAGGCCCACTCCGGCTCGTCACCGCATGGTGCGCTGGATACGGCTCACGAAGTGCCGCTGCTCGTTGGGCGCGCGCTTCTCGATGGCCGCCGTGATCACATCGCGGCGGTCCGGCTCCGTGACGTAGATCTGGGCGAGGGCCTCGCGCCCCCGATAGCTGGCGGCCAGTGTCTGGGCGTCGTCGTCGGCGATGGCCCTGATTGCCGGCGGCGCGTCCGGCATGGTGGCGATGAGCCGCGTCCGCTCGATGGCCAGAGAGTACTGCCAAGGGCCGTAGGCGCGGCTGCGTTCAAGGGCCTGAAAGGCGATGTCGCGCTTGTCCGGCAGGGTAATCGCGAACTGGGCGAGTGTCAGCCACAGCCGGGCGTTGCCGGGCGCCGTAGTCACCAGTGAGCGGGCACGCTCGTAGCAGGCCTCGTTGAGGCGAGGACGATCCTCGGCGACGATCGGGGGGGTGGTCAGGCCGAAAGCCAGGGCGCGGCAATCATACTCGAAGACGCTGAGGGCGCGCTTGCTCGACAGGAACGGTACGTCCGGATCGGCCGCCACCGACTGCAGCCGGTCGGCGGAGTTGCCTGAGGTGGTGAGGAAGGGCGAGGCCTCGATGCTCATTCCATAGAGGCCGAGGCAAAGCAATCCACCCGAGAACAGGCCGATCAAGGGTGCCGACAGCTTCAGCGATATCATCACCAACTTCCCCAATGACGGATGCCGGCCGCGGCGGAACATCATGTCTCTCGACCGGCCGCGGCGCGGACTTCGAACGACACGGTCGCTCTTCCGTCTCTCTACCCCGGACAGCCTTAACCGTCTCGGGAAATTTCGCCGGCAGCTGGCAAAAAACCGCTGGACCTTTTATAGGGTAGACCGGATAAATACTTAAAGACAAGAGGTGTTGGCGGTCTTCGCCGCCGGCCGATGCGTCCGTTTCGGCGAAGCGGACAGTTGTTCATGGGATTGGAGCTTTCTCTATTGCTCACAAGGGTTCGATCGTTTTTCGGTTTCGGCGGCAAATCTGTGCCGGCTCCGAATGAAGGTGGTCGCGATCGCATCGAGATCGATGCGAAGGACGCCGTCGTCTACGCGATCGGCGACATACACGGTTGCTTTGACGAGCTGAGGGCGGCCGAACAGCGGATCGCGGAGGATGCAGCCGGCATTTCCGCCAAGCGTCGGATCATTCTCTGCCTCGGCGATCTGGTCGATCGCGGGCCTCGTTCGGCCGACGTGCTCGATCATCTGACCGGCGCGCAGCCGAACGGTTTCGAACGTCTGTCGCTCTGCGGCAACCACGACGAAACCTTCCTCTCCTTTATCGAAGATCCTCAGGGGAACATGGGGTGGCTGGACTTCGGTGGCGAGGAGACGCTTGAGTCTTATGGCATCGACTTCACCCGGCTGGCTCGCCATCGCGGCGGCGGGACCGGACTTCGCGACATCCTGCAGTCGAGGGTGCCGGAAGCCCATGTCGCCTTTCTGAAGCAGATGCCCGTATCGGTGCGTTTCGGCAATGTCCTGTTCGTCCACGCTGGCGTTCGTCCCGGCGTAGCGCTCGATGAGCAGGACGACGACGACTTCATGTGGATTCGCGAGCCCTTCGTCAGCCAGCCGCACGGGCTGGGGCTCACCGTGGTGCATGGGCATACGCCGGCCAACGAACCGGTGTTCGCGCCGGGGCGCATCGGCATCGACACGGGGGCATTCGCCACCGGTCACCTGGCGGTGCTCCGAGTGCTCGACGGCGAGGCAACCGTCATTCAGTGACGTCTGCTTCGGACGGCCGTATCCGTCGAGGCTTGAAACGAAAACGCCGGCCACGAGGGCCGGCGTTTCGCGTTTCGGGGTGTTGCTGTCAGCGCATGGCCAACGGACGCGGCGTGAACTCGATCACTTCGGTCGGCGCCGCCACAGTGCCGGCGAAGCGGGTCGAAACCAGCATGCCGTAGGGCTGGGCCGAGAAGGTGGCGTTCACCACCTGAACCGGTGCCTCGAACAGCGTGGCGATGTGCAACTGATCGGGGTGGGTCAGGGTCCGGAAGCGGCCCCAATAGACGGACTGACCGCCGTCGAGAAGCGAGGGACCATCCTCGGAGGTGATTTCCGGCAGTTCGATGTTGGCGAACATGTCGCTCGTGCCGCCATCGATCACCGGCCGGGCGAGCTCGGGCACCGGCGCCGTGGCCGCAGGCTTGCGCGGCGTCGGCGTCAGGGCCGCCGTCTGCAGCGGCTGGTGGGCGGGAGCGACGGCCGGCGGCGCAAAGGAGAGCGCGGAGGCGGACGGCTCCTGGTCCTGGGCGACCTCGGCCAGCGCCAACTGGGCGGCGATGGCGTCGTCGCGACTGGCGGCCACGGGCGGCATAGGCGCTTCCACGGGGACCGGGGGCTTCTGCGGCGGCAGCATCATCGGCGCGTCGAGCATCGCCAGTTCGGTGGTGGCGACCATCTCGGAGGGCTTGGCCTGCGGCAACGGCACGTTGTCCATGGCCAGCCGGTCGGCTTCGCTGAGCTTCGGTGCGCCGCCGGGTTCGAGACCGGCCGGCAGCGTAGCCTCGGCGAGACTGGTGATCCGGCGTTCGGGAGCTGGCGGCGGCGTGAAGGCGGCGGTCAGCACGGGCGCGGTCGGAGCGGCAGCCGGCGGGGTGGCCTTCGGGGCGACGGGAGCCGGCTTGGCGGCAACGGCCGGGGCGTCATTGCCTGCCGCGCCGATTTCCTCGGCGGTGTCTTCCTCGTCGTTGGAGAACAGCATGGCGAGCAGGCCGCCGCCCTTGCCGGACTTGGAGGAGGAATCGGCCGAAGCCACGGCGACGTTGGGAGTGGCGCCCTTCTCGCGCTGCAGCTCGGCGAGAGCCTGCTGGTAGCCGGGCAGGGGTTTGCCGTCGGACGGGATGTGGGCGGTCTTGCCGTCTGGGAACAGGCCGACGAGCTGCGTGCGGCTGAGGCGCGGCCAGGCGCGTACCGAACCGACGTCGATATGCACGAAGGGGCTGTTGGCCGAGGGGTACCAGCCGACGCCGCCGTTCTGCATCTGCACAGCGATCATGCGCAGCTTGTCGACGGACACGTCGGGAATGTTCATGTCCATCGCCTTGCCGAGCGAATGCTGGCTGTGCTTGGCGACGGCCGAGGAGCGGGACCGCAGCATGTTGTTGGTGGCGACGGAGCGGTAGCCGCAGACCACCTGGATCGGCTGGCGCGAGCCGGACTTCTGGTAGAGTTCCCACACGGTGTCGAACAGGCGCGGGTCCATCCGCGTCGCCTCGTTGCGCCGCCAGTCGCGCAGGAAGCGGTTGAGCTCGTTGAGGGCGGAGGGAATGAAGCGGCCGTCCTTCTTGAAGACGATGGTCAGCCGTTCCTTGGTGTGGACGTTGTAGAGGTCGAGCGTGCGGCTGTCGGCCGCATTCGCCGCCGAGGCGAGAATGGTCAGCGCCGCGGCGGAGCCTACGAAGACGCCGAGCGTCGCACGGCCGGCGGCAATGGCGAGACGGGAGGAGGAGAAGCCCGCGAATGCGCCGAAAGCCTTGGCTGCTTTCATCGAAGCTGTTCCTCTCCCTGATGATGTGTTCACTGTCCGGGTTTTCACGCGTCTCTATCCGCTTGCTCTCGTCTCCAGCCGACAGGGATTATTGGCGGAGAGAATTAAGCAACGGTTTACCGTAAGCCGATCACGGGTGGCTCAGGCTCCGATGGTCGGAAATATCCCCTGGATTTCACGGGCCGTACAATAACCGCCACCGGCCAAAAGGCCAAGTGGGTAGTTCATGGCATGGTGGAAATGCCAAAAGACCTGCCTTGCCAAGGACAAAGCAGGTTTTTCAGCCTGGTTGACCGGGGCGAGCCAGTCAGATCTGCGACATGCCCAAAGCCTTCTTGATGGCCTGGACGTGGCCGTAGATGTCGTCGCGAAGCTGCAACTTGCCGCCGTCGTCGACGAAGGCGGTGAAATAGGCGAGGTGCACCTTGAGGTGAGTGGCGATGTCCACCCGCCGCTCGTCGCCGCCGAACATCGCTTGCAGCTTCGGCACCGTCCACTGCGGGTCGCCCTGCAGCACGGCGTCGGCGAAGGCCATGGGGTCGTCCACGCGCACGCAGCCGTGGCTGAAGGCGCGGACATCGCGGTTGAACAGGCTCCTCAGCGGCGTGTCGTGCAGGTAGACGGCATGCTTGTTCGGGAACATGAACTTGATGTTGCCCAGCGCGTTGGCCTCGCCGGGAACCTGGCGAATGCCGACCGCCTTCACGGCGTTCTCGTCCCAGATGATGCGGGTGGGATCGATCAGCTGGCCGTCCCAGGTCACCTCGTAGCCGTGACGGGCGAAATAGCCGGCCGGATCGGCCTGGATCGCCGGCAGCATTTCCTTGACCTTGATCGATTCCGGAATGTGCCAGTAGGGGTTGACCACCAGATACTGCATTTCGCCCGAGAAGATCGGCGTCTGGTTGGCGGTCTTGCCGACGACGACGCGCGCCTCGTGCACCTTGAGTCCGTGGCGGATGACGCGCACCTTGAACTCGGGGATGTTGACGAAGACGTAGTCCTGGCTGAGATCGCGCGGCATCCAGCGCCACATTTCCATGTTGGCGATGATCTCGCCCTCGACGTCGCGGTGGGCGCCGTTGAGGACGGCGAGCGTGCGGGCGCCGACGACGCCGTCGGCGGCGAGGCCGTTTTCCTTCTGGAAGGTTTCGACGGCGGCGACCAGCGCGTCGTCGTAGAGCGTCGGGTCGATGCTTTCGATCGGCGCGGCGAGATCGAGCCGCTTGCGCAGGCCGGGCACGCCCTCGTCGCTCATGCCGGGCTTCAGCGACTTGGCCAGCGCCACGGGCTCGGGCGCCGGTTCGGCCTTGTCCTTGGCGGCGCGCACCTCGGCCAGCATGGCCTTGAGGCGCTTGAAGCCTTCGGTCGGCGGGTTGAAGCCTTCGAGCGCGGCGGCCGGATCGGCGGCATCGGCGACGGCGGCAAGCGCCTTGTCGGCGGGGATGCGCTCGGGGGTGCGGGTGATGTCCTTGGAGATCGACCGTGGTGCGACGCGGCCGCCTGAGGCCTGCTCGGCAAAGGTTGCCACGGCCATCGAGACGCGAAGGTCGGCGTTGGCGACGAGCTCGGTGGTCGTGGCCGTGAGGTCGGCTTCGGGCAACGCATAGTCGATCGGGTTGAGGCCGTCTTCCACCGCGTCGGCAAGACGGGCGATCGTCGCCCTGGCCGTGTCGGAATAATGATCGCCCTCGACCCAGAGCGGCTGGTTGCCGCGCGCCTCGTAGACCTTGGCGACGGCGTCGGCCCGACGGCGAGCGTCGCCGGTTGCCGAGGCGACGACCTTGGCGATTTCGGCGACGATCGCCTGGTCGATCGGCATGCCGGGAAGTGTGGTTGCCACGACGGGCGTCGATGCGGGGTCGACAGCCGGCGTCGTCACGGCGGGTGTGGCGGTTTCCGTCACGGGAGCGGCGGGCTCTACCGTGGGCGAGGCGGCAACCGGCGCCGCGCCTTCTTCCGCCGTCGGCGTGGTTGCAGCCGGCGGGGAGGCCTCAGCGGTGGGCGTCGCGGCATCGGTGGCCGGTGGCAGGGCCTTGCTCTCGACGGCTCCCGGCACTGTGGTTTCGGTCGCCTTGGCGCCCAGAGGGTCGAAGCCGGTTTCGGCGAGTGCCGGCACGGCGACAAGACCGATCACGGCGGTGGAGAGAAGAAACCGGGTCAGCGAGGAGATCATAACGTTCACCACGTCCATTCCTGCGAGGCTCTGGGGCCGGACAAGAAATGTCATAGAAGGTCTGTTTGGCGGTTCGCCGGCCCTTCGACAAGGCCAACACACCGCCAAAGGTCGATTACGTGCTTCTTGTTACTCCGCGGCAACACCCGCGTCGTCCTGGTCATCGTCGGCGATGCCGTATTCCTTGAGCTTCCGATAGAGCGTCGAACGGCCGATGCCGAGCCGGCGCGCCACCTCCGCCATGCGGCCGCCGTAGTGGTCGATGGCGAGGCGGATCATCTCCTCCTCGATGGCGACGAGCGGGCGGACATGGCCGTCGTCGGCCAGCGAGCGCAGGAAGCCAAAGGGGGCCGGGTCGTTGCCGGGGCCGGAGTTGACCGCGACGCCGATGAGGCCGTCCTCGGCCGCCATCGTGGACGGAGCGGTTTCGATGGTCACCGGTTCGCCCGCCGGCGGCGCATCGGTGCCTTCGACGCGACGGATGGCGGAGACGTGGCCGGTCTGAGCGGCGATCTGCGGGAAGTCGTCGGCCGTCAGCTCGCCGCCGTCGCACAGGATGACGGCGCGGAAGACGGCGTTCTCGAGCTGGCGGATGTTGCCCGGCCAGTTGAAGGCGCCGAGCATGGCAACCGCGTCGGGCCGGATGCCGGTGATGCGCCGCTTGCCTTCCTCGGCGGCAAAGCGCGTCACGAAGTGGTCGACGAGCAGGGGAATGTCCTCGCGGCGATCGCGTAGCGGCGGCACGAAGATCGGGTAGACGTTGAGCCGGTAATAAAGGTCCTCGCGGAAGCGACCTTCCTTGACCATGTCGAGCAGGCGCCGGTTGGTGGCCGAGATCAGGCGGAAGTCCACCTTCTGCGACCGGCGGGCGCCGACGGGCTCGATCTCGCCTTCCTGGATGGCGCGCAACAGCTGCACCTGGATGTCGAGCGGCAGCTCGCCCACTTCGTCGAGGAACAGCGTGCCGGTGTGGGCTTCCTGGAACTTGCCGGTATGGCGGTCGACGGCGCCGGTGAAGGCGCCCTTCTCGTGGCCGAACAGCGTGCTCTGCACGAGGTTCTCGGGAATGGCGCCGCAGTTGACGGTGACGAAGGGCTTGGTCCGGCGGTCGGAGGCATCCTGGATGGCGCGGGCCACCAGTTCCTTGCCGACGCCACTTTCGCCTTCGATCAGAATGGGGATGCCGGAGGTGGCGGCGCGTTCGCCGAGGCGGAGGACGCGGGCCATTTCCTGGCTCTTGGTGATGATGTCGCGAAAGCCGAGGCCGCTTTGCGCCGGGCGGCGGGCGCGGCGGATCTCGCCTTCGAGCGCGGTGACCTTCAGCGCGTTCTGGATCGAGACGGCGAGCCGCTCGTGGTTGACCGGCTTGACGATGAAGTCGAAGGCGCCGGCCCGCATGGCGCCGACCACCGTGTCGATGGAGCCGCGCGACGTCTGGACGATCACCGGCAGGGTCTCGCCGGCCTTGGCCAGGCGCTCCAGCACCGCCATGCCGTCGAGGTAGGGCATGACGAGGTCGAGGATCATCAGCTGGAAATCGCCCCGCGCCGCAGCCAACATGGAGAGACCCGCCTCGCCGCCGTCGGCGGTGACCGCCTCATGGCCGAAGCGCTTGACGGCCTCCTCAAGGAGGCGGCGCTGGATCGGATCGTCGTCGACGATCAGGATGCGAGCGGCCATGCGTTAGTTCGTCCTTCCGCGTCTGTGCCAATTCGGGGCACTGTGCCGGGCTAAGGGTTAAGAGAAGGTTAGGCCGTGGCGCTCCGTCCCCCATTTTCGCCGACATTTCCGTTGATCCCTGGCGGTCCGAGCACGTAGTCTTGCGCATGGTGCCCTGCGCCGCATTTGGAGTTGTCGTTCGATGAGCCGTTTCCGTCTGCCCCGTCCCGCCTTTCATCCTGCCGACGCCGGCGCCGTTGCCGAGGCGCTGCCCGAGTGGGATCTGTCGGCGCTTTATGCCTCGCCCGACGATCCGGCCATCGAGCGCGACATCGAGACGGCAGCCACCGCCGCCAAGGATCTTGCCGGCCGGGCAAAGGGGCAACTGGAGGCTATCCTCAAGGCGCCGAACGGCGCCGCCGCCTTCGCCGCGCTGATCGCCGACTACGAAAGACTGCAGGATCTTCTGGGCAGGGTGATGTCGTATGCCGGTCTTCTCTATTCTGGCGACACCACCGATCCCCAGCGCATGAAGTTCTATGGCGACGTGCAGGAGAAAATCACCGCCATTTCCTCCGGTCTCCTGTTCTTCGAACTGGAGCTCAACCGGATCGATGACGGCCTGATCGAGGCCGGCTTTGCCGACCCGGCGCTCGCCCTCTACCGGCCCTGGCTCACCGACATCCGCCTCGACAAGCCCTACCAGCTCGAGGATCGGGTGGAGGAACTGTTCCACGAGAAGTCGATCACGGCCTACTCGGCCTGGAACCGCCTGTTCGACGAGACCATTGCCGGCCTTCGTTTCCCGGTCGACGGCGAGGAGCTCGCCATCGAGCCGACGCTGCATCTCCTGCAGGAGGCGGACCCGGCCAAGCGCAAGGTGGCGGCCGAGGCGCTCGGCAAGGTGTTCGGCGAGAACATCGGCATCTTCGCCCGCATCACCAACACGCTGGCCAAGGACAAGGAGATTTCCGACCGCTGGCGCGGCTTCAAGGATATCGCCGACTCGCGCCACCTCGCCAATCGCGTCGAGCGCGAAGTCGTCGACGCGCTGGTCGAGGCGGTGCGGGCGGCCTATCCGCGCCTCAGCCACCGCTACTACCAGCTCAAGGCGCGCTGGATGGGTGGCGAGACCATGCCCTACTGGGATCGCAATGCGCCGCTGCCCGGCGCGGTCACGCGGCAGGTGTCCTGGAGCGAAGCCAAGGCGACGGTGCTCGACGCTTATGGCCGCTTCTCGCCAAGAATGGCCGACATCGCCCGCCGCTTTTTCGACGAGCGCTGGATCGACGCGCCGGTGCGGCCGGGCAAGTCGCCCGGCGCCTTCGCTCATCCGACGGTGCCGTCGGCCCATCCTTACGTGCTGCTCAACTACCTCGGCCGCACCCGCGACGTGATGACCCTCGCCCACGAGCTCGGCCACGGCGTGCATCAGGTTCTGGCCGGCCGGCAGGGCGCACTGATGGCGCCGACGCCGCTGACGCTGGCCGAGACGGCCTCGGTGTTCGGCGAGATGCTGACCTTCCGCTCGCTGCTCGGCAACGCGGCGACGCCGGCCGAGAAGCGAACGCTCCTGGCCTCGAAGATCGAGGACATGCTCAACAC
>JAUVXG010000100.1 GCA_030603685.1 Pleomorphomonas sp.
GCCGCGCGCCGGCGCCGATGGTCGTCGCCCGGCCGACGTCTACGCCCGGCCGGTGCCGGGCTTCGTCGGCGCCTCGCCGAAGATCGCCATCGTGGTCGGCGACCTCGGCCTCAGCCAGACCGGAACGCAGGAAGCGCTCAACGTTCTGCCCCCCGAAGTCACGCTCGGCTTCGCGCCCTATGGCGCCAGTCTCGACCGCTGGACCGCCAAGGCGCGCCAGGATGGGCACGAACTGCTGTTGCAGGTGCCGCTCGAACCTTTCGACTATCCGGACAACGACCCTGGCGAGAACACGCTGCTCGTCGGCAAGGATGCGCGCCAGAACATCGAGAACCTGCACCGCGTCATGGGGCGCATCACCACCTATGTCGGCGTCGTCAACTACATGGGCGCCCGCTTCACATCCGAGGCCTCCGCCCTCGACCCCGTCATGCAGGAGATCG
The DNA here is from genome assembly GCA_030603685.1 of Pleomorphomonas sp. GTDB lineage: Bacteria > Pseudomonadota > Alphaproteobacteria > Rhizobiales > Pleomorphomonadaceae > Pleomorphomonas. Next base: position 444 of record JAUVXG010000100.1, read on the forward strand.
CGTTGCGCGGCCTTCTCTATCTCGACGACGGCAGTTCGCCGCGCAGCGTCGCCGAACAATCGGCCGGCAAGTTCAAGACCGAGTTCGCCAAGGCCGATCTCGTCATCGATGCCGTGCCGACCCCCACCGAAATCGCCGGTCGCCTGGCCCAGCTTGAGCAGATCGCCCGCACGCGCGGGCTCGCGGTGGGCGTTGCAAGTGCCCGGCCGGCAACGCTCAAGACGCTCTCCGGATGGACAAGCGGCCTTGACGGACGCGGCATCACCCTTGTGCCGATCACCGCCGTACCACAGCAGAACTGAGACGCTTCATGACCTCCCGCGCCGACCTGCCCTACCGCCCCTGTGCCGGGGCCGTGCTGATCAACCGCGCCGGCCTCGTCTTCGTCGGCCACCGGGCCGACCTCGAGGGCATGCCGGACGCAACGCCTTGGCAAATGCCTCAAGGGGGCATCGACAACGGCGAGACTCCGCTCGAAGCCGCCCGACGCGAGCTTTGGGAAGAAACCTCGGTACGTTCGGTCGAACTACTCGGCGAAGCGCCCGAGTGGTATCGCTACGAGGTACCCGACAATCTCGCCACGGGGCGCTTCCAGAAGAAGTGGCGGGGCCAGACACAGAAATGGTTTGCCTTCCGCTTTCTCGGCGAAGACGGCGAGATCGACATTTTCCACCCAGGCGGGGGCGCCCATCCGGCGGAGTTTTCCCGCTGGGCCTGGAGGCCGCTGTCCGAAGTTCCGAGCCTCGTCGTGCCCTTCAAGCGGCCGATCTACGAGCAGATCGCGACCGCTTTCGCCCCTTTGGCGGTGCCCGCGTGACCGGCCGTCTTCCGGCCGCGGTCGCCCCGCCGGATCCGGCCGAGCGCGAACCTCTCCTGCCCGATCTTCCCTATCGCCCGAATGTTGGCATCTGCCTGTTCAATTCGAAGGGGCTGGTCTTCTGCGGCAGAGCCTTCGCCAATCCGTTCGGCTGGCCCGATCCCGAAGTCTTCTCGGAGGGAGCCGACTGGGCGTTGCCGCAGGGCGGAATCGATCCCGGAGAGGATGTCGTCGCGGCGGCACGGAGAGAACTCTGGGAGGAGACCGGCGTCACCAGCGCCGAGCTGATTTCCGTTACCGACGACTGGTGGACCTACGACTTTCCGGCCCGTGGTGCCAGAATCCACAAGCTCTATCCCTTCCGCGGCCAGCGACAGCGCTGGGTCGCCTTTCGCTTTACGGGCGTAGAGGATGAAATCACCGTAGCCGCCGCCCACACGGAAGAACCGCCGGAGTTTCTCGAATGGCGCTGGCGGCCGCTCGCCGAGCTACCGTCCTTGGCGCCCCTGCATCGAAGGCAGCAATACACCCGCGTGTTGGATGCTTTCGGCCACATAGGCCCGGTCTGAGACCTATCGGCGACGACGACCGGCCACTTGATCGGCGGCGCGGGCGAGCGTCAGAAGCGTCTCGCCGACAATATCGGCGGCAAGCGTCGAGTTGAGACGGGCATCGCGTGCCGCCTCGCCAAGCACGATGATCGCCCGAGCAAGCCTCGCAGGCGACCACAACCCAAGCGCCGTTTCCACCCGGCCTTTCCGCTTGAAGAAAATGGGCGGCCGTGCGCCGTTCACCGCGTCGCCAGGGGAAACGCCGCCGTCGACCGCTGCGCGCAACTCGTCGAGCAGCATGAAGTGGCGAAGGGCCGCGCCAGCGATCTGGCCGGCATCGATCCCTTCGGCCCGCGCCTTGGCCAGTCCTTCGACCAGCGCCGGCAAAGCCCCACATGCGGTCGCATCGATCACCTCGTCGATGGCGAAGGTGGAACTGTCGCCAATCAAAGTCTCGACGTCGGCAATCGAGATAGCTCCCGTGCCATGGGCATGCAGGCAGAGCTTCTGAATTTCGCCACGCGTCATCAGCCGGTCGCCTCCCAGAAGAGAGACGAGAAGCGTGCGGGCCTCGGAAGAAATGGACAGACCGGCTGCCTTGACCTCCTCGTCGACCAGCACGCCGATCGATCGTTCGTCGTCGGCGAAGCAAGGAATGGCGTAGGCTCGGCTTTCCTGCTCGAACAGCACCCTGAGCGGACTGGACTTCTTGAGGTCTCCCGCCTCGACGACAATCGCGGTGTCCGCAGGTGGTTCCCTGAACAACGGACGGACCCGACCGGCCAGGTCGGCCCGACCGCCGTCGCGCAGGAGAATGGCCCTGCGGCTCGAGAACATCGAAACCGCATAAGCTTCGTCAGCAAGGCGCGTGGGATTTGCGGTGAGTTCCGAAGCCTCGATCCGGACCAGAGCAAAGGGATCGCCGGGGTCGGCGAAAGCCTTGGCGATCGTTCTCGCCCGCTCGGAAACGAGCCCGGTATCCGGACCATAGACCAGATAGAAGGTTACGTCCTGCGGCGGCCGCGCAACGAGGCGATCGGCCTCCTGGGCGCGCGCCGCCACCATCGCCTTAGCCCTTGCCGATCAGCGCCGAGGCAAGACGCAGCCGGATGTCGGCCGCCGCCGCACGCGCCGCCCGGTCTTCGGCATCCCGCTGCGCCCGGACATTGGCATAACGTTGCGAGCTGACGTCGAATGACGACGTGGCATAGACGTTGTCCGAAGTGACCACCCTGCCCGTGGCAACCTCGGTCAGCGTGTAGGTGGCCGTGAGCGACACCAGCTTGGCGACCGGGATATCTTCGCGAGCGCGAATAGCCAGGTCCGAAACGCGTGTCGTCAGGATGAGATCCAGGCGATACTTCGGCTCCACCAGCGCGCCGCCGCCACGCAGCTGGAAGATCAGCTCGTTGATCAGCGCCTGCGCCACGCGCTCGGTCTGTCCCTTGATGGCGATCGAAGCAAGCTCGGTGACCATGGCCGGGTTGTTTCCCGCCACCGCCGAACCGGCCGGTGCATAGACGGGCCGAACCTGACAGGCGGCGAGAAAACCGGCAGCTGCGAGCAGCAGCACGCCCCGGCGGAAGAGATCAGACGACCACATTGACGATCCTCTGGGCGACGACGATGACCTTCTTCGGGCTCTTGCCGTCGAGCGCCTTGATCACGGCTTCGAGCTTCAACACCTCGGCCTCAACATCGGCGGGCGACGCGGACCGCGATACGGTGACGTCGGCGCGCTTCTTGCCGTTGACCTGCACCGGCATGGTCACTTCATCCTCGACCAGCAGCGACCGGTCGACGACCGGCCAGTCGGCATGCGCCACCAAGCCGTCATGACCGAGAGCCGCCCAGCTTTCCTCGGCGAGATGCGGGGTCATCGGCGCCATCATGCGAACCAGAAGGCCGGTCGCCTCGATGAGCGCGGCAGCAGCGGCGCCGTCGGCGGACAGCACCGCCTTCTCGTTGGCGAGCGCGCCACCCAGCGTGTTGACCAGCTCGTAGATCTTGGCGAGCGCCACATTGAAGCGAAGGCCCTCGATGTTCTCCTCGACCGCGGCCAGCGCCTTGTGCGCCGCCTTGCGCAGCGCGAGCGCCAGCTTGTCGCCACCTTCGACCCGACCGGCGGTCGGCACCAGCTCGGACGCCTCGGACACGATGCGCCAGACGCGCTGAAGGAAGCGCGCGGTACCCTGGGCGCCAGCCTCGGTCCACTCGACGTCGCGCTCCGGCGGGCTGTCGGACAACATGAACCAGCGCGCGGTATCGGCGCCGAAACTGTCGATGATGTCGGTGGGGTCGACGGTGTTCTTCTTCGACTTCGACATCTTCTCGATCGGACCGATCTTGACCGGAGCGCCGGAGGCGATCAATCGCGCCTTGCGTCCCCCGGTTTCCTCGACGATCTCGACATCGGCCGGCGACAGCCATTCACCTTCCGCCGACTGATAGGTCTCGTGCACCACCATGCCCTGGGTGAACAAGCCACGGAACGGCTCGTCAAAGCCGACATGGCCGCATTTCTTCATCGCGCGAGTGAAGAAGCGCGAATAGAGGAGGTGCAGAATGGCGTGCTCGATGCCGCCGATGTACTGGTCGACCGGAAGCCAGGCATTGACCACATCCGGCACGGTCGGCGTCTGGGCGCGCGGCTCGGTGAACCGGCTGTAATACCAGGACGAGTCGACGAAGGTGTCCATGGTGTCGGTTTCGCGCCGCGCCGGCTTGCCGCACTCGGGGCAGACGCATTTCGTGAACGTCGGGTGCCGATCGAGCGGGTTTCCGGGCCGGTCGAACTCGACATCTTCGGGCAGGCGCACCGGCAGATCCTTGGCAGGGACCGGCACGACACCGCAAGCTTCGCAATGAATGACCGGGATCGGGCATCCCCAATAGCGCTGGCGCGAAATGCCCCAGTCGCGCAGGCGATAGTTCACCTGGCGCTTGGCCGCCGGAGCCCCATGGAGCGTCGTCGCCTCGAGCTTGCTCGCCACGAGATCCTTGGCCGCTTCGACCTCCATCCCGTCAAGGAAGGCGGAGTTGAACAGCTTGCCATCGTCGGTGTAGGCGACATCGCCCACCGCGAAGGCGGCCGGATCGGCGCCTTCAGGCAGCACCACCGGCGTGACGGTGAGCGCATACTTGCGGGCGAAATCAAGGTCGCGCTGGTCATGCGCCGGGCAGCCGAAGATGGCGCCGGTGCCGTAGTCCATCAGCACGAAGTTGGCGATGTAAACCGGATAGCTCTTGCCGTTGAAGGGATGCTTCACCGACAGGCCCGTCGCCAGACCCTTCTTCTCCGCCGTCTCGAGCGCCGCCGCCGAGGTTCCCATGCGCCGGCATTCCTCGCAGAAGGCCGCGACAGCCGAATCCTGATCGGCCAGCGCCCTGGCCACCGGATGATCGGCCGAGAGCGCCACGAAGCTCATGCCGAACAGCGTGTCCGGACGCGTGGTGAAGACCTCGATCGTCGGCTCGCCGGCCACCGCCGCCCCATCGATCTCGAACCGGACGCGCAGGCCTTCCGACCGGCCGATCCAGTTCTTCTGCATGGTCCGGACTTTCTCCGGCCAGCGATCGAGCGTATCGAGAGCGGACAGCAGTTCGTCGGAATAGTCCGAAATCTTCAGGAACCACTGTGTCAGTTCACGCTGTTCGACCAGCGCACCGGAGCGCCAGCCACGACCGTCGATCACCTGCTCGTTGGCAAGCACGGTCATGTCGACGGGATCCCAGTTGACCTTGGACTTCTTGCGGTCGACGAGGCCGGCCTTCATGAAGTCCAGGAACAGTTTCTGCTGCTGGGTGTAGTAGTCCTCGTCGCAGGTGGCGAACTCACGGCTCCAGTCGAGCGACAGTCCCATGCTCTTGAGCTGGCCGCGCATGGTGGCGATGTTTTCGTAGGTCCACGTCTTGGGATGGACGTGCCCCTTCATCGCCGCGTTCTCGGCCGGCATGCCGAAGGCGTCCCACCCCATGGGATGCAGGACATTGAACCCCTTGGCGCGCTTGTAGCGAGCCACGACGTCGCCCATCGTGTAGTTGCGCACATGCCCCATATGGATGCGGCCGGACGGATAGGGGAACATCTCGAGGACATAGTACTTCGGACGCGGATCGTCGTTCTTCGTCTCGAAAACCTTGGCCTCGTTCCAGGCCCTCTGCCAGCGCGTTTCCGCTTCACGCGCATTGTATCGCTCGGTCGCCATCGTCTCGTCTTCTGCTCTGATCCACGCCTGTCGCGGGTCGGCGGCGCCAAGGGCGCGCGGCCGCGCGAAAAACTCACGGCATGACCATCATCAGAAACGGTCCCTAGGGTCAATGCTTTGGAGCACCGAGGCCGGTGTTTTCCGTCCGGCCGCGGTGAGATGGGCAGAATCGAATCAATGATCAGGCGTCAACGAAATCCGTCGCATGGTCCTTGACGAAGGTTTCGAAGAAGCGGGGTTGCCGACCGGTCATCTTCTCGACGGCCGGACTGACGATGGACGCCTTGCCGCCACGGATGGTGTCGAACTCGGCGACACGCTCGGCTATCTGCTGTTCCGACAAGCCCTCCTCGACGAGACGTGCCTCGTAATCGGGGATCGCGATCGGTCGGAAGACAATCGAACGGCCCGTTGCATGGCCCATCACCTCAGCGGCGCGCGACAGTGACAACGCGGCGGGTCCGGTGAGGACGAGCGTCTGGCCGTCGAAGTCGGAGGTGGTCAGTGCAGCGGCCGACGCCGCCGCGACGTCACGACCATCGACAAAGCTGATGAGCCCCTCGTCAATCGGCAATGCCAGCTCTCCGGTCCGGACGGCATCCTTCCAGACGGTCCGGAAGTTGTCGGCAAACCAGTTGGCCCGAAGAATGACGAACGGCAGACCGGAGTTCTCCAGGACCAGCTCAAGGCGGCGGTAAGGGTTGTCATCGGTCTCGTCGGCGGCGATCGTGGACAGCAGGACCGCCTTCACCTTGCGATCAACCACGTGCCGCATCACCGGCATCAAAGCGTCGATGATATCGAGCGGAGCCGAGGGCATCAGCACGAAAACGCGGTCGACTCCCTCGAACAGCGGCGCGATGCTGGCCGGATCGCGATAGTCGAACCGCAGCACCGAGGCGTCCGGATGCGTCTGACCGTCCAAAGCGGCCGCCTTCACGGTTTCGCCTTTCGTCACCAGCTCCGAAACGACCAACTGGCCGATCGTACCGGTGGCACCGAGAACGAGAATACTGTCTGCCATGGGTGTCTCCGTCAGGGCGTCCGTTCCGGCCCGAAGGCCGGCTTGAGGGAAACGTTCTTGCCCCGCATCGGGTTCCCGTCACCGAGACGCAGCTATGGCCTCGGCAAGACGATCGATCTCATGGTCGGCGAAGACACGGATGCCATGAGCGGCGAGAAGCGCGGCGACAACGCCGGCTCCCGGGACCTGTTGCCCCGAGAAGGTACCGTCATAGATCGAGAGACTGCCACAGGACGGACTGCGGTCGATAAGGAGCGCATGGCCGCACCCCGTGCTCCGGGCAAGATCGAGAGCGACCTCGGCGCCGATAAGGAAAGCTGCCGTCACGTCATCGCCGGTGGCGGCCAGGACGCGCGCCCGGCCGGCCAAGACATCGCTGCCGGAGCCACCGACGATTTCGGCTGCAGGGCGCGGCACAGGAAGCTCCCCCATGAGCTCGGGACAGATCGGCACCAAGCGCCCCTCGGCGTGCCAGCGCTCGACGCGCGGATCGGCGAGCTGCTTTCCGGTGCCGTCATAGCGCACCGGTCGGCCGAGCAGGCAGGCGGAGATCAGAATACGATTCATTGGACCATCGGTGGCATGACAAAGGGCGTCCTCCGCCCAGTGGCGAAAGACGCCCAGTTGTCTCGCCCCGGAGGACTGCCGTCAATCTTCGTCGGTGCGCATCAGGATTTCGCGCTTGCCCGCGTGATTGGGCGGGCCGACCAGTCCTTCCTTCTCCATCCGCTCGATGAGCGAGGCGGCGCGATTGTAACCGATGCCGAGCCGGCGCTGGATGTAGCTCGTGGTGGCACGCTTGTCGCGCAGCACCAGCGCCACCGCCTGGTCGAAGAGGTCGGCGTTCTCGTCGACCTGAGCCGGTTCGCCACCACCGCTCTCCTCCTCGTCGTCGGCCGTGATCGCTTCGAGATAGTCGGGCGTTCCCTGGGTCTTGAGATGGGCGACGATCGACTCCACCTCACCGTCGGAAACGAACGGACCGTGGACGCGCTGGATACGCCCGCCACCCTGCATGTAGAGCATGTCGCCCTGACCGAGGAGCTGCTCGGCGCCCTGTTCGCCAAGGATGGTGCGGCTATCGATCTTCGACGTGACCTGGAAGGAAATGCGCGTCGGGAAGTTGGCCTTGATGGTGCCTGTAATGACATCGACTGACGGACGCTGCGTCGCCATGATGACGTGAATGCCGGCGGCGCGCGCCATCTGGGCGAGACGCTGCACCGCGCCCTCGATTTCCTTGCCCGCCACCATCATCAGGTCGGCCATCTCGTCGATGATGACGACGATGAAGGGCAGCGGCTTGAGCTCCATCTCCTCGGTTTCGAAGATGGGCTCGCCGGTCTCTTTGTCGAAGCCGGTCTGGACGGTGCGATTGATGCTTTCGCCACGCTCGATCGCCTGCGCCACCCGGGCATTGAAGCCCTCGATGTTACGCACGCCGACCTTGGACATCTTCTTGTAGCGGTCCTCCATCTCGCGGACCGTCCACTTGAGCGCCACCACCGCCTTGCGCGGATCGGTGACCACCGGTGTCAGGAGGTGGGGAATGCCGTCGTAGACCGAGAGCTCCAGCATCTTCGGGTCGATCATGATCAACCGGCACTCCTCCGGCGTCATCCGGTAGAGAAGGCTGAGGATCATGGTGTTGATCGACACCGACTTGCCCGAACCGGTCGTGCCGGCCACCAGCATGTGCGGCGTACGGGCCAAATCGATGATCACCGGCTCGCCGCCAATGGTCTTGCCGAGGGCCAGTGCCAGCCGTCCCTTGAACTTCTCGAAGTCCTGGCTGGCGATCAGCTCGCGCAGGTAGACCATCTCGCGCCGCTGGTTGGGCAGCTCGATGCCGATGGCATTCTTGCCGGGAATGACGGCGACGCGGGCGGCCACTGCGCTCATCGAGCGCGCAATGTCGTCGGCAAGGCCAATGACGCGCGACGACTTGATGCCGGGCGCCGGTTCCAGCTCGTAGAGCGTCACGACAGGGCCGGGACGAACATTGAAGATCTCGCCCTTGATGCCGAAGTCCTCGAGCACGCCCTCCAGCAGACCCGCGTTCTGCTCCAGGCTATCCGGCGTATACTGGACGCCATTGCCGCCCTTGGGCTCGGCCAAAAGTTCGATGGCCGGAAACTCGAAGCGATGCTCATCCAGCAACGATAGCTGCGTACCACCCTTGGCTCGCTTGCCGGGCTGCATCGGCGGCGCCGGCGCTTTGACGCGCGCTGCGGGCTTCTCCGGCTGTGCCGCCGGCTTGCCTATGCGAGAGGCGGGACCACGAAGCGGAGCGGGACGCTGTTCGAAGGTTCGCGGCGCCGGTGCGACGGCAACGGGCTCCGGCGGTGCGATCAGCTCCGTCTCGTCGTAGTCGGACAGGCGGTCGTCCATATCGAACGGCGGCGGATCGTTCTCTTCTTCCTCGAAGACGGGCTCGGCCGCGACGGGGCGTGGCCGCTCGGCCGGGGAGAAAGACGGCTCGACGCGGCCGCGCCGGTCAGCGATCGGCGGCTCGTAGTCGTCATCATCTTCATCGTCAGCCACCGGCGCGACAACGGGCCGCGGCCTTGCGACGTGGGCGGGTTCGGCCCGCCGGGCAACCGGAGGCTCGTAGTCGTAGTCGTCCTCCTCGTCCTCGTACTCCTCACCCGGATAGGCAAAGGCCGGCCGACGGAACAGGCGACGGGACAGGCCCGCACGCATCGTCAACCACCAATGGCCGGCTACGCCGATCAGAGCGCCGAGGCGGCTCTCGCCGCCGTCCTCTTCCTCGTCGTCTTCGTCGTCATCGACGGCAACCGCCGGGCTGACGATACGATGGCCGGGCACGCCCGAGGCGTAGATCATGGCGGCCAGTGCCAGTGGCCCAGTGACGATCAGTACGATGAGGCGCAGCGTATCGGTGAGAACGCCGTTGTTGAAGGCGGCCGGCAGTTGCAGCAAGAGGTCGCCGATGGCGCCTCCGAGACCGGTGGGCAAGGGCCAACCGGTCGTCGGCGGCAAGGCGCCCATGAACGCGGCGCCGATCAACGTGCCGATCAACCATCCGATCAGCCTGTTGCGCGCCACATGCGGGATGCGCCCTATCGTCAGTTGCCAGCCCCAGATCACCACCGGCGCCAGGAACAGCGCGGCGTTGAGGCCGATGAGCTGCATGATCAGATCGGCGACCACTGCGCCCCCCGCCCCCATGACATTGCGGGTCGGTCCATCGGCAATGTGGCTCCAGCTCGGATCGTCCACCGACCAGGTCGCGAGCGCGGCGGACAAGGCCGCGACGCCGGCGATCAGCATCAGACCGGACGCGCCGGCGATGTTGCGGAGCATCGCCTGCCGCAAACGGTCCTCTCGCGTCGGCGCGGCACGGCGCATCCGCTTGTCGAGCTCCTTGAGATTGGCGGCGCGGCGCGCATTGGCCGGGCGCGGCTCATAGGGGCCGTCGAGCCGTCCGCCGGCCTCGCGGAAGCGGGGGCTGGTTCTCATTTCTGCTCTCATGACAGAACCTCCGAGAGACGGCACAGCGCCTCGCGACTCGTCTCCAGGCTTTCGACCATGGCGATTCGAATGAAATCCGCACCGGGACTGGCGCCGTCGGCGCCGGTCGCCGACAGGTAGCCGCCCGGCACGACCTTGACGCCCTGGTCTTTCCAAAGTCGAGCCGTCACGGCTTCACCGCCACCCCAGCGACCGACGTCGAGCCAAAGAAAGAAACCACCCGGCGGCACGAGATGCGGAAACCGGTCGCCGAGCATCTCCTCGGCGACGGCATACTTGAGATCGTAAAGCCGGCGGTTCTCAGCGACGTGTTCCTCATCGGCGAGCGCGGCGACTGCGACCGCCTGGATCGGCATCGGGACCTGCGGCGCCGTCACGTTCCTGAGGGCCGCCCATGCCTTCAGGAAGGCCGGATCACCGATCGCAAAACCGCAACGGGCGCCGGCAAGGTTGGATCGCTTGGACAACGAGTTGAAGGCGATGACGCCGGAGAAGTCGCCATTGATCCCGAACGCGGCGTTCAGCACACCGTCCGGGGCCCGGCCGCGCCAGATTTCCGAGTAGCACTCGTCGGAAAACAGAAGAAAACCATGCTCGCGGGCCAGCCGGACCAGCCCTTCAAGCCGTCCGAGATCGGCAACCGCGCCCTGAGGGTTGGCCGGACTGGCGTGGAAAGCCGCCACGGTTCGAGCGAGCAGATCGGCCGGCAGTGCTTCGAAGCGCGGCAGGAAGCCGTCATCGCGATCGGCCGCGACGAACACCGGCTCCGCGCCTGCCGCCTCGGCGGCGGCGGCGTAGACGGCATAAAAGGGGTTGGGCAACAGGATGGCCGGCCGGGGCCCCTTACTCGCGCCGGCAAGCCGCACGGCCGTGAGCGTTGCGTGAAAGAGCCCCTCTCTCGAACCGTTGAGCGGCAATATGCCGTCATCTCGATCAAGCGTGTCGCCAGGAAGGCCGAAACGCTTCTCGGCCCAGCCGGCAACGGCGGCGCGAAAAGCCGGCGTCCCTTTGATCGGCGGATAGCGAACAAAATCCGCCAGCGATGCAGAAAGTACCGGGCCGACGAAATCCGGCACGGGATGGCGCGGTTCACCGACCGAGACGTCGATCGGCTGACGTCCGGGCTCGACACCAGCGATCAACCGGCCGAGACGCTGAAAGGGAGAAAGAGGAAGCGGCGCGCAGGACGACATGAAACCAGGGCTCGGGCAACGGGTGATTCGGCCCGCCGCCCAAAGGCGGCCGGACCTTTTATGCTCCCGGCCACTCTAGGCATCCATGGTTAAACGCTCTTTAACCCTATGCGCCCAGTTCCTCAGAGCGCTTCTTCGTCCTGCTCGCCGGTGCGGATGCGAAGGGCATGCTCGATTGCATAGACGAAGATCTTGCCGTCGCCGATTTGCCCGGTCTTGGCTGCCGATGCTATGGCCTCGACCACCTTTTCCGCCTCGACGGCCGGCACCGCCACCTCGATTTTCAGCTTGGGCAGGAAGCTGACGGCATACTCGGCACCGCGATAGATTTCAGTGTGGCCCTTCTGGCGACCGTAACCCTTGACCTCCGTGACCGTCAGGCCATGGACGCCGAGCGAGGTCAGGGCATCTCGCACCTCGTCGAGCTTGAAGGGCTTGATGATGGCCGTCACGATTTTCATGGGGCACCTCTTTTCCGGTGTATCTCGAGATTGCTCGGAGCGGCGCGCCGCCCCCGGTCGATGCCACGACCATAACGTGGCAAACGCGAGCGCCAAGAGGGAAATAGGGTGAAATTCATCCGACCCACGAACTTCAGCGCCCACTGCGCCAAAAGGATGATCTCGCGCAACCTGACAAAACGCCGACGGGCGGGGCTCCATTTGGAGCCCCGCCCGTCTTCAGATTGCCGTTGAACTGAGTGAGGCTCAGTTGTAGGCGCGTTCGCCGTGGGTCGTGACGTCGAGACCCTCGCGCTCGGCGGTCTCGGTGACGCGAAGACCGACGATCGCCTTGACGATGGTGAGTGCGATCACCGACACGATACCCGACACCAGGATACAGATGATGACCGCCACGACCTGCGCGGTAACCTGGGTGCCGAAACCGGGATAATCGGCATAGATGCCGCCCAGCGACGGATTGGCGAACACACCGGTCAGGATGGCGCCGACGATACCGCCCACGCCATGAACACCGAACACGTCGAGCGCGTCGTCGTAGCCGAACTTCGACTTGACCCAGGTCGAGGCCCAGAAGCAGATCGCACCGGCGGCGAGACCAATGATCACCGCACCGAACGGACCGGCGGTACCACAAGCCGGCGTGATGGCGACGAGACCGGCAACCACGCCCGAAGCACCGCCCAGGAGCGAGGCATGGCCACGGGTAAGCCACTCGGCGAACGGCCAGGCGATGGCCGCGGCGGCGGTAGCAACGATGGTGTTGACCAGGGCATAGCCCGCGACGCCGTCGGCAGCGAGCTCGGATCCGGCATTGAAGCCGAACCAGCCGACCCACAGAAGCATGGCGCCGATGTAGGTGAGCACGAGGTTGTGCGGCGCGAAGTTGTCACGGCCGAGACCGATGCGCTTGCCGCCCATGATGGCGATGACAAGACCAGCGATACCGGCATTGATATGCACCACGGTGCCGCCGGCGAAGTCCAGAGCGCCCCAACCGGAACCGATGTAGGAGCCGGCACCGCCCCAGACCATGTGGGCCATCGGCAGATAGGCGAAGGTGAACCACAGGATCAGGAAGAAGATCACCGCCGAGAACTTAACGCGCTCGGCCGAGGCGCCGATGATCAGCGCCGGGGTGATGCAGGCGAAGGTCATCTGGAACGCGACGAAAACGATCTCCGGAATGGAACCGGACACCGAATCGGGCGTAATGCCGGCCAGCATGACCTTGTCGAGGGTGCCGATGAACGGCGAAAGCGCGGTCGCCTCACCGGGCATGGTGAAGGCGATGGAGTAGCCGTAAGTGATCCACAGAATGGCCATCACCGCGAAACCGATGAGGCACTGCATCAGGATCGACAGCACGTTCTTGGAACGGACGAGACCGCCGTAGAACAGCGCCAGCGCCGGCACGGTCATCATGATGACCAGAACGGTGGAAACCAGCATCCACGCCGTATGTCCGGGATCGGCGGCGGGAGCGGGGGCGGCGGCCTCAACGGCCGGCGCGACGGCATCCTGGGCGAAAGCCGCAGCAGCCGAGAGCGCCAGCACAGGCGCAGCCGCGAGAAGTGGCTTGAGATACTTCATCGAAATCCTCTTGGATCGGTTGTCGACTGTCCGCTCGACGTCGCCCTTGGGCGAAACATCGGCGGCGTGCCTTGGAAGCCCGCACGGGCCTCCCGAATGGATCAAAGCGCCTCCCCGTCGGTCTCGCCGGTACGGATGCGAACGGCGTGTTCGATGGAGGTGACGAAAATCTTGCCGTCGCCGATCTGGCCGGTCTTCGCAGCCGTGGAGATGGCCTCGACGACCTTGTCGACCTGATCCGTGGCGACCGCGACTTCCACCTTCAGCTTGGGCAGGAAGCTGACGGCGTACTCGGCGCCGCGATAGATTTCGGTATGGCCCTTCTGGCGACCATAGCCCTTGACTTCCGTCACCGTGAGGCCGTGCACGCCGAGCGCGTTGAGCGCATCGCGCACCACGTCCAGCTTGAACGGCTTGATAATGGCCATGACGATTTTCATGGGGTTCCTTCCATCGATTGGTCCCCCGGACCGAACGCGCACCCCCGCGATGCGCCCCGTCGCGGAACTCGATGCCGTCGATAGAATCAATCTTTGTGCCAAGCCGACGTAGGATGCGGCACATTCTGCTTTTTCTTAACCAAACGCCTTGTTTTCGCCGGTTTTGACGGTCGGCATCCGAGTTCCAGTGACCATTTCCCTGGCAAAAACTCGAATGTGCCCATCTTGAAATCAGTTTGGCGGACCACAGATGCCTATTCGATGGGCAGTAATTGCCCGTATGGAGCGCCATCGCCCGTCGACGCCCCCAGAAACGCTCAGAAAGTCACCACGCGGCTTCTTGGCCGGTATCCGCAATCCCACTATGCTCACGCCGTCATCCACGGCCGTGAAGGGAAGATGAGATGATCGAGAGTAGCGAAAGAGTGGACGTCCTGGTTGCGGGTGGCGGTTATGTCGGTCTCTCGGCCGCGCTTGCCATTGCCGCTTCGGTTCCCGGTGCCCGCGTCGCGCTCGCCGACCCCCGACCCTGGCGTGAAGCGTCGGGCGATTTGCGCGCCTTCGCGGTGGCGGCTGCTGGACGGCGCATGCTCTCGGCCCTCGGCGTCTGGGAGAATCTTGCTGTCGAAGCGGAGCCGGTCCGCGAGATGATCGTTACCGATTCTCGCCTCGACGACCTGATCCGGCCGGTGTTTCTAACCTTCGAACGGCAGCAGGACGGAGACCCACTCGCCCACATGCTGCCCAATGGGCCACTGGTCGCAGCGCTCGGCGCAGCGGCGGAGGCCGCCGGCGTCCGTTTCCTGACACCCGATAGCGTACTGGCCACCGAGCGAACCCAGGGCGGGCGCCGCGTGACGCTCGCCTCCGGCAAAACGCTCGTCGCTTCTCTGATGGTGGCCGCCGATGGCGCGCGCTCGCGCCTTCGCTCGGAAGCTGGCATCGGCATCAACTCCTGGAGTTACGGGCAGTCGGGAATCGTCGCCACCATCGAACGCGACCGGCCACACGACGGACGCGCCGAAGAACACTTCCTGCCGGCCGGTCCCTTCGCCGTGCTGCCGCTCAAGGGCGGCTGTCGGTCATCACTCGTCTGGAGCGAGCGCACCGAAATTGCCGACCGTCTTGTCGCCGGTGCGCCATTCCTGTTCGACGCGGAACTCATCCGCCGGATCGGCCACCGCCTTGGCGAAGTTCGCGTGGTCGGTCGACGCCAGGCCTTTCCGCTCGGACTGACCCTCGCCCGTCGCTTCACGGCCGATCGGCTGGCACTGATCGGCGATGCCGCGCACGCCATTCACCCGATCGCCGGTCAAGGCCTCAATCTCGGCTTCAAGGACGCGGCTGCGCTGGCGGAAGTGGTGGCCATCGCCCTGCGTGCCGGCCGCGACCCCGGCACCACCGATGTCCTCGACGACTATCAGCGCTGGCGCGGATTCGACACGCTGCGCATGGCCGCGATGACCGACGGTCTCAACCGCCTCTTTTCCAACGATCTCGCTCCGCTGCGGCTGATCCGCGATTTCGGTCTGGGGGTGGTCGATCGGCTGCCGTCCATCAAGCGTGTCTTCGCCGATGCCGCCGCCGGCGCGCCAGGGCCTTCGCCACGCCTCGTCGACGGTGAACCGATCTGAGACGGACGGATTTTAGCCGAACGAAATAATCGTGCGGGTCGACAGATGCGGCAACAGCTTCAGCATGTCGGCTCGTTTCAATGCCAGACAACCTGCCGTCGGCCGGGAATCGGCGTGCGCCAGATGAAAGAAGATGGCGCTGCCGCCGCCCCGCATGCGGGGCCAAAGATTGAAATCGAGCACCAGTACGACGTCATAGGCGTGATCGTCACGCCACATCGCCTCATGGCTTCGAGGATATGGACGACGGACCGGCCGGTTGTAGTTGGCGTCGGAAGGGTCGTCGCACCAGCCGTCGTCGGGTCGCAGGGGTTGAAGGGGAATGCCGGAGCGAGGCCTGATACCGAGCCGATCCGGCCGGTAGAAGCCACCGACGATGCGAAAATGGCCCAGCGGACTCGATCCATCACCTTCCCGTTTCAGCGCCGTCAAACCCGTTCGGCCGATGGTCGCCGCCATGTTCACCCAGCCACCGACAAGTCGCCCATGCGTCGAGTGGGGCGATCTCACGCGAACGTGAAGGCGTGTGAGCGCCGCCCCCTTCGATTTCAACTTGCCGTGCATATTTTCCGCCTTGCTTGACAGACGGTCGCGAAGGACCGACAGACGGTATAATTTTGTGAAGTATCCGGTCCGCCATGGTAATCTGGCAGAGATCGGATGAATCGCCAAGCCGGCGCGATGCACCCCGAAGACGAGGGGCAGGCTCTCTGGCAGCGATCATCTTTGACGGGGATGACATGACCGCTCGAAAAATTCTGATCGTCGACGACGACCCCGACCTCCGCGAAGCGCTGGTTGAACAGCTGTCGCTGTTCGACGAATTCGAGCCGCTCGAGGCGGAAACCGCCACCAAGGGCATGCAGCTTGCCCGCACGGCCCACGTCGACCTCGTGCTGATGGACGTCGGCCTGCCCGACATGGATGGCCGCGAGGCGGTGAAGATTCTCAGGAAGGGCGGATTTGCAGCGCCGGTGATCATGCTGACCGGGCACGACACCGACAGCGACCAGATCCTCGGGCTCGAAGCCGGCGCCAACGACTACGTCGCCAAGCCGTTCAAGTTCGCCGTTCTGCTCGCTCGCGTGCGCGCCCAGCTGCGTCAGCACGAGCAGTCGGAAGAGGCAGTCTTCACCATCGGCCCCTACACCTTCCGCCCCTCGGCCAAACTCCTGGTCGACGCCAAGGGCGGCAAGATCCGGCTCACCGAAAAGGAAACCTCGATCCTGAAGTTCCTTTACCGGGCCGGCGACAAGGTGATCACCCGCGACGTGCTGTTGCACGAGGTCTGGGGCTATAACGCCGGCATCACCACCCACACGCTCGAAACGCACATCTACCGTCTCCGCCAGAAGATCGAGAAGGATCCGGCCAACGCCCAGCTCCTGATCACCGAAGGTGGCGGCTACAAGCTCGTGCCCTGATCCTTGGCGACCCTTCGGGGTGGAAAACCCGGCCGACGCCGGCAAGCCGGGGATTGGGCGGTTAACCTTCTGCAGGCGGCATGCTAGGGAATCTGCGTCATGTGCCGTGTGAACGGCACATGACTGACTGTTTTCACCATCGTTCGTCTCGCCCGCGCCAGGCCATTCATGAGTCTCGAGTCCGACATAAAGCTGCTCGGCACGGTGTCCATGCTCTCCGATTTCACGGAGGACAAGCTGCGCCTGCTCGCCTTCTCGGCCGAGAGCCGCGACTTCCGGGACGGGCAGCGCCTCTACTCGGCGGGTGACCGCGCCGATTGCGCGCACGTGATTTCTTCGGGCGAAGTGGCGTTGTTTCCGCCGGGGGACTCGGAAACCGCAGCCGAAGTGGTTGGCCGTGGCGCCTTGCTGGGCGGCCTCGCCCTGATCGTCGATGGAGAACGCACGATGACCGCCGTGGCGCGCGGCCGGGTCGAGACCATCCTGATCCGCCGGCCGCTGTTCCGCCGAATGCTCGACGAGTTCCCCGAGATTGCCGCCGGTCTGCATCGCCGCCTGTCGGCCAACGTTCGCGA
>JAUVXG010000071.1 GCA_030603685.1 Pleomorphomonas sp.
CGTTGCGGCGGGTGCGGCGGGCGGCGGCGGCGGGGCGGTGGGTGCCCTGGCCACCGGCGGAATGCAGTTCGGCCAACGCGGCCTCCTGATGTATGCCCGCGAGAACGAGACTGCCGCCGATCAGCTGGCGCTGAAGTACCTTGCCCAAACCGGCCAGTCGGCGAAAGGGATGCTGGACACCTTCAAGCGCTTCGCCGACCAGCAGATGTTCATGTCGGCGCACATCGACCCGTATATCCAAAGCCACCCCCTGGCGGCCGACCGCATCGCCATGATCGACGAGATGGCCCGCAAGTCGAAATACTTCGACAAGGCCGACAGTCCGTCGCTCCAGGCACGGCACGATCTCGTTCGGGCGAAGTTCGCCGCCTTCACCCGCAATGCCCAAAGCGTGATGCGGCTCTATCCGCCGTCAGACACCCGCCTTGCCGCGTATTAGGCCGGCGCCAGGGTCGCCTCCCGCTTCGCCGACGCCGGTTGGGCGATCGGCCGAATGGACGCGCTGATCAAGCGATCTCCCAACAACCCCTATTTCTGGGAACTCAAGGGTCAGATTCTTCTGGAAACCGGCAAGCCGAGAGAGGCCTTGGCGCCCCTCCGCAAAGCCGTGTCGCTGGCGCCGAACTCCGGCCCCATCCGCGTCCTGCTCGGTCAGGCTCTTGTAGGCACCGGGGACGGCAAGCTGACCGACGAGGCGATCGCCACGCTCACCAAGGGTATCGGCGACGACCCGGACCAGCCCGTCGGCTATCGGCAGCTTGCCATCGCCTATGCGCGCAAGGACAACATCGCCATGGCCGATCTTGCCTCGGCGCAAGGGAGCTTCGCCTCGGGCGACATCGAAACCGCCAAGAAATATGCCATCCGCGCGCAGGAGAAGCTGAAGACCGGCTCGCCGGCCTGGCTGCGCGCCGACGACATCATCACCTACAAGATACCAAGATAACCAGGCTTCACCGCCTGGAACGAGGAGCAGTCGCATGTTTGCCCATTTCCGGAAAGTACTGTCGGCCACGCTGGTCGCTGCGGCTCTCCTTCCCTTCGCCGCTTCCGCCGAAGAGTTCACCGACGGCCAGAAGGCAGCGATCGGCGACGTCGTGAAGTCCTATCTGCTCGAGCATCCCGAAGTGATCACCGAGGCCCTGCAGGCGCTCGATGCGCGCAACAAGGCGGCCGAGGAACAGGGACGGATCGACGCGATCCAGGCGAACAAGGAGGCCATCTTCTCCTCGCCGTACCAGGCGGTCCTCGGCGATCCCAACGCGAAGATCGCCCTGGTCGAGTTCTTCGACTACAACTGCGGCTACTGCAAGAAGGCCCTTTCCGATACCCGCGCCATCCTGGACAAGGAAAAGGACGTCAAGATCATCCTCAAGGAGTTTCCCATCCTGAGCGAGGGATCGGTCGAAGCGGCCAAGGTGGCGGCGGCCGTCAACATTCTCGACCCCAAGGCCTACGAAGCCTTTCACTTCGAGCTGATGGGAATCCGGGGTCAGGCCGACGGCGACCGCGCGCTGGCGGCGGCGGCGAAAGCCGGCCTCGACGAAGCGAAGGTAAAGGAGACGGCCGGTATGCAGGCGGTCGCCGAGGCGATCAACCACTCCTACGATCTCGCTCGCAAGCTCAACATCAACGGCACCCCCGCCTACATCATCGGCGACGAGATGGTCTATGGCGCCGTCGGCTTCGCCGACCTGAACCGCAGAATCGAGGCCATGCGCACCTGCGGCAAGACGACCTGCTGATCTTTGGTCGGGCCTGGACATGACCTCGCCCTACAGACGGGGATGAATCGGCGCTGCCTCTTTTTTTCGGAGCGGCATATGCCTATAAGGAAGCCGGCCAACGCCCACCGGTGGGTTGCGGCCTCCCCTGTTCCGGCCTTGAAAGGGAACCGACCGATTGCCCATTGAAGCGTTCATCCTCAACGGACCGAACCTCAATCTTCTCGGAACGCGAGAACCGGGCATCTACGGATCGCTGACCCTTGCCGACATCGAGGCGAACTGCCGCGAGAAGGCTGCCGCGCTGGGGTTTTCAGCCGTCGAGTTTCGTCAGTCCAACCATGAGGGCGTCCTCGTCGACTGGATTCAGGAAGCGGGACGGCGCGGCGCCGGCGTGGTGATGAACCCCGGCGCCTATACGCACACGTCAATCGCCCTCCAAGACGCGATCAAGGGGACCGGTGTTCCCCTGATCGAAGTTCATATTTCCAACGTCCATGCCCGCGAGAGTTTCCGGCATCGGTCCTTCGTGTCGCCCGTGGCGGCCGGAGTGATCGTTGGCCTTGGCCCTCTTGGCTACACTCTCGCGCTCGAAGCCCTCGCCGGTCTCCTGAAAGGGTGACCGCCGTCCCAATCCGGTGAGAACCGATGCCCCAGACCTTTGACTACGAACTGATCCGCCAGCTTGCCAACATCCTCGACGAGACCAACCTCACCGAGATCGAGGTGGAGCAGGAGAAGCTGAAGATCCGCGTGGCTCGGACGGCGGCGCCGGTCACCATCACCCAGGGCGGCGGCTGGGCCCCGCCGAGCGCCATGCCTGCGATGGCCGCCCCTGCCGTCGCCGCGGCTCCCGTGGCCGCCGAGGTGCCGAAGGCCGCCGATCCCGCGGCCAATCCCGGTGCGGTCCCCTCCCCGATGGTTGGCACCGCCTACCTGGCTCCGGAGCCGGGCGCGCGCTCCTTCGTCGAAGTCGGCGACACGGTGAAGGAAGGCCAGACGGTGATGATCATCGAGGCCATGAAGCACCTCAACCACATTCCGGCGCCGCGCGCCGGCCGCGTCACCGCCATCTTCGTCGAGAACGGCCAGCCGGTCGAGTTCGGCGAGCCGCTGCTGATCATCGAGTGACCGGCCCCATGTTTGAGAAGATCCTCATCGCCAACCGCGGCGAAATCGCCCTTCGGGTGCTGCGCGCCTGCAAGGAGCTCGGCATCGGCACCGTCGCCGTTCATTCGACGGCCGACGCCAACGCCATGCACGTCCGCCTCGCCGACGAAAGCGTCTGTATCGGCCCGGCGCCAGTGCGCGAAAGCTACCTCAACATTCCCAACATCGTCGCGGCCTGCGAGATCACCGGCGCCGAAGCGGTTCACCCCGGCTATGGGTTTCTCAGCGAGAATGCCCGGTTCGCCGATATCCTGGCTGCCCACAACATAGCCTTCATCGGACCATCGGCCGACCACATCCGCATCATGGGCGACAAGATCGAGGCCAAGGCGACCGCCAAGCGTCTCGGCATCCCGGTGGTGCCCGGCTCGGACGGTGCCGTCGAGTCGGAGGAAGATGCCCTGCGGATCGCCGCCGAGATCGGCTATCCGGTCTTGGTGAAGGCGTCGGCGGGTGGCGGCGGTCGCGGCATGCGCGTCGCCATGACCGAAGCGGAACTGCCGTCGGCCATGTCGGCCGCCAAGACCGAGGCGAAGAACGCCTTCGGCGACGACGCTGTGTACATCGAGAAGTACCTCCTGAAGCCGCGCCACATCGAACTTCAGGTGCTGGGCGACGGCCAGGGCAATGCGGTACATCTCGGCGAGCGCGACTGCTCGCTGCAGCGCCGGCATCAGAAGGTCATGGAGGAGGCCCGCTCGCCGGCCCTCAATGACGATGAACGCGCCAGGATCGGCAACATCGTCGCCAACGCCATGGCCGAGCTGAACTATTCCGGCGCCGGCACCATCGAGTTCCTCTACGAGAACGGCGAGTTCTACTTCATCGAGATGAACACCCGCCTGCAGGTGGAACACCCGGTGACGGAGATGATCACCGGCATCGACCTCGTCAACGAGCAGATCAAGGTGGCCTCGGGCCAGGCGCTGGGCTTCCGCCAGTCGGACGTCCATTTCAACGGCCACGCCATCGAATGCCGCATCAACGCGGAGAACGCCGCCACGTTTGCGCCGTCGCCCGGCAAGATTACCTATTGGCATCCTCCCGGAGGATTGGGGGTGCGTGTCGACAGCGGCGTCTATCAGGGCTATACGATCCCACCCTACTACGACAGCATGATCGGCAAGCTGATTGTTCACGGTCGCAACCGCGTCGAATGCCTGATGCGCCTGCGCCGTTGTCTGGACGAGTTCGTGGTCGACGGCATCGACTCGACGATCCCGCTCTTCAACAACATGCTGAAGAACGCCGACATCATCGACGGCGCCTACGACATCCACTGGCTGGAGAAGTGGCTGGCAACCAAGCCTTTCGAGGCCTGATAGAGAGCCAAAACCATTCGCCGGAAAGCAGGAACGCCGCCCTCATGGGCGGCGTTGACGTTTCAGGTAACTATACGAGTACGGGACGTTTGACCCGCCCCGCTTCACCGAACACCCGCAGATAGCGGGCGATCTCGGCCGGATCGCCTGTCGCCTTCTCCGGATTGTCGGAAAGCTTCACGGCCGGTCGGCCGTTCACCTGTGTCACCTTGCAGACCAGAGAGATCGCATCGAAATCGTCGGTCGGCTGTGGGGCGCAATCCTGGAAGTCATTGGTGAGGTTGGTTCCCCAGCCAAAGCTCATGTGAACGCGACCGCGGAAGTGGGTGTAGACGCGCTCGATCTCCTCGACGTCGAGACCGTCGGAAAAGACGATCAACTTGTCGCGCGGATCCCTGCCCTTCGACTTCCACCAGGCGACGATCTCCTCGCCTCCTTCGACCGGATCGGCGCTGTCGGGACGGAACCCTTTCCAGTCGGCCACCCAATCCGGCGCGTCGCGCAGAAATGATGCGGTACCAAAGGCATCCGGCAAAACCACCAGCAGATTACCGTCATAAAGCTCCTGCCAGTCGCGCAACCCCCTGTAGGGCGAATGGCGAAGCTCATCCTCGGTATCGGCAAGGGCGGCCATGGCCATTGGCAGTTCGTGGGCGTTGGTGCCGATGGCCTCGAGATCGCTCTTCATGGCCAGCAAGACGTTCGACGTGCCGATGAACGACGGGCCGAGCCCTTCTTTCAACGCGTTGACGCACCAATCCTGCCAGAGATGCGAATGGCGGCGACGGCTGCCGAAGTCTGCGATCTTGATATCCGGAAAGGCCCTGAGACGCTCCACCTTGCTCCACAACTTGGCCTTGGCGCGCGCATAGAGAACGTCGAGTTCGAAGCGGCGCATGGTCTTCATCACCGAACGAGAGCGCAACTCGTTGATGATGGCCAGCGCGGGGATTTCCCACATGGTCGTGTGGGTCCAGGGCCCGTGGAACTCGAGATGGTACTGGCCGTCGGCCTTCCTGAGTTCGTAAGGTGGCAACTGGAAATCGCGCAGGAACTCCAGATACTCCGGCGCGAAGATCTGTCGCTTGCCGTAGAAGGTGTTACCGGCTAGCCAGATCCACTCCTTCTTGCCGATTCGCAGCGAGCGGGCATAGTCGAGCTGGGCCCGAAGCTCGCCTTCGTCGATGTCGTCGGCCAGGCGGATGCTGCTCGCGCGGTTGATCAGAGAGAAGGTGACGTCGACGTCACGGTAGCGCTTCCAGATCAGCTGCTGCATCAGGAACTTGTAGATGTCCGTATCAAGCAGGCTGCGGATGATCGGGTCGAGCTTCCAGTTATGGTCATGGACCCGCTTGGCGATATCGGTGGTGCTCATCGGTCAATACCCGTGACGAAGCGAGGCGACCCATGAACGTCGAAAAACGCCGACGAGGCGCCACCTGACAGAGGGGTAGCCTGAAACGATCTAGAACCCAAGCGAAATCCGTATAAACGACTAGTCGATCGATCGCGCCGCCGAGCAGACTCGTCTCGAAGTCGATGGGACAACAAACGGACGACGTGGTGCGTGCTCGCCTGAAAGCGCACAATGCAAAGGGCGGGTCGAGCCCCGCCCTCTTCACATCTTCGATTTCCCCTGCCCTCAGGCCTTGGCCTTGCGACGCTTGCGGCTGGCAAGGATGTTGATCATCTCGACACCCGCCGAGAAGGCCATGGCGAAGTAGATGTAGGCGCGCGGGACATGGAAGCCGACGCCATCGGCGACCAACGACACGCCGATCAAGAGAAGGAAGGAGAGAGCCAGCATCTTCGTCGTCGGATGCTTGTGAATGAAGTTCGATATCGGCTCGGACGCTACGAACATGATGATCATCGCAATGACGACGGCCAGAATCATCACCGGCACGTGCTCGGCCATGCCAATCGCCGTGATGATGCTGTCGATCGAAAAGACGATATCGATGGCGATGATCTGCGCCACGGTGGCGCCGAAGGCAGCGTGGACCACGTTGCCGCTGTCGTCCTCCTCGCCCTCGATACCGGCATGGATCTCGTGCGTCGCCTTGTAGAGCAGGAACAGGCCGCCGGCGAGAAGGATGAGGTCGCGCCAGGAAAAGCCATGCCCGAACATGGAAAACACCGGCGCCGTCAGGCCGATCAACCACGACAGGGTGATGAGAAGCAGGATACGGAAGACCAGAGCCATCGACAGGCCGAGCGCCCTCGCCTTTCGCGCGGCGTCCGTCGGAAGCCGGCTGGTCAATACGGAAATGAAAACGAGATTGTCGATCCCGAGGACAATCTCCATGACGGTGAGAGTCAGGAGGCTGGCCCAGGCACTGGCGTTGAAAACGAGATCAAGCATGGAGGCGGTCATTCCCAGAGATGGCCGTCGGCGTCGCTGAAGTCGCAGAATATGAGAAAGGCACTAGCTGCCTTTCGTCGCGTCAAGCTTTTCCGGCGCCAAAGAACTTGTCGATAAATTGCTGCACGGCCGCGACGAACGTCAGATATGCCGTGGAAAGCGCCAGACCGATCTCAACGCCAATCGGCGGATTCAGTTCCCATGCCAGCGCCGCAGCCGCGAACAGGAACCAGACCAGCGTCACTGCCAGCGTCAGAGGCCGCCACTTCTCGACCCGCACCGGATGCACGAAGGCGATCGGGGCGAATGTCAGAATCGACAAGGCGACGGTGATGCCGATGACTGCGAACTGATTGAGATCGAAGACGAAATAAAGGAAAACCACGCCATTCCAGACAACGGGGAAGCCCCTGAAGGCGTTGTTCTTCATCTTCATGCGGGTGTCGCCGAAATACATCGCCGAGGTGAAGACAATGATTCCGGCCAACGCCAGGGCAATGGGAATCGAGGTGAACCCGGCCGTCGCGACGGCAAGCGCCGGCAGGAAGGCGTAGGTCACGTAGTCGACCACGAAGTCCAGAGCCGCGCCGGAGAAGGTCGGCAGGCGGCTCTCGACGGACACCTTGCGCGCAAGGGGGCCGTCGATGCCATCGACGACCAGCGCCAGGCCAAGCCACATGAAGAAGGTTGGCCAGTCCAGATTATAGGCGGCGAAAGCCGCCAGCATGGCCAGGACGATGCCGCTCGCCGTGAAGGCGTGGACGGCAAGGGCGATCAACGCATTTTGATGCCTGGTCACAAGTGTCAGTTCCGTCATCGCGCGCCGCTCCTCTCGTCCGAACCGACGGCCGGGCCGAGAGCCATCATGAACGGACGAAGCGCGTCGCCCGACGGAGCCCAAAAGATCATCGCCCAAAACCTTACCGATCCTGCCGGATGGTTACATCTGGTGACAATCTACCCGATGACGAGGCCGCTCGCCAAGATGACACCGGCAAGAATGAACAAAACCCCGAGGAAATACGTCAGCCAGACACCACTAATCAGCTTTTCCACGCCCATGAGAGCGCCGAGGATGGCCATGGCGGCCAGATTCATGAGCCCGGTGGCGAACATCACCGCCATCATGGCCCAGCAACAGCCGAGGCAGGCAAAGCCTTCCTCGACCCCGATCCTGAACGCGGCACCCGCCCCGACCTCCACATCGGAGACACGCGGATTGCGGCAGCGAAAGAGACAAGCCCATTTCAGGGGGGTGAACTGGTATATGCCCGCGGCGATCAGGATGGACGCTGAAAGCGCGACACCGGCCGGTGCCATATGCGGCGCGAGAGCACCAACATGGATGAGACCGGTCTGGATGGCCATGGCCACAAGGGAGGCCGCCAGCCAGATCGCCGTGTAACCGGCGATCACCGCCATGGTGCCGGCTCCCACCGTATCGGCGTATGCCCTGAAGGTGGGGGCCGCCGTCGGCAGCATCATGGCGAAGACCATGGCCACCCACATGGCGAGTCCCAGCGCAAGACCGCCGGCGCTGAGATAGTCCTCCATCGCCGGCATCAAGGCCTCCGCCAGGCCGACATCGACGACAGAGGCGATCAACCACAGCCAGCCCACGGCGGCCATGAACAGAACGGCGGCCATCGCCAGGCGACGTGGGTGATTGCCGAGCGCGGCAGCGAAGCGGTTCATCGCGGATTGTTACCGATCAAAGCAAAAAGCCCCGTCCTCGGTTGGACGGGGCTTTCTTTTAGCGGACAAGCACGCTGCGGAGCAATCGTCTCACGGCTGACCGTTGGTCGAGAGCAGCGGGGTGATGCGACGCACGGTGACGCGGCGATTGGCGCGCTCCGCACGTTCCGTCCGGACCTTCAGATAGCTCTCGCCATAGCCTTGCGTGACGAGGTTCTCGGGCGGGATGCCGTAGTGGTCGGTCAGGACGTTGGCGACAGCCTCGGCGCGCCGATCCGACAGCGAGAGGTTGTCCACCACCGAACCGACGGCGTCGGTCTAGCCCTCCACGAGGAATTCTTCGTTCGGGTTCCGGCGCAGCGCCGCATCAATGCCACGGGCGACCGCCTCGATGCCCGGCACCTGACTACTCTCTACCGTCCATGCTCCGCTGGAGAAGGTGATAGTGTCGAGATCGACCGACCTGACCCGCTCACGCAGATCGGGGCTGTAGATCACCTGGTCGAGCGTGTACTCCGGCTGCACTTCGACAAGCGGAGGAGCGGTCAGCGCCTCTTCCACGTAACGCGGCGGGGCGGAACGCATTTCCACGCGATAGCGTTCGCGCGGCAGATCATATGCGGGCGGCGGCGGCAACCGCACGACCGGATGCCACGCGGGCTCGTCGACCGGACCAGGGCCAAAGCTGCGATTGTCGAACAGAACATAGACCTGGCCGTCGCGGTCGCGACGTTCACGCCGGATCATCATGCCGTTTGAGTCGTAGAGCGTTCGAACCTCGCCGCCGTGACGCGTATCCACGATGACCTCTCGGCCACCACCACGGGTCCGCCGCTCGCGATAGTCGCGATCGTCCCGGTCGAAGCGAGACCGGTCGTCATGGCGGATCACGGCCTGCTCGCCACTCTGGACGATGATGCGGCCACCGGGTTCCACCGTCACACGGACGCCGTCCTCATTGCTGATCACCCGACGCTCGCGTCGGACATCACCGATGTTGCCGGCCCTCTGATCGACACTCCGGTCGATGGCCTCCGCCGTGGCGGCGCCTGGGTTGCCCAACTTCTCGATGAGCGCCGGTGGAGGAGCCTGCCTTTCGACATTCTCAAGAGGCACCGGCGGCTGATCGCCCGACTGGACCGGGGGCGAAGGCGGCGTGTCGCTGGCGTCAGCGTCAGGCACCGGCGGGCGCGGAGGCTCAGGGGTTTCTCCCGGTTGAAGCGGTTCTGGGGGTGTTTGTTGAGTCTCGGGTTCGGGAGCCTTCGGCTGCGGAGCAACAGGATCGGGTGGAGGCGACTCGGGCTGCGCTTCCGGCTCAGGCTCGGAGCTCGGTGCCGGCTCGCTCTCGGGCATGGGGGGCGGCGCAGCCTCGGGCTCGGCGGCTGGACGCTCGGCCTCCGGCTCACGACTTTCGGGCTTGGGCTCGGGGCTCGGGGTCGCCTCCGGCGCCTCTTCCGGAGCCGGCTTGGGGCTTTCCACTTCCGGCTGAGCTGCCGGCTCCTCAGGTTGGGTTGCAGGCTCGGAGGCGGGTTCCTCCGGTTGAACCTCCGGTTCGGGTTGGGGTGCGGGCGTCACTGCCTGCGGCTCGGGTTGCTCGGGCTGGACTTCCGGCTCTGGCTGGACCTCCGGCTCGGGTTGAATTACCGGAGCCGGCGCCTCGGGACGAACCTCCGGTTCCGGTGCGGGAGGAACGGCGTCCGGCTCGGGGAGCGGCTGCTCGGCTTGTGGTTGGGCTTCGGGCTGCTTGGGGGCAATCTTCTCCGGTGGCACGCAGGTGGGATCGCCCGGCTCACAAGCGGGTACGGGTTCGACCTGGGCCAAAAGGAGGGAGCCATCCTCTGCACGGGCAGCCGCCTGCGAGACGATCTGCGACAGTGGCACGATCGCGCAGGCCAGCAACAGCTTTCTCAGTCGAGTCATGAAATCCTCCAGCCTTCCTTGTGCCGTCCCGGCGTGCGGAGCCCGGACATTGCCAGGACCGCGGCTCGGCGCGTCAGCGGTTGAAACCGACGGGGACGGCCTTCGGTTCCGGACCTTGCCCGGCCAATGGGGCATCAATCAGAAGGAAGGAGGCGAAAGCGTGTCAATTCAAAGATTTGACATGAATGCAGGATGAACGGACACCGGCTTACCAGAAGTCAGAGTCCGAGCTTGGGCCACTTGCGTGTTGCCCACATCCACTGCCCGGGCTCGTCCCGTATCCAGGCCTCGAACGTGGCGTGGAGGGCGAGCGTCGCCTGCTCCACATCGGCGTCCGGATCGTCGGTGTTCGGCAGCTCCAGACGTTTCCCATCGATGAGGAACTGCGCTCCATCGACACGCAGGCAATGGGCCACGACCAAGGGCAAGCCTAGCCGCCTGGCCAGTGTGACGGGCAGCTTCGACAGCAGCGCCGGATGGCCGAAGAACGGAGACACAATGCCGTTGCCGTCCGGCAAATCCGCCATCATGGCAATCGCCGCCCCGCCCCGCGCCAGCGACCGCATTCGCAGCACCGAGGATGTTCCAGCCGCGACCAATCCAGCTGGATATGCCGTTACTCGGCGCGACCGAAAGTATGCTTCCGAGAGAGGGTTCTTGAGCGGCCGATAGACACCTACCAACGATTTTCCTACATGGGCGCTTCCAACAGCCAGCAGCTCCCAGTTTCCCTGGTGAAGAGAGCAGAAAACCGCACCACCCGCACCGATCGCCTTGATGTCTCCAGCCAGTTGTTCACTCATGGCAATCCGCTCGGGATGGCCGACGATGTCTGGAAGGAGAAGCCCCTCGGCGAACGTGCGTCCGAGATTTTCCCACATGTCCAGCAAAATGCCGTTTCGCTGTGCCGAGGTCAGTTCCGGCATGGCCAGGGCGAGATGCTGATCAGCCCGCGCGTGGCGCGGGTTGAATCGAGCAACCCATCTCCAGATGCTCCCCATGAAAGCCGATGCGCGATCGACTCCGAGCAGGGAGAGCAGCGCCACGACCACCCGCAACCCCGCGTATTCAAGCCAAAAGCCGGCTTGCGTTCTGGCCTGTCGATAATTCAACGCGTCTAAGCCTCTCTACGGACGAGACGGGAACTGGGCGGTGCCTCTACGTTCGCCGCCTGAATCGTGCGAAGAGCTGTTACTCCATTTCTTGCCCTCCCTCCACCCCGTAGCCGCCACGAGGCGGACGTTCCGGCGATCAAACATTCATGACTCAGGTTCTGGCGCTGGCCATGCCGTTCTTCGGCATCATTCTCATCGGCTTTCTGGCGGGGAGGCTGGCCCGCCTGCCCCGCGCCGGGCTTGCATGGCTGGATTTCTACCTGATCTACGTCGCGTTGCCGGCACTGTTCTTCGACATCCTGTCCCGAACACCGCTTCACGAGCTGGCGCGCGGTTCCTTTGCGCTCGCCACCACCACCTCCACCTTCATTACTTTCATGATCGCCCTTCTCGTCGGCCGGGCGCTGACCGGAGCCGGCATGCGCATTGCCGCGCTTCAAGGTCTCATCGGTTCCTATGCCAACGTCGGCTACATGGGGCCAGCGTTGACTCTGTCGGCCCTGGGTAGCGCGGCGGCCGCACCGACCGCAATGATCTTCTGCTTCGACGTCGTACTGATCTTTTCCTTGCTGCCGACGATGATGGCTGTCTTCGGCGAAGAAGAGCGGCCGATAGGCGCCACCGCCGCGCTCATCCTGCGAAGGATCTTCACGCATCCCTTTATTCTGGGCAGTATTGCCGGCGTCTTGGGGTCCGCTTCCGCCATGCAAGTGCCGGAGGCGGTCGCAACCACCGTCACCATGCTGCGCGCTTCGGCTGCGCCGGCCGCCCTCTTCTCGATCGGCGTAACCGTCGCCTTGCAGCCAGCGAGCCAGCCGCATCGCGAACTACCGGCCCTCGTTGCCGACAAGCTTCTGGTGCATCCTCTGATGGCCTGGACGATGGTGACGCTCGTAGGCGGCTTTCCGCCGGTCTGGGTACACGCGGCCATACTGATGGCCTGCCTGCCGCCGGCGGCGACCTGCTACGCCGCCGCGCAGCAGTACCGACTTTATGTCGAGCAATCGGCCAGCGGCATCCTCATCGGCACCGCCGCCTCGGTGGTGACGGTGACGGTAACGCTATATCTGGTCACTCACGGTCTGGTGCCGATCTTCGGCACGCCCTGAGCGTCTATTGGGCGATGCGAAGGGCCGACAGCTTGTCGCCGATTGCACCAAATGCAGTAATAATATCACCTGCGGTTGCTGCGTTGAAATAATTATCGTCAGAACTAGCGCATGACTTTAGTATAGATGCATTCCCCTGAATAACCAAAACTGTGTAAATAGTAACTCCAGAAGATTTTGCGGCATTACATACCAAAGTCATTCTCTGATCAACCGATGACGCGCTTGACCTTCCATTCCCTCCAAAGCGATTCTCTGTATTGTCACCATCTGACAAGAGGATGATTGCATCCTGGTACTCGAAGTTAATGTCCTTAGCTGGTGCCGCAATCGGCGAGGTCTGCTGCAACGATTGCCAAGCCCAGACCAGACCAATAGTCTGATTGGTGGACCCGTTGGATGTCATGGCTGTCACGGCCGACTTCAGCGCAGACCAGTCGCTGGTCATCGGCGTCAGTGCAGATGGGCATGCGGAATACTGATCAACGAAAAACTTTGTTTTATAGTTATTTGCATCAGGAACGGAGACCGAAATATCGTAATCCTTCTCGCGATCGCCGACACAGCCATTCCATTTTGATTTGTCGGTTCCGTACGGATATAATTTCTCGCCGTAATCGCATGTACTTGAATTGTAGTTGACGCAAACCCCTCCCCAGTACAACCAGGTTGCATTCTTGTTGGACTTACCCACATTAACGTCACGATTAAATGGAATAATAGAAACATAGATGTCGCCATCGGATGTCGACTGCGACTGGAGCTGGTCAATCAAGTTATTCGTGGCTGTCTTCAGCGCCGACATTTTCCCAGAATAGGCCATTGAGCCAGTATTATCGAGAGCAAGTGCCACGCGCAAACGTTTCGACGACCAAGCGGACTTTGACTGGACTGCTAGCGTCTCAGAGGTGATTCCGACGAGATTGAGGAAAGTCATTGGGACAGTTCCACTCGCCGACGCGGATATTACGGCACCGTTGGCCTTGGTGAAGGTGGCGGATACGGTGATGCCCTCGGCCTTGCCGGATGGAAAGTTGACGTGGAATATCTGGTCGGCCCGCGCGTCGAGCTCGGTCTCGGTCAGCTTGGCCGCTTCGGAGGACAGCGCCAGAACCGTGGCGTCGAGCGAGTGCTGCATCACCTCGCGCGCATCGGCCAGTCGCGCGTAGTCGACCGCCGCCCCGATACCGACAAGAAGGGGCACCAGACAGACGGCGAAGGTGATCGCCACGTTGCCGTCCCGACAGGCTAAAAACCGACGAGTTCCCATGATCCCTCCTGGACCACAGGATAACGTCGGTTGGCCTAACAACAGATTGCGGGAATGATGAGAATTTAAGACGATGTGACGATTTTCGTCGCCAATCACCGACGTTTCTCGCCGCAAGAGATGGGTGCCTGTCGGCACCTCGCCTCTCGGCTCAGTCCACCCGAAGCACCGTCACCTCGGTGATCGGCTTCTTGCCCCAACGCTCGTTGGCCGCCGCACGGATCGAACGGCGGACCGCTTCGGCAACGAGATCCTCGTCCTTGCGGCGGGCCTTGGGAATGGAGACGAGGCAGCCATCGACGGCGGCGGCCAACACATCCTCGAAATCCTCGCCCTTGTTGTCGGTCTCCGGCAGACCGAAGCAGTTGAGGCCGTATTCGCCGAGGATGTCGCCTCGCCCATTCATCAGCAGCGTGCAGACGACAACGCCGGCGAAGCTCATCTTGCGCCGCTCGACGACGCCCGAACCCTCCGGATCGCGGACCAGGCTTCCGTCCTTGACCAGAATGCCGAACGGTACATGGCCTATGGCCTTCGGTTCGTCGCCGGGCAGGAGGCGCAGCATCTCGCCGTTCCTGGTGCGCGCCACGCTCGGCACGCCGGCCTCGCGGGCGAGCCTTTCATGAGCGGCAAGGTGGACGGCCTCGCCATGCACAGGCACGGCCACCTTCGGCTTGACGAGGCGATAGAGCTCCATCATCTCGTCGCGACGAGGATGGCCAGACGTGTGGACCAGCGCATCGCCGTCGGAGACGATTTCGACGCCCTGCTCGACCAGCTTGTTCTTGATGGCGCCGACCGCCTTCTCGTTGCCGGGAATGGTGCGCGAAGAGAAGATCACCATGTCGCCGCGGTTCAGGGTGATGTTGCGGTGGTCGCCGGCTGCGATCTTGGCGAGCGCTGCGCGTGCCTCGCCCTGGCTGCCGGTGACGATGGCCATCACCTTGTCGGACGGCAGATAGCCATAGGCTTCCTCATCACGGAACGGCGGCAGCCCTTCGAGCATGCCGAGTTCGCCGGCAACGTCGAGCACCCGCTTGATGGCGCGACCGACCACGACGACCTCGCGATCGTTCTTGGCGGCGGCCTCGGCGATCGAGCGGATACGACCGAGGTTCGAGGCGAAAATGGTGACGGCGACGCGCTTCTTCGCTCTGGCGACCACCTCGGCCAGCCCATGGGCGACCTCGCCTTCCGACGGGCTGCGCCCGGCCCGGACGGCGTTGGTGGAATCGCAGATCATGGCGTCGACACCCTCGGCACTGATCTCGGCGAGCCGCTTCATGTCGATCGGACGACCGACGCGGGGGTCGTGGTCGATCTTCCAGTCGCCGGTGTGCAGTACATTGCCCATCGGGGTGCGGATCAGCACGGACGTCGGCTCGGGCAACGAGTGCGACACGGCAATCAGTTCGAGGTCGAAGGGACCGATGGAAAAGCGCTGCCCCTGTTCGACGACGCTGGTCGGCACGCGCGGCGCGTTCGGCTCCATCTCGCGCTTGGCGGCGTGCAGGGCGGCGGCAAACGGAGTCATGTAGACGGGCACACCGAGACGCGGCCAGAGGTCATAGACGGCGCCGTAATGGTCTTCATGGGCATGGGTGATCAGAATGCCGACCAGATCGTCCTTATAGGCCTCGATGAAGGAAATGTCGGGCAATAGCAGATCGACCCCGGGAAGCTCGGGACCGGCGAAGGAAATGCCGCAGTCAACCATCAGCCACTTCCGGTCGGCTTCGGGTCCGAGGCCGTAGAGCGCGAGGTTCATGCCGATTTCGCCAACGCCGCCCAGCGGCAGGAAAATGAGCTCGTCGGCCCCGCTCTTCTTTTTCGTCACAGAGTATCTCCAATTCGCCGACCCCTGCC
Source organism: Pleomorphomonas sp. (assembly GCA_030603685.1). Lineage (GTDB taxonomy): Bacteria > Pseudomonadota > Alphaproteobacteria > Rhizobiales > Pleomorphomonadaceae > Pleomorphomonas. The sequence continues at coordinate 15,557 of JAUVXG010000071.1, forward strand.
GGCGCGCACTTGTTCTTTCGTTTGTCGGGTTCTACGTGGACGCGAAAGACGGCCACGTCAAGAAATCTCTCGGAAGAGAGCGCTCGACGGCGAACGATCGCACCGTGGGCCGTCGAATAGCGTCAGGAACGACCGAAGAACACGTCGCCAGCTGAGATCGCCTCCAGCCCGCCGTCGTGACGCAGCAACAACCGCCCTTCCGCGTCGAGACCGGAAAAGACACCGGCTATCTCCCGCGTGGGCAGGCGTACCGTGATCGCCTCGCCAATACCCCGTGCACGGTCGAGCCAGGCTTCGCGAAGAGAGGCGAACTCGCCAGCCTGCCACTCGGCGAGCCGACGGGCCATGGCCGCCGCCAGGAGCGCGAACAGCGCCTCGGGTTCGGTAGGATAACCGGCAGCAGCCAGATCCGTAGCGCTGTAGAGCGTAACGTCCGGATGGTGGTTGCAGTTGATACCGATCCCGGCCACCACCACCCTGCCCTCCGGCGTGCTCGATGCCTCGATCAGGATGCCGCAGATCTTGGCGCCGGCGTAAAGGACGTCGTTCGGCCATTTGATGGCGAGATCGGCTCTGGCAAAGGGCGGCAACGCCGCCGCAACAGCATCGTGAACAGCAAGCGCGACCACAAGAGGCAGTTCGCCGAGCCGCGCCTCCACTATGGGATCACGCAGCATCAGCGAAGAATAGAGATTGCCCGGCTCTGACGTCCAGATCCGTCCCCGCCGTCCACGTCCAGCGGTCTGGCGGCGGGCGACCACCCATAGACCCGACGCCGCGCCCTGCCTCGCCCGTTCGAATGCCTCGGCGTTGGTCGAGCCGACCGCGTCGAGGTGGATGGCCGTATAACCCGCGGGACAAACCAGCCCCGAACCTTCGTTCATCGTGCCGACCGCCTCAGAACAGCGTACGCGCGGCTGCCAGCGCCGCGTCACCAAGCGGTCCGAGCACTAGCGCGAAAGCGGCGACGAACAGGCCGGAGATGCCGAGCACCGCCTTCATCTCGCCCCCCATCGGTTCGAAGGCGCCCTTCGGCTCGTCGAGGAACATGATCTTGACGATGCGGAGGTAGTAGTAGGCGCCGACGACCGAGCTGAGGATGCCGATCACCGCCAGCCAGTAGAGGCCGGAGTTGATGGCGGCGGCGAAGACGAAGTACTTGCCGAAGAAGCCGGCGAAGGGCGGAATGCCGGCCAGCGAGAACATGATGATGCCCAGGAGATAGGCCACCATCGGGTTGGTGCGCGACAGACCGGCGAGGCTGTCGATGTCCTCGGTCATCACGCCATCCCGCCGCATGGACAGGATCACGGCGAAGGCGCCGACGGTCATGGCGAGATAGGTGGCGAGATAGATGAGGATGCCGTAGATGCCGGCTTCGGATCCGGCCGCGAGGCCGACCAGCGCATAGCCCATGTGGCCGATGGAGGAATAGGCCATCAGCCGCTTGATGTTGCGCTGACCGATGGCGGCGAAGGCGCCCAGGATCATCGAGGCCAGCGACATGAAGGCGACGATCTGCTGCCACTCGGCCTTGACCGGTTCCAGCGCCTCCATAACCACCCGAACGAACAGAGCCATGGCAGCAATCTTCGGGGCAGCGGCGAAGAAGGCTGTGACCGGCGTCGGCGCGCCTTCGTAGACGTCCGGCGTCCACATGTGGAACGGCACCGCCGACACCTTGAAGGCGATGCCGGTTGCGACGAAGACGATGCCGAAGGTGAGTCCGAGCGACGCCTGACCGCTGGCCGCGGCCGTGGCGATACCGGCAAAATCGACGTGGCCGGTGAAGCCGTAGATCAGCGAGGCGCCGTAAAGAAGCATGCCCGAGGAGAGCGCGCCGAGAACGAAGTACTTGAGGCCGGCCTCGGTCGAGCGGCCGTCGTCGCGGTGGAAGGAGGCGACGACGTAGAGCGCCAGCGACTGAAGCTCCAGGCCGAGATAGACGGCAATGAGATCGCCGGCCGAGATCATCAGCAGCATACCGACGGTGGCCAGCACGATCAGCACCGGCAGCTCGAAGTGGAAGAACTTCTCGGCCACGGCGAAGCGCTGCGTCATGATCACCGCCAGCGTCGAACCGATCAGCACCAGGACCTTGAGGAACCGGCCGAAGCCGTCCACCACGAAGGCACCGTCGAAGGTGGTACCATCGCGGCCCACAATCACCGCCACGGCGGCAATGATCAGCAGCAATGCCGACAAGCCGGAGACGAAGCCTGCACGCTTCTCGCCGCCGTAAGCGCCGAACAGGAGCAGAAGAAGGGCGCCGACGGCCAGGAGAATTTCAGGTCCGGCCAGGGCAAAATCGGGAAGTGCGGTCATTGTCTATGCCCTCAGCGGATCAGCGGCAGCGGCCCGGCCGAAGCGGTCTGGCCGGCGGCGTCGATCGCCGCATGGACGGAGCGAAGGAGCGCTTCCAGGGAAGCGGCCGTGGCGTCAAGCACCGGCATCGGATAGACGCCGAACAGGATCACCAGCACGACGAGCGGCGCCAGGATGCCGATTTCGCGCGGACTTAGGTCCATCATCGCCTTGAGGTTCGCCTTGGTGAGCGAGCCCCAGACGACCCGGCGGAACAGCCAGAGGGCGTAGGCCGCCGACAGGATGACGCCGAGCGCCGCGAAGGCTGCTACCCAGGTGTTGACCTGGAAAGCGGCCGACAGGGTCAGGAACTCGCCGATGAACCCCGAGGTGCCGGGCAGACCGACATTGGCCATGGTCATGACCATGAACACCGTGGCGTAGGCCGGCATGCGGTTCACGAGGCCGCCGTAGGCGGCGATCTCGCGGGTGTGCAGGCGATCGTAGACAACGCCGACGCAGAGGCACAGTGCGCCGGACACGAGGCCGTGGCTGACCATCTGGAACACGGCGCCCTGCAGACCCTGCGTGTTCAGCGTGAAGATGCCCATGGTCACATAGCCCATGTGGGCAACCGACGAATAGGCGATCAGCTTCTTCATGTCTTCCTGCACCAGCGCCACCAACGAGGTGTAGACGATGGCGACCACCGAGAGCGTGAAGATGAAGGGCGCGAGATCAACCGACGCCAGCGGGAACATGGGCAGAGAGAAGCGCAGGAAGCCGTACCCGCCCATCTTCAGAAGAATGGCCGCCAGCAGAACCGAGCCGGCCGTCGGCGCTTCGACGTGAGCGTCCGGCAGCCAGGTGTGCACCGGCCACATCGGCATCTTCACGGCGAAGCTTGCGAAGAAGGCGAACCACAGCCACCACTGCATGGTTGCCGGGAACGGATGGTTGACCAGTTCGGTAATGTCGGTCGTGCCGCTCTCCCAGTACATCGCCATGATCGCCAGCATCATCAGGACCGAGCCGGCCAGCGTGTAGAGGAAGAACTTGTAGGAGGCGTAGACGCGGCGCTGGCCGCCCCAGATGCCGATGATCAGGAACATCGGGATCAGGCCGCCTTCGAAGAACACGTAGAACAGCACGAGGTCGGTGGCGCAGAAGACGCCGATCATCAGCGTCTCGAGCACCAGGAAGGCGATCATGTACTCCTTGACCCGAACCTGCACCGACTCCCAGCTCGCCAGGATGCAGAAGGGCATCAGGAAGGTCGTGAGCAGAACGAACAGGATCGATATGCCATCGACGCCCATGCGGTAGGCAAAGAAGCTACCCGACCAGCCGGCCGTCTCGGTCAGCTGGAAACCGGGATTCTTCGGATCGAAACCGGTCCAGATGCCGATCGACACCAGGAAGGTCGCCACCGTGGTGATCAGCGCCACGCGCCGGATGTTGAGAATCGCGGCCTCGTCCTGCGCCCGGATCATCAGAATGAACAGGACGCCCGCCAAAGGCAGGAACGTGGTCAGCGTCAGAAGCGGCATTCCGCTCATACTCATTGTCCCCCGGCGAACATGGCCCAGGTGATCAGGGCGGCAACGCCGATCACCATGGCAAAGGCATAATGGTAGACATATCCGGTCTGCAGGCGCACGACGCGGGCGGTGACGTCCTGCACGCGGGCCGCAACCCCATTAGGACCGAGGCCATCGATGATGGCGCCGTCACCCGTCTTCCAGAACAGGCGACCGATGGCAAAGGCCGGCCGGACGAAGATCAGGTCGTAGAGCTCGTCGAAGTACCACTTGTTGAGTAGGAACTTGTAGAGCCCAGGCAGCGCCGCCGCGAGCTTCTTGGGTAGCGCAGGGTTCAGAATGTAGAACCAGTAGGCGACGGCGAGACCGACCAGCATGGCCAGGAAGGGCGAGGCCTTCACCAGGAACGACACTTCGTGCATGGCATGCAGGATGTGGTTTTCCGGTCCATAGAAGAGCGACCCCTTCCAGAACTCCGCCTGCTCCTCGCCGACATACTGACCGTAGAAAACCATGCCGGCGAGCACGGCGCCAAGCGACAGCACGCCAAGCGGGATCAGCACGACCAGGGGGCTCTCCTTGGCATGATCGTAGACGTCCTTCGGCGCGCGGCTCGAACCGAAGAAGGTGAGGAAGACCAAGCGCCAGGAATAGAAGCTGGTGAAACCGGCGGCGATCACCAGCAGGACGGCCGCGAGACCCGAGACCGGGTTGTGGCCGGCGAAGGCGCTCTCGATGATGGCGTCCTTGGACAGGAAGCCGGCAAAACCGATCTCCGTGCCGGGAATGCCGACGCCGGTGATGGCCAGCGTGCCGAGAGTCATGGCCCAGAAGGTCAGCGGGATCTTGCTCCTGAGGCCACCCATGGAGCGCATGTCCTGCTCGTGGTGGCTGGCCATGATCACCGAACCGGCGCCAAGGAACAGCAGCGCCTTGAAGAAGGCATGCGTGAACAGGTGAAACACGCCGGCGCCGTAGGCCCCGACACCGAGCGCCACGAACATGTAGCCGAGCTGCGAGCAGGTCGAGTAGGCGATGACGCGCTTGATGTCGTTCTGCACGAGGCCGACGGTGGCTGCGAAGAAGGCGGTGACGGCGCCGACCAGAGTGACGACGGTAAGCGCCGTCGGGCTGAGGTCGAACAACGGCGACAGGCGCGCCACCATGAACACGCCGGCGGTCACCATGGTGGCGGCATGGATGAGGGCGGACACCGGGGTCGGGCCCTCCATGGCGTCCGGCAGCCAGGTGTGCAGCAGGAACTGCGCGCTCTTGCCCATGGCTCCCATGAACAGCAGCAGACAGATGACCGTGATGGCGTCCCACTCGCCCCAGAGGAAATGGAGCGTCTTGCCCTCGACGGTGGCGACGTTGGCGAAGATGTCGGTGAAGCCGATGGTCCCGAACATCACGAAGATGCCGAAGATGCCCAGCATGAAGCCGAAATCGCCGACGCGATTGACGACGAAGGCCTTGATGGCGGCCGCCGACGCTGACGGCTTCTTGTACCAGAAACCGATCAGGAGATAGGAGGCGAGACCGACGCCCTCCCAGCCGAAGAACATCTGCACGAGATTGTCGGCAGTCACCAGCATCAGCATGGCGAAAGTGAACAGGGAGAGGAACGCGAAGAACCGCGGCCTGTGCGGATCATGCGACATGTAACCGATAGAGTAGATGTGCACGAGGCTTGAA
>JAUVXG010000261.1 GCA_030603685.1 Pleomorphomonas sp.
GCGGTGGAGAGCACGGCGATCAGCACGTCGCGGCGGGTCGCTAGCGAGGCCCGGATTCGAGCCTCGTTCTCGGCCCCGCGAGCGAGACGCTCTTCACTGTCGGTGATCGATTGCTCGAGCGCCTGAACGCGAGCGGCGGAGGTTACGAGTTGGTCGTGGAGCGCCTGTTGATCGCGTGAGAGGCTGGCAATCTCGGCCGCGATTTCCGCCTGTTTTTCCGCCGATAGCTCCATGGCGTCGCGAAGTTTGGCAAGCTCCTGATCCTTCAATGCCCGCTCGGCCTGCGCTTGCTCGGAGCCGACGGTCATGCCGGATAGAGACGCCGGACGCGTCAACTCTGTCGCTGGTGCAAAGGCCGTCGCCTCTGCCGGCAAGCCATCCTGAGAAACGGCGTGACCGGGCAACGCCGCCAGAAGGGCAGCGAGGACGAGGCGGCGGGTTCCGGAACGTCGCGTTTCGAGCGGCATGGACGAGATGAGCTGTCCGGTGGCGGTACGGTCGAGCGATTGACCCTATCGACCTTTCCGTTAACGCTCCGTCAACCAAGGATGACGAGGCGGCGGCGGGTCAGGCGCGGTGATAGGGGTGGCCGCTCAAAATGGTGACCGCACGATAGACCTGCTCTGCGGCGAGAATGCGGACGATCTGGTGCGGCCAGGTCAGCCGGCCGAAGGAAATGCGATGGCCGGCGCGCGAGAGGAGTTCCTGGCCGTGGCCATCGGGTCCACCGATCATCAGGACGGCATTCGGTGTCCCACGGTCGCGCGCTTCACCCAGCATCTCGGCGAATCGCTCGGAGGTTGGCGAGTCGCCGCGCTCGTCGAGGGCGATCAGGAGGGCGCCTGGCGGCAGGTCCGCGAGCAGGCCGCGCGCCTCCTCCTCCTTGCGCTGCATCGCTTCGCGCGCTCGGCTTTCGATGATCTCGCGGGCGGTGACCGAGGAAAAACCAATGGTTCGTCCGGCCTTGTCGGCACGATCGAGGTAGCGGTCGGCCAGCTCGCGCTCGGGACCGGCCTTCAGTTTTCCAACGGCATGAATGGCGATGCGCATGGTTCTCTTCTGGTTCGGGCGCACGCCTGACCGGCGGGGCCAGTGGCCCCGCATACCGGGGTCATCGAGAAGCGGCCGCTACTCAGGGAAACGCGGCATTGAAGAACGGACGGATCCGGCCGAGGCGTTAGCCGCCTGGCAAGCCTGAACCCTCAGCGACGGCCGTTCGTTGGCGCCGGATCTGGCGCCCACATCTTCTCGAGATGATAGAACTCGCGCACTTCCGGACGGAAGACGTGAACGATGATCGATCCCGCGTCGATCAGCACCCAGTCGCAAGCCGGTTGGCCTTCGACTGCGACGGTGCCGAAGCCGGCATCCTTCAGGTCTTTCACCAGATGATCGGCGATGGCTCCGACGTGGCGGCTGGAACGACCCGTGCAGACCACCATGTGGTCGGCGATCGGTGTTTTGGCGGCGACGTCGATGTCGACGACATCCTCGGCCTTGGCGTCGTCAAGGCTGGCGAGAATGGTGTCGAGCAGGGATCGTGGAAGAGGGGTGGCATCGCCCGAGAACGCGGCGACGTCGGCAAAGGAGTTGGCGCTGAAGGCGCCCTCGGTGAAGGGCATGCTCAGGGGTGCACCTCATGAAGTGGTCCGCCATGTCCGGCCCCATGCCGGCAATCGCGGATGAATGAAAGGATGAACCTTGATGGTGACGTTTTCAAGATCGACCGGTACCAATGGCTAGGCTTGCCCTGCCGATCGGCGAAGATCGCTCGATGAGAGGGGGACCTTGACGCCGGCGATGAACACCCAGGCGGGTGGCGCAAGGTCCGGCAGCAGGGCGCCGTCGCGTTCGGCGATCCGGGCCCCGGCGAAGGTTCGGGCGGCTGGAGAAGCCAAAGCGGCAAATGTGGCCCCCGGCCGATCGACGACGGCAATGGGTACCGTCCGGGCGATCTCCCGCCATCCGCCCCAACGATGAAAGGTTGCCCAGTTGTCGGCACCGATCACCAACACGAATCGTACCGAAGGCCTCAGTCTTTTCAGTTTGCGGACAAGGTCGATGGTGTAGCGCGTGCCGAGCCGGGATTCGAGATCGGTGACGATGGCACGGGGATGATGCGCAACCTCGCGCACGGCGGCGAGCCTGCGGTTGACGTCCGGCAGACCATCCGCCGACTTCAGCGGGTTGCCCGGCGTGACCAGCCACCAGATGCGGTCGAGCCGAAGCCGCTGAAGCGCCAGACGCGCAACGTGAGCGTGGCCCCGATGTGGCGGATTGAACGAACCGCCGTAGAGACCGACGCGCATGCCGGGCAGCGTGACGGGGAGGCGGGGTGTCGTCACGGTCGCGTCTGGCCGGTTCCGCGTACGCGGTACTTGAACGAGGTGAGTTGCTCGACGCCGACCGGGCCGCGTGCATGCATCTTGCCGGTGGCGATGCCGATTTCGGCGCCCATGCCGAACTCGCCGCCGTCGGCGAACTGAGTCGAGGCGTTGTGCAGCACGATGGCCGAATCGACCCCGGCAAGGAAGTGGGCCGCTGTGGCCTCATCGGCCGTGAGGATGCTGTCGGTGTGATGAGAGCCGTAGGTTTCGATGTGCTCGATGGCGGCATCGACGCCGTCGACAAGCGCCACCGAGATGATCGGCGCCAGATACTCGGTGGACCAGTCGGCCTCGGTCGCCGGAACCGCCGCCGGGAAGCGAGCGCGAACCTCATCCGTGGCCCGGATTTCACAACCGCGTTCGTGGAGCGCCTTCAGGATCGGTAGCAGATGACTGTCCGCCACCGCGCGATCGACGAGCAAGGTTTCGGCCGAACCGCAGACGCCGACGCGGCGGAGCTTGGCATTGACCGTCACATTGACAGCCATATCGAGGTCAGCGGCCTTGTCGACGTAGACGTGGCAGATGCCCTCGAGATGGGCGAACACCGGCACGCGCGCCTCGGCCTGCACCCGGGCGACCAGGCTCTTGCCGCCGCGCGGCACGATGACGTCGATCGAACCATCGAGACCGGTCAGCATCTCGCCGACAGCGTCGCGATCCTTGATCGGTACCAGCTGGATGGCATCTTCGGGCAGGCCCGCCGTGCGAAGACCGGCGGCGAGCGCGGCAAGGATCGCTTGCGAGGAACCAAGCGAGTCGGAGCCGCAGCGCAGGATGGCCGCGTTGCCGGCCATCAGGCTGAGAGCGCCGGCATCGGCCGTCACGTTGGGTCGGCTCTCGAAAATGATGCCGATGACACCGAGCGGTGTGGCCACCCGCTCGATGGCCAGGCCATTCGGCCGGGTCCAGGACGCCAGCACGCGGCCGACGGGGTCGGGCAGGGCGGCGATTTCCTCCAGCGCCTTGGCAATGGCCTCCACCCGCCCCGGATCGAGTGTTCCCCGATCGAGGAAGGAGTCCGCGGCGCCGTTTTCCTTCATGGCCGCCACGTCGATGGCATTGGCCTTGAGTATGTCATCCCGCCGTGCGCGCACTTCGGCGGCCATTGCGACGAGAGCGGCCGCCTTCTGTTTTCCGGAGGCGCCGGCCAGACGGCGAGCCGCCATGCGGGCACGCCGGCCGATATCGGCCATCAGGTCGTGAACGGAAACGTCGGTCAGTGTGGTCATGGTCAGTCTCCGAGGTCGCCCTTCAGTACGAGGTCGTCGCGATGGATCATTTCGGTCCGGCCCGGCGCACCGAGGATGTCTTCGATCACCGTCGAGTTCTGTCCCCGGATGCGGCGAGCGTCGACGGCGTCATAGGCGACAAGGCCGCGAGCCAGCTCGACGCCGGCCTCGTCGACCACGATGACGGTGTCGCCACGATGGAAATCGCCGTCGACGCGCGTGACGCCGGGCGGCAACAGGCTGCGTCCCTGTTTCAGCGCCCGGACGGCGCCGGCGTCGATGGTCAGCACGCCCGGCGCCTCGATATGACCGGCGATCCAGGCCTTGCGGGCCGTGACCGGAGCGGCCTCGGCACGGAACAGCGAATGCGGCCCGCCGGCATCGATGCGCGAGAGCGGCGCGGCAACCTTGCCCGAGGCGATGATCATTGCCGCGCCGGCGACGGTGGCGATCTTTCCGGCGTCGATCTTGGTCTTCATGCCGCCGCGCGACAGTTCGGAGGCAGCGCCCCCGGCCATCGCCTCGATCTCCGGCGTAATCCGGTCGATCACGGGGATCAGCGTGGCATTCGGGTCGATCTGCGGTGGGGCCGTGTAGAGACCGTCGATGTCGGACAGCAGGACGAGGAGGTCGGCGCCCATCATGGCGGCGACGCGAGCGGCGAGCCGGTCGTTGTCGCC
>JAUVXG010000144.1 GCA_030603685.1 Pleomorphomonas sp.
GCAGGCCCTGAAGCCCGGGGGACGGGCAGTGCTGCAGGTGATCACCATCGCCGACGACCGCTTCGAGCACTACCGCGCCCACCCCGACATGATCCAGACGCTGGTGTTCCCCGGCGGCATGCTGCCGAGCAAGGCGATCTTCGCCAAGGTGGCCCGCGAGGCGGGCTTCGCGCTGACCGAAAGCTTCGACTTCGGCCTCTCCTACGCCCGAACGCTCGCCGACTGGCGGCAGCGCTTCGAGGCGGCCTGGCCCAGAATCGCCGACCTCGGCTACTCCGCCGCCTTCAAGCGCCTGTGGTCCTACTACCTCGCCTATTGCGAGGCGGGCTTCCGTACGGGTCGCATCGACGTCAGCCTCTACGCGCTGGAGCCGGTGAGGAGCTCCTAAACTTGTTGTGCCGATGGCTGTATAGTGGACGCCTACGCAGAGGAGGGCGAGCCAGTGCCGATCCATCGCGACGAGGACCAGTCAATCCTCATGCCGGTCAAGCGCAAGGATCTTCTGGAGGTTCTCGCCGAGCTTCAACCGCTCGCCGAGGAAGACCGGTTCCCGGAGATCGACGACACGCTGCTGCCGGAGAGACGAGGCCGTCAGCCAACTTTCCCAGTAGACACCAGCAGATAGAGCGAGCCGACGTAGGCAGGCTCCTGGCGTAGCGCGCCGTATTTCGCGTCCCAGGCACCGGACTTTAGGTCGGCGGCAAGCTTGGCGACGGCGGTGTTGGCTTCGTCGGGGGTGACGAAGCTCCAGGCCGAGCAGGAGAGGCGGGCCGCCGGCTCCAGCAGCTTTTCCGGCCGGCCGTAATAGGCCTCGTTGAAACCGTCGCGGCAGTCGAAGGGGATGGGGACGGCGATGCGGTCGATGGGCGTGCCGAGGCCCTCGGCGACGCGCTCGAACGACGGATAGCGCTTGGCCTCGGTGGACAGCACCTTCGGCGCGTAGTCGTTGAGCCAGAAGGTCTCGACCTCCAGGGGATCGCAGGTGAGGATGACCACCGGGCCGCGCGTGACGCGGCGTACTTCCCGGAGGCCGGCTTCGAGGTCGGCCCATTGGTGGATGGTGAAGCTCGCCATGGCCGCGTCGAAACTGTCGTCGGCAAAGGGCAGGTGTTCGGCGGTGGCGTCGATGGCCGGCGACAGGTGCGAGGGCCGTTGCGCCCGCATCGAGGCGGACGGCTCGACGGCGGTGACCTCGCGGTCTAGAGGCTCATAGGAGCCGGCACCCGCACCGACGTTGAGCACCGTCCCGGCCGGTCCCAGTGCTTCGGAGATCATGGCAGCGATGCGCGGATCGGGCTGGCGGTAGCTGCTGTAGGACTGTCCGATCCGGCCGTAATCGGCATCGCCGGCACTACCGTCTTCGTGGCGCATCCCTCGTCCTCCTCGTCATTTTGCTCGGGCCAGGAGCCTCGGATGTGGCGCTCCGACCGCGATGCTTCAAGACGCCGGATGTCCGGCAATTGGCGGAGGCCGCACTGCCAGTTCCTGCACAAGAATCGCGCAGATCGTTGCATGGGCCGCACAGCGATGGTGCAGCCGCGCCGGTATCCGGATGCCACACAACGAGATAGGAGTTTTTAGCATGGCTAAAATTTGCCCTTGATCGCCCTGTCTGCCCGCCTGAGAATTTTACTTATACTAAACTCGGGTGGCGACATGGGATCTCGGGGCAAGGCAGATGGTGAAGAGGGTGCGGTCGGCTCGCTCGGGCAGAAGCTGCGGCTTCGCCGCAAGGAACTCGGCCTGACGCTCAGCGAGGTCGCCTCGCGCTCGGGCTTCTCCAACGGCTTCATTTCGCAGATCGAGCGCGGGCTCACCATACCGTCGCTGACGTCGCTGATATCGGTCTGTTCGATCCTCGAGATGAAGGCCAGCGATTTCCTGTCCTCACAGGCGACGCCGGAACCCTTCACCCGCCACAACGATCGCATCACCTTCGGGCTCGGCGGCCCGCAGAAAACCAGCGTCGTCTACGAGCGGCTGTCGGCGGCCTTTCCCGGCAACGTATTGCGGTCCGTCATCATGCACGAGCCGCCCGGCTATCAGAGCGAGCGCTTCTCCCACGACGGCGAGGAGATCTTCTACATCGTCAGCGGTTCGCTGACGCTGGAGATCGACGGCGTCTCGACGGTGCTCAACCAGGGCGACAGCGCGCATTTCCCGTCGTCGCGCGTCCACGCGACCTGGAACCACACCGATCAGACGACGATCGTGCTGCACACCTGCACCATCGACGTGTTCGGCGACGTCTATGCCGATCCGCCGGTCGTGGCCGGCGGCGATGGGGCGATCGCCATCAACCGCGCCGCCAAGCGCAAGAGATACTCAACAAAGCCGATCAAAAAAGAGGGGTCCGCATCATGAACGTGCCTTCAAGACTGCTAGCCGCATCCCTGCTGGCCAGCGCCGCCCTCGTCGGCGTCGCCTCGGCCGAAACGACGCTGCGCCTGGACGAGACGCCGATCGGCGAGCTCGATCCGGCGAAGGCGACTGACTACGCCGACTCCATCCTGATGTTCAACATCTACGACACGCTTGTCATCCCCAAGCAGGGCGAGGCCGGCTACCAGCCGTTCCTGGCCGAGAGCTGGACGCAGGACGGCAACAGCTTCACCTTCAAGCTGCGCCCCGACGTCAAGTTCCAGAGCGGCAACGCGCTGACCGCCGACGACGTGGTGTTCTCCTTCGATCGCATGATGGCGATCAAGAGCGGCTTCTCCTTCCTGTTCGACAATGTCGAGAAGGCCGAGGCGGTCGACGCGTCGACCGTCAAGTTCACCACCAAGTTCCCGTATGCGCCCTTCGTCGCGGCGCTGGTTCGCCTGCCTATCCTCGACAAGAAGCTGGTGGTGGAACACCTCGGTGACGGCGAGGGCGAGATGAAGGATTGGGGGCAGGGCTGGCTCAACCTGCACACGGCGGGCTCGGGCGCCTATTCGGTCGTCTCGCACGATCCCCAGGCCGAAACCGTCATGGCCAAGAATCCCGGCTATTTCCTTGGTGTGCCCGAGGCGGCGCCCGACAAGGTGCGCCTGCGCTACGGTCTTGAAGCGGCGACGGTGCGCACGCTGATCAGCCAGGGCGAACACGACATCTCCTCGCAGTGGCTGCCGCCCGAGGTGCTGAAGTCGCTGTCCAAGGACGGCTTCAAGCTTCTGACGGAGTCCGGTACCGCCCAGCTCTACATCAAGCTCAACACCGCCAAGCCGCCCTTCGACGATCAGGAGTGCCGGCTCGCCATCGCCAACGCCTTCGACTACTCGACCGGCATCAAGATGGTGGCGGTGACCGACACCGTCTCGCAGGGCGCGCCGTCGACCGGCGCCATTCCCGTCGGCGGCATGGGCGCCGATCCCGACGCGCCAGCCTTCAAGCAGGATCTCGACGCCGCCAAGGCCCATCTCGCCAAGTGCAAGTACAAGCCCGAGGACATGAACGTCGAGCTGTCGTGGATCGGCGAGGTTCCGCTCGAGGAGCGCTTCGCCCTGCTTCTCCAGGCCAACCTCAACCAGATCGGCGTCAAGTCCGAGATCAAGAAGGTTCCCTGGACGCTGTTCACCGAGCAGGTGACCAAGCCCGAGAACACGCCCAACGTCTCGCAGGTGTTCGTCGACACCATGGACGGCGACACCGATACGCTGCTCTACAGCATGTATCATTCCAGCGCCGGCGGCACCTGGATGTCACCGGAGTATCTGAAGGATGCCGAGGTCGACAGCCTGCTCGACAAGGGCCGGGCGAGTGCCAGCGAGGCCGAGCGTAGCGAGATCTACAAGGCGCTCGACAAGCGGCTCATCGCGCTGGCGCCGACCATCTACGCGCAGAACCAGCGGGCGGTGTTCGCCGCCTCCGACAAGGTGAGCGTCCCAGCCCTTGAGGACCCGGCCAAGGCGTTCCGCGTCGCCGCCTTCGGCTTCACCTTCCGCCTCATGGAAATGCATCCCTGACCGATGTTGGAGGCGGATCCTCGGATCCGCCTCCACCGTCCCCGGAACCCATCGACATGTCGCCAGTCGTTCGTCTGCTGATCAAGCGGATCGCCACGTCGTTTATCGTGCTCGTCGGCGTCTCGCTGCTGATCTTCACCATCGCCCGGGTCATTCCCGGCGATCCCGCCCGTATCGCCCTCGGCCCGAACGCGTCCGCCGAGGCGGTGGAAGCGCTGCGAGACAAGCTGCACCTCAACGACGCCTTCGTGGTGCAATACGGCTATTTCATTGCGGATCTGGCGCGCGGCGACCTCGGGCAGTCGCTCTATTCCAACCGGCCCGTCACCCAGGACATCGCCGCCTATCTGCCGGCGACGCTGGAACTGGTGTTCTTCGCCGGCGCGACGATGATCCTGATCGGCGTGCCGCTCGGCATGCTGGCCGCCCGCTACCGCGACCGGCCGCTCGACCACGGCATCCGCCTGTTCACCATGCTCGGCGTGTCGGCGCCCGATTTCGTCTGGGCGGTGATCCTGATGTTGATCTTCGCCTATTTCCTGCCGATCTTCCCGATCGCCGGGCGAATTTCCGACAGCTTCGCCGTGCCGCCGGTCACCGGCTTTCTGACCATCGACAGCCTGATCGCCGGCGATTTCGCCGCCTTCGGCAACGTTCTCTGGCATCTGGCGCTGCCCGCCTTCGCGCTGTCGTTTGCCGGCATCGGCCAGTCGGCACGCCTCACCCGCGCCAACATGGTCGAGACCTACCGCAAGCCCTTCATCGAGATGGCGCTGGCCTTCGGTTTCCCGCAGGGGCGCATTGCCCGGCGCTTCGCCTTCAAGCCGTCGATGATCCCGTCGCTGACGGTGATCGGCCTCGACCTGGCATCCATGCTGGGCAATGCCTTCCTGGTCGAGCAGATCTTCGCCTGGCCGGGCCTGTCGCGCTACGGCGTGGCGGTCATCCTGCGCAAGGATCTCAACGCCATCGTCGGCACCGTGCTGATCATCTCGGCGATGTTCCTGATCGTCAACATCGTGGTCGATCTCCTGGTGGCGCTGATCAACCCGCGCATCCGCCTGTCCCAGAGGTCGTCATGAAGCGAGCGCTTTTCATCCTCCTGCGCAACCCGCTGTCGGTCCTTGGCCTGACACTGGTGGGCCTCGTCGTGCTGGCGGCCGTCTTCGCCGACTACGTGGCGCCATTTCCCGACCACAAGGGCGCCGTCGTTGACTTCCTCAACTTCAACAAGGCGCCGGAGTGGCCCTATCTGTTCGGCACCGACCTGGTCGGCCGCGACATCCTGAGTCGTATCCTGTTCGCCTATCGCATCTCGCTGACCCTTGGCGTCGTCGTGCTGGCGCTGGCCGTGCCGGTGGGCGTCACCGTGGGGCTCATTGCCGGTTACATCGGCGGGCGGACCGAGTTCGTGCTGATGCGGCTCACCGACGTCTTCCTGTCCATTCCGCCCTTGGTGCTGGCGATGTCGATGATGGGCCTGCTGGAGCCGTCGCTGACCAACGGCATGATGGCGGTTACCGTCATGTGGTGGCCCTGGTATGCCCGCCTCGTCTACAACCTGACCCGATCGGAGCGCGAGGAGGGCTATGTTCTGGCCGCCGAGGTCATCGGCGCCTCGCGGCTGCACGTCATGTTCCGCGAGATCCTGCCGAACTGCGTGCCGTCGATCCTGACCAAGATGACCATCGACTTCGGCTTCGTCATCCTGATCGCCTCGTCGCTGTCCTTCCTGGGCCTCGGCGTGCAGCCGCCCACCCCAGACCTCGGCTCGATGGTGGCCGAAGGCGCCAAGTACCTGCCCGACAGCTGGTGGCTGACGGTGTTTCCGGGCCTCGCCATCCTGGTGGTGGTGTTCGGCTTCAACCTGATCGGTGACGCCCTGCGCGAAATCCTGGGGGTCGAGCAATGACCGCGCCGACGCTTGCCATCGATGACCTCCGGCTGGGTTTCCGCGGCTGGGCCGGCACGGTGGAGGTTCTGCACGGCATCTCGCTGCATATCGCCAAGGGCGAGCGCGTCGCACTGGTCGGCGAAAGCGGCTCCGGCAAGTCGGTCACCGCTCGCCTTGTGCTGGGCCTCGTGCAGGAGCTGCGCGGCGCCCGGTTCTCCGGGCGAATGGCCTTCGAGGGGCGCGACCTCGGCGCGCTGTCGCGCCGGGAGCGCGAGGCGCTGAGGGGCGACCGCATCTCGATGATCTTTCAGGATCCGACGTCGTCCCTCAATCCGGTTTACACCATCGACACCCTGTTTCACGAGGTGCTGCGGCGCGGCGCTCCGGGCATCGGCGCGGCCGAGGCACGGGAAAAGGCGATCGCGGCGCTCGCCGACGTTGCCATAACCGACCCCGAACGGGTCCTGCGTTCCTATGCGTTCCAACTGTCGGGCGGCATGAACCAGCGCGTCCTGATCGCCATGGCGCTCGCCAACAATCCCGCGCTGCTGCTCGCCGACGAGCCCGGCACGGCGCTCGACGTCACGGTGCAGGCCCAGACGCTGGCTCTGATGCAGTCGCTGGTGGCTCGACATGGCACCTCCATGCTGTTCATCTCGCATAATCTCGGCGTCGTCCGCGAGTTCGCCGACCGCGTCTACGTCATCTACAAGGGCCGCATCGTCGAGCAGGGGCCGACCGAGGGCCTGTTCGAGGCGCCGCTCCATCCCTACACGCGGGCGCTGATGGCCGCCGTTCCCCGCATCACCGGCGAGGGCATTCCGGAAATCGACGAGGAACAGACCGGCTTCTACGACCCGCTCGTCGCCCACCCCGGCTATTCGGAAGCGGAGCTGAGGCCATGAAGCCCCTTCTTCAGGTGATCGACGTCACCAAGACCTTCGATGCCGGCGGCACCCCGGTGCGGGCGCTCGACGGCGTCTCGTTCAGCGTGTCCGCCGGCGAGTGCCTGGCGGTGGTCGGCGAAAGCGGCTCGGGCAAGAGCACCATCGCCAACATCGTGCTCGGCATCTACCAGCCGACCTCGGGCGCGCTGCTGTTCCAGGACAAGGAGCTGCCCGACGTCCGACCTCTGGCCCTCAAGCAGGCGATCCAGCTCGTTCAGCAGAACCCGCTGTCGTCGCTCAATCCGCGCCGCAGCGTCGGAGCGTCGATCCGGCTCGCCCTCGACGTGCACGCCATCGGCGACCGGGCCGGGCGCAAGGCGCGGGTCGGCGAACTCCTGGAAGAGGTCGGGTTGCCGGCCGACTATGCCAGCCGTTCGCCCGCCGCGCTGTCCGGCGGCCAGCGCCAGCGCGTCGCCATCGCCCGGGCGCTCGCCTGCCAGTCGGAGCTTCTGGTGCTCGACGAGCCGACCTCGGCGCTCGACGTGCTGGTTCAGGCCCGCGTGCTGAAGCTCTTGGCCGACATCCGTCAGGCGCGCCGGCTGACCTACATCTTCATCACCCACGACCTTGCCGTGGTGCGCAACATCGCCGACCGCGTCGCGGTGTTCGAGAAGGGGCGGCTCGTCGAGATAGCGCCGACCGCCGACCTGTTCGCCAACCCCAGCCATCCCTACACCCGCCGCCTGATCTCGGCGGTTCCCGTGACCAGCCGGCGCGAAGCGGAATTGCGCGACCGGCTTCAGGAGCCTCTCGATGCCGACCTTTGACCAAGACGCCTTCCTTGCCCGCCTCGCCGAGCCGGGCAACCAGCCACACGCGGCCTTCGAGGCCCTGAAGGACCTGGTGGTGGAGAAGGTTGGCGCCAAGCTGTTCACGGTGACCACGGTCGAGACCGGCACCATGCATTCCGAACGCCTCTACTCCAACATGCCCGATGCCTATCCGGTCTACGGCCTCAAGCCCTACGAGGAGAACGACTGGACGGAGGTCGTCCTGCGCGGCAAGCGCACCTTCGTCGCCAACACCATCGACGACATCGCCAGGGTGTTCTTCGACAGCGAGCTGATCCAGTCGCTGGGCTGTGAATCCTGCATCAATGTGCCGCTGATCGTCGACGGCCGGGTGATCGGAACGCTCAACTGCCTGCACGACGCTGGCTATTACACGCCGGACCGCGTGGCCGCCGCCGAGGCCCTGAAGCTCGCCGGTACGGTCTGCGTCCTGTTCAACTCCAAGCTCAAGGCCGAGGAGGCCGCCCATGTCTGAGAAAACGTTGCGCGTTGCCACCGACGTCGGCGGTACCTTCACCGACCTCGTGGCCTTCGAGACCGACACCGCGACGGGGCGGTCGCGCATCGTCACCGCCAAGACCGACACGACGCCTCCGAACTTCGAGGCGGGCGTGCTGAACGTGTTGGCCAAGGGCGGCATCGATCCGGCGGCGGTCGACTTTCTCGCCCACGGCACCACCGTGGTGATCAACGCGCTGACCGAACGCAAGGGCGGCAAGGTCGGCCTCGTCACCACGCTCGGTTTCCGTGACAGCCTTGAGATCGGCCGTGGCAACCGGCCCGATTTCTTCAATCTCTACTACAAGAAGCCGCCGGTATTCGTGCCGCGCCACCTCCGCCGCGAGTTGCCCGGCCGCATGACCTACAAGGGTATCGAGACCGAGCCGCTCGATCTCGCACCGCTCGCCGCCATCGTCGCCGACTTCAAGGCGGAGGGCGTCGAGGCGGTGGCCATCTGCTTCCTGCATTCCTACGCCAACCCGGCGCACGAGCAGGCGGCGCAGGCCGAGATCGCCCGGCTGTGGCCGGAGGTGGCCACGGTGGCCTCGCACCAGATCAGCCGCGAGTGGCGCGAGTACGAGCGCACCAGCACGGCGGTGATGTCGGCCTATGTCCAGCCGACCGCCGAGCGCTACCTGAAGCGCCTGGCCTCGGGCCTCGGCGAACGCGGCTTTGACGGCAACCTCTACGTCATGCAGTCGAACTGCGGCGTCGATACGCTCGACAGCGTGTCGCGCATTCCGATCACCATGGTGGAATCCGGCCCGGCCTCCGGCTTCTGGGGCGCCGCCGAACTCGGCAAGCTGATCGGCGCGCCGAACGTGCTGGCCCTCGACATCGGCGGCACCACCGCCAAGTGCTCGCTGATCGAGGACGGCAAGGTTCGGATTATGACCGACTACTGGATCGAGAAAAGCCGCACCTCGGCCGGCTATCCGATCATGGTGCCGGTGGTCGATCTGGTCGAGATCGGCAATGGCGGCGGCTCGATCGCCTGGGTCGACGACTTCGGCAAGCTGCACGTCGGGCCGCAGTCGGCTGGCGCCCAGCCGGGGCCTGCCGCCTACGGGCGCGGCGGCACCAGCGCCACCACCACCGACGCCAACCTCTGGCTCGGCCGCATCAATCGCGACTATTTCTGCGGTGGAGCGGTGAAGGCCGACATGGACGCGGCCAGCCTGGCCATGACCGAGCTTGGCGCCAAGCTGGGCGTTTCGGCCGACGAGGCGGCGCGCGGCATCATCCGCATCGCCAACAACAACATGGTCAATGCCCTGAAGCTGGTGTCGCTCAACCGGGGCTTCGACCCGCGCGACTTCACGCTGGTCGCCTTCGGCGGCGGCGGCGCCATGCACGCGGCGGCGCTCGGCAGCGAGCTCGGCGTGAAGAAGGTGGTGATCCCGGCCGGCGCCTCGGTGTTCTCGGCCTGGGGCATGATGATGTCGGACCTCCGACGCGACTATTTCGTCACGCACCTCGCCGATCTCGGGCCGGGCGCGGCTACCGAGATCGAGGGGCTGTTCAAGGAGGCGGAAGCCACGGCGCTCAAGCAGTTCGAGAGCGAGGGCATCGCGGCCGACAAGGTCGGCTTCCTGCGCTACGGCAAGTTCCGTTACCAGAATCAGGAGCACACCACCGAGGTGCTGATCGACGGCGGGGCGGTGTCCGACGCGCGGCTCAGCGAGATCGAAGCCGCTTTCCACGACGCCTACAAGCGCGAGTACACCTATCGCCTCGACGCACCGGTCGAACTGGTCGGCATCCACATCGTGGCGTCGGCCGAGGTCGGCAAGCTGACCATGGAGGCGCGGCCGCTGTCGAACGCTCCGGCGGCGAGCGCCCTCAAGGGTCGGCGGTCGGTCGATTATGCGCTCGAGGGCGTGCATCAGGCTGCCATCTACGACGGCGAGAAGCTGTTGCCGGGCATGCAGTTCGTCGGCCCGGCGATCATCGAGGATTCCGGCACCACCGTGGTGATCCACCCGGACAACCGGGTGTCGATCGACGCCTACGGCAACATCCACATCGAACTCTGAGCGCGAGCGAGCAAACCATGACACACGATGATCCCATCACGCTCGAAATCATCCAGAACTCGCTGCAGGCGACGGCCGACGAGATGTTCGCCGCCATGCGCAAGACGGCGATGAGTTCGATCATCTACGAGGTGCTCGACATGGGCACCGGCATTCTCGACGCCAGGGGGCAACTGGCCAGCTCGGGCGCCGGCATTCCCGGCTTCGTCGGCGTGCTCGACAAGTCGGTGAAGGTGCTGGTCGACAAGTTCGGTACGTCCGGCGACGTCGAGCCCGGCGACGTGTTCATCACCAACGATCCCTATTACGGCGGCGTCACCCACCTCAACGATCTGGTGGTGGCGATGCCGGTGTTCGCCGGCGAGAAGCTGATCGCCTGGACGGCCAACATCGCCCACAACTCCGACGTCGGCGGCAAGTCGCCGGGGTCGCTGTCGGCCGATGCCACCGACATCTTCCAGGAAGGCTTGCGGCTGCCGGCCATCAAGATGATATCGAAGGGCGAGCCGATCGCCGGCATCTTCGACATCATCACCGTCAACTCGCGCATGCCGGATTTCCTGCGCGGCGACCTCTGGGCCGCCATCGCCTCGGTGCGCATCGGCGCGCGCCGGCTGACCGAGCTAGCCGAGAAATACGGCGTCGAAACCTTTGAGAAGGCCATGGCCTCGTTCATGGACTACGGCGAGGAAGTGACGCTGAAGGAGCTGGCCAAGCTGCCGCGCGGCACCTTCGAGCTGACCGAGGAGCAGGACGATGGCCGCCTGTTCAACGTCAAGGTGACGATCACCGAAAGCGAGTTCGTGGTCGATCTGCGCGACAACCCGCCACAGGACGCCGGCCCCAACAACGCCAGCCGGGACGACGTTCTGGTGTCGGTGCAGGTGATCTTCAAGGCACTGACCGACCCGCTGTCGCCGGCCAACGAGGGCACCTTCCGGCCGCTGAAGGTGCTGACCACGGAAGGAACGACCTTCCATGCCAAGGAGCCGGCGGCGATCGGCTTCTATTACGAGATCGGCATCCGCGTCACCGACCTCATCTGGCGCTGCTTGGCGCCGCACGTGCCGCACAAGCTGCCGGCCGGCCACTTCTCGTCGATCGCCGGCACGTTCATCGGCGGCATCCACCCCGATACCGGGCGCCAGTACACGATCATCGAGCCGCAGATCGGCGGCTGGGGCGCGGCCGAGGGACGCGACGGCAACAACGCCATCTTCTCGGCCGTCCACGGCGAGACCTACAACTGTCCGGCCGAGATTTCGGAGGCGCGCAACGGCCTGATCGTCGATCGGATGGAGCTGAACATCGCCGAGGGCGGCGAGGGCGAGTGGTGCGGCGGTCGCGGCATCCGCGTCGACTATCGCATCCGTCGCGACGACAGCTTCCTGACGCTCGGCTACACCCGGTCGCGCATTCTGCCGTGGTCGCTGAAGGGCGGCAACGAGGGCAGCGCCAACTATGCCATCGTCGCCAAGAAGGACGGCACGCGGACGCGTTACGCTTACGGTTCGGGCATCCGCGTCGACGAGGGCGAGGTGATCGAGATCTACACCGCCACCGGCGGCGGCTTCGGCGATCCGGCGGAGCGCGATCCGGCCACGGTGGCCACCGACATCCGCGACGGCTACATCACGCCGGAGCGAGCGAAGGCGGTCTATCCGCAGTCGGCCGGCTGAGGGGAATCGGCGTCTGCGGGAGCCAGCGTTCCCGCCGACGCCCTGGAAAGGACGGCAACGCACTCGGCGAACGCAAACTCGCTGGGTGCGTTTTCTTTTGGCGGGATTTTCCGTGAGGAGAAGTGGTAGCAGCGGGCGGAATCGAACCGCCGACCTACGGGTTATGAGTCCGTCGCTCTAACCAACTGAGCTCCACTGCCACGACCCACCGGCTGGCCGGCGGAAAGTGCGCCGATATAAGGGCGGGGGAGGGGGGCTGTCAAGCGCCATTGCCCCCGTAGTGACCCTTTGCCGGCGGTGCTCCCCAGGGCGCAAAAAGCCGGGCTCGCCGGTCGGCGTCCGTGAGGCTTGACCCCCGGTCGTCGGCGCGATTCCATCCGGGGATGAAGCGAATCGCACTCCTCCTCGCCGGCGCGCTGGCGCTTGCCTCGAACGGCGCGGCGGCGGC
>JAUVXG010000040.1 GCA_030603685.1 Pleomorphomonas sp.
CGACGCTCGACGTCGAGCGTCGGAACACCATTCCGATTCTCTCGAACGTGTTGATCCGGACCGACGAAGGCCAGCTCAAGCTGAAGGCTACCGACCTCGACCTCGAGGCGCAGGAATCGGTGCCGGCTCTCGTCGAGCGTCCGGGCGCCACCACGGTGCCGGCGCACATGTTCTACGACATCGTGCGCAAGCTGCCCGAAGGCTCACAGGTCTCGCTGGAAGGGTCGGCCGATGGGGCCACGCTTTCCATCTCGTCCGGCCGCTCGCGCTTCTCGTTGCAGATGCTGCCGGAAAGCGACTTCCCCGACATTACCGTCGGCGAGCTCAGCCACGCCTTCACGCTTGAAGCCGGCGATCTCAAGCGACTGATCGATCGGACACAGTTCGCCATCTCCAACGAGGAGATCCGTTACTATCTGAACGGCATTTTCCTGCACACCGTCGATGGACCCGAGGGGGCGCTGTTCCGGGCCGTCGCCACCGACGGTCATCGCCTCGCCCGCGCCGACATCGCCGCGCCGAAAGGTGCCGAGGGCATGCCGGGGGTCATCGTGCCGCGCAAGACGGTGGGCGAGATTCAGCGTCTCATCGAAGACCCCAAGGCCGAACTCAAGGTCGAGCTGTCGGATGCCAAGATTCGCCTGACGGTCGGCAACGTGGTGCTGACGTCCAAGCTGATCGACGGCACTTTCCCCGATTACGGCCGGGTGATTCCCCAGGGGAACGACAAGGAGCTTCGCGTCGACAAGGCCGAGTTCGCCGAAGCCGTCGATCGCGTTTCCACCATCTCTTCCGAGCGCGGGCGCGCCGTGAAGCTGGCGCTTGCCGAAGGGCGCCTCGTCCTCACCGTCGTCAATCCGGACTCGGGCACCGCCACCGAAGAAGTGATGGTCGATTACGCCGACACGCCGCTTGAGATCGGCTTCAATGCCCGCTATCTGCTGGATATTGCCGGACAACTGACATCGGAGACGGCGGTGTTCCACCTTGCCGACGCCGGTTCGCCGACGCTGATCCAGGATGCCGGCGATGGCGCCACGCTCTACGTGCTGATGCCGATGCGGGTCTAGTCCGCCGCTGGAACGCCATGACAGAATCCCGTCCCGAGGCGAAGGTGCGCGTGAGCCGCCTTCGCCTCAACGATTTCCGCAACCATGCCGACCTCTCGCTCGACTTTCCGGGCCGGTCGGTGGTGCTCGTCGGCCAGAACGGTGTCGGCAAGACAAATGTTCTGGAAGCCCTTTCGCTGCTTTCCCCCGGTCGTGGCTTTCGGCGGGCGACGCTGGCCGAAATGGCGCGACTCAGCGGCTCAGGCGGCTTTTCTGTGCTGGCCGAGGTGGAAGGGGCCTACGGAGCAGTGCGGATTGGCACCGGTTCGGTTCCCGATGAGGCGGGACGGCGGCTTCTTGTCGATGGCGAGCCGCAGAAGGGCAGCGAGCGGCTGTCCGATCATCTGCGCCTCATCTGGCTCATTCCGGCCATGGATGGGCTTTTTACCGGCCCGGCCGGCGATCGTCGTCGCTTCCTCGATCGTTTGGTGCTGGCGGTCGATCCGGCGCATGGTCGGCGCGTGTCGGCCTACGAGCAGGCCGTCGCCTCCCGCAACCGTCTGCTCGAGGCGCGCGATACGGATCCCGCTTGGCTCGACGCCATCGAAACCGAGATTGCCGCGACCGGAGTTGCTGTTGCGGCGGCTCGCCGCGAAACGGTGCATTGCCTTGCGCGGCTCATCGCGACGCGTCCGGACGGCGACGATGCCTTTCCGCGTGCGGTTGTCCAGTTGACCGGCGATGTCGACACGGCGCTCGATGGCGCTGCGGCGGCCGATGTCGAGGACTGGCTGAGAGCCGACCTCCGGGCGGGGCGTTCCCGTGACCGCGCAGCGGGCCGGACTCTGGTCGGCCCGCATCGCTCCGACCTCTCCGTTCGCCACGCCGAAAAGGACATGCCGGCCTCGGCTTCCTCCACGGGCGAACAGAAGGCGTTGCTCACCGGTCTCGTGCTGGCGCAGGCGGCGCTGGTCACCGAGCTGACCGGCAGCCCGCCGGTGTTGTTGCTCGACGAAGTGGCCGCTCATCTCGATGCCCGGCGGCGGCGGGCGCTGATCGATCTCGTGGCCGCGCTCGGCGTTCAGGCGTTCATGACGGGGACCGATGCCGCCCCGTTCGAGGCCTTTGCCGGCGAAACCGAAATCATCGCGATCCCGGACCCAGGCATGCCGGATTTCCGGGAATTTTGAGCCTGATTCGCCGCATTTCCACCCGATTGCCGGACCATGGTGCGGCCACCATCGGCCCTGTGGAGCAAATGCTGCGCGAGGCTATTGAAAAATAACGGATTTCAGCTCCGTGACCTGGGTGGTTGAAGCTGTCCCCGCCAGCCTTTAAGAGAACACTGGCGGGATGTTCCCGAGACGAGAAACGAAGGCCTCCATGACCGACACCACAGCCTACGACCCCGACGACTACGGCGCCGAATCCATCAAGGTGCTGAAGGGGCTCGACGCGGTGCGCAAGCGCCCCGGCATGTATATCGGCGACACCGATGATGGCTCCGGTCTCCATCACATGGTCTACGAAGTGGTGGACAATGCCATCGACGAGGCGTTGGCCGGCCACGCCGAGGTGGTGAAGGTCCGCCTCAACGCCGATGGGTCCTGCACGGTACGCGACAACGGTCGTGGCATCCCTACCGACATCCACAAGGAAGAGGGCGTATCGGCGGCCGAGGTCATCATGACCCAGCTCCATGCCGGCGGAAAGTTCGACCAGAACTCCTACAAGGTGTCGGGCGGACTGCATGGCGTCGGCGTTTCGGTGGTCAACGCGCTGTCCGTCTGGCTGAAACTCAGGATCTGGCGACATGACCAGGTCCACGAGATGAGCTTCTCCAACGGCGTGCCGGATGGCCCGCTGACCGTGACGGGGACCGCCGTCGGCGAAAAGGGCACCGAAGTGACCTTCATGCCGAGCCACGAGACCTTCAAGGGCGTCACCGAGTTCGATTTCGTGACGCTGGAGCGCCGCCTGCGCGAACTGGCCTTCCTGAACTCCGGCGTGCGGATCGTGCTCGAAGACAATCGTGGCGTCGAACCGCGCACAGAGGAGCTGCACTATGAGGGCGGCCTCGAGGCCTTCGTGCGCTATCTCGACCGTTCCAAGAAGGCGGCCATATCGAAGCCGATCCTGGTCTCGACCGAGAAGGACGGGATCACCGTCGAGGTCGCCCTGTGGTGGAACGACAGCTACCACGAGAATGTCCTCTGCTTCACCAACAACATTCCCCAGCGCGACGGCGGTACCCATCTTGCCGGCTTCCGTGCCGCGCTGACCCGCCAGGTGACCAGCTACGCGGAGAGCGCCGGTATCTCCAAGCGCGAGAAGGTGACGCTGACCGGCGACGATTGCCGCGAAGGCCTGACCTGCGTCCTTTCGGTGAAGGTGCCCGATCCGAAGTTCTCCAGCCAGACCAAGGACAAGCTGGTGTCGTCCGAGGTGCGCCCCGTGGTCGAAGGCGCGCTCAACGAAGCCTTCTCCACCTGGTTCGAGGAGCATCCGGCCGAGGCGCGCACCGTCGTCGGCAAGGTCGTCGAAGCCGCCGCCGCCCGCGAGGCGGCGCGCAAGGCGCGCGAGCTGACCCGGCGCAAGGGCGCCCTCGACATGGCCTCCCTGCCCGGCAAGCTCGCCGAATGCCAGGACCGCGACCCCGCCAATACCGAACTTTTCCTCGTCGAGGGCGACTCGGCAGGTGGCTCGGCCAAGCAGGGCCGCAACCGCGAGTTCCAGGCCGTGCTGCCGCTCAGGGGCAAGATCCTGAACGTCGAGCGGGCGCGCTTCGACAAGATGCTGTCGTCGGCCGAGATCGGCACGCTGATCACGGCCCTCGGAACGTCGATCGGCACCGACGAGTTCGATCCGGACAAGCTCCGCTATCACAAGATCATCATCATGACCGACGCCGACGTCGACGGCGCCCACATTCGCACGTTGCTGCTCACCTTCTTCTTCCGGCAGATGCCGGCCCTGATCGAGCGCGGACACGTCTACATCGCCCAGCCGCCGCTCTATAAGGTGACACGCGGCAAGTCCGAGCAGTACCTGAAGGACGAGCGGGCGCTTGAGGACTTCCTGGTGACGCAGGGTCTCGACGAGGCGGTGCTGAAGCTGGCCGACGGCGAGGCCAGCGCCGGGCAGGACCTTCGTGCCATCGTCGATCGGGCGCGGGCGGTGCGCAGCCTGATCGAAGGGCTGCACCATCGCTACAGCCATGAGGTCGTCGAGCAGGCAGCGATCGCCGGCGCACTTGATGCCAGGCTCATCGACAATCATGCGGCGGCCCAGAATGCCGCCGACAGCGTTGCCGCCCGGCTCGACGTCATTGCCGACGAGTTCGAGAAGGGCTGGACGGGAGAGGCCATGCCCGATGGCAGCCTGGCCTTCCGCCGCGTCGTCCGTGGCGTCACCGAAACCAGCATCATCGACGCGGCCCTGCTGTCGTCGGCCGATGCTCGCAAGCTCACCGCTCATCACGAGCATCTTGCCGCCACCTATGGTTCGGCCGCCGTTCTCCGGCGCCGGGACAGCGAAATCACGGTGCGTGGTCCGCGTACGTTGCTGGATGCCGTCTACGCCGCCGGTCGCAAGGGTATTGCCATGCAGCGTTACAAGGGCCTCGGCGAAATGAACGCCGAACAGCTCTGGGAAACGACGCTCGACCCCAACGCCCGGTCGCTGTTGCGCGTGCACGTCAGCGAAGCGATCGAGGCCGACGACATCTTCGAGCGGTTGATGGGCGACGAGGTGGAGCCGCGCCGCGAGTTCATCCAGGCCAACGCACTGTCGGTCGCCAATCTCGACGTTTGACGTCGGTCCTGACCGGGTTCAGATATGGCGAAAATGGCGCCTTGGCTGGACGAGCCAAGGCGAGGCGCCCTGATGACACAATGCATGAGGCACTGCGGAGCTACCGCAGAAGCTCCGGGTCGTCCTGGTCCATGGCGGTGAAGCGCGCCGGTACCGCCCACCTGTCAGGAAGGTTTCGCTCGCCCCAAGTGGCGAGCGACTTCAAGACGGGCAGCAGCTCCGCCCCGCTCCGGGTGAGGCGATAGGCCCCCCGCTTCGATCCCGAACCCTTCTCGGCCAGTGCGATGATGCCGTTCTGCTCAAGGCGTCTCAGCCGTTCGGTGAGTATGTTCGTTGAGATGCCCTCGGGCATGGCGAGCAGGTCGGAAAAGCTTCGGGCGCCAATCATGATCGACCGTATGATGACCATGGACCAGCGGTCCCCGAGGATGTCCAGCGTCGATGCGATGGGGCAGCCCGACCGAAACTCCATCTCTGCCTCCGCGTTCGTGGCACTTGCATAATACAAGAACGATGGTATCGTGGCAATATTATGTTCCGAGGAGGTGCGGCTATGCTGTTCGTATCAAGCATAACGGCAGCCATTGCGGCCATTTTGCTTGTCGCCCTGAGTCTTCCCGTCAGTTTTCGGAGGATGGCCGTAGGCGTCGATATCGGCCCAGGGTCGGATGAAACCTTGCTTCGCCGGATCAGAGCTCAGGGGAATTTCACCGAGTATGTACCTATCAGCCTTTTATTGCTGGTTCTGAACGAGTTTCGCGGTGTTTCCCCGGTTTGGCTCTGGTGTCTGGCGGGGCTGCTGCTCGCGGGCCGAGCGTCTCATGCCGTGGGCATCCTGTCAGCGATCGCGCCTCTTCGCGCGGTCGGCATGTTGGCGACCTATGGATCGCTCCTGCTTGGAGCCGGCCTTCTCGTCATGGGGTAGCCTGAGCGAGAGCTCTGAGAAGCCTGCCAAACCGCTTCGGTCAGCCAAAACCCGCCCGAGCTGGATGAGCCGAGATCACGCGGAACGGATACCGGTTGCGTCTGTCGCCGCGTGACGACGGCCATTCGGCACCCAGACGGCCGATGTCGCATCGCCATAGGCGCGCGCGCGACCCGCGAGCACCATGGCGCCGGCAAATGCGGCGATCACGGCGTCGAGGCGATCCTCGAAAGCCTTGAGGTCTCGGCCGCGTGTGCCCACAGGCGGGAGCGAAAGCGCGGCGGCGCTGCCGATCAGAACGCCGTCGAGGGCGTTGACGATCGTCTTCCAGACTTCGTAAAGGCGAACACGCCGCTCGACGAGCGGCTGGTCCCGCCAGTACTTGCCGGTGTTGCCCGCCTTGTAGGGTAGGCGATAGGTGGCGCCGAGAAGCTCGATCAGCGCCGGGTGCGGATATATCTCGACGCGACAGGGCGGTCGGATGTCGAGAGTCGCAAGAGGATAGCCGGCGGCGGAAAGCCCCGCTTCCAGCGCTCGGCCCACCGCGCCGGGACGATCCATGGTCGGTGAATGGGTACCGGCGCCTCGACCCGCATAGGCGCGATTGACGGCATTGTCGGCGGCCCGTCGCGCGCGGATCGGCGCATCCATCATCGGCATGTCCACCGCGACGAGATCGGGCGCTCTTCCAGCCAGGTGGCGAGCGGTCGCGATCAGAGCCTCCGGTCCGATTCCCAAGCCGTGGTCCGCCAAATCGACGAACTCTTTGAATGAGGCTGCTGCGGCAATCAGACGCCAGGATGCACCGGTCGTGGCAGCAAGGGCAACGCCGCTCGGATTGGCCAAGGTCCAGGCAGCATCGATGCCGAGCACGACCTTTTCAGATGGTGAAGCCGACATGGCTCTTCGTCGGGCGTGGCGAACGGCGGGCTCCGGCCAGCATCAGAAAGATGCCCGAGATGCCGGCAACGGCGAGAGTCGGCCAGGCGAGCACCACGGAGCCCCACTCGGCCCACGTCGCTTCGCCGACGAGGGGCTTCAGCACGGCCTCGATCTGCTCTACGAAATCCGGCGCAATCAGCGACAGGCTCTCGGACAGCGGCGTCATCACCACCGCGTCGGCTGCGATCGACGAAATGCCGTCGGAAATCAGCGCAACGACGCCGATGGCAAACAATGCAAGTCCGAACACGCGCGCAACAAATGACAACATACGACGTGGTCCCCCCAAGGAGCATCTTGCTGCCTTCGCGTCTTTCGTGCAACGTCGACGATGAGCATTTATTTCTATTTTGAAGTTTCTTCAGCCTCCGGTTCCCCTTCGGGGCGGGGGCGTCTATCATCTGCCGCCATGATTGGAGAGAATCACGCCGGGAGCCACGGCGCCCTCTCTTCGTCCCTTGGGAGCCTCACCTGATGCGCATCACCGCCGCCGCCTCCGTCGTTTCCGTCCTCGCACTTGCTGCCTGCGGCAGCTACGCACCGCCTCCGCCGCGCATCGCTCCGCTGGCACCCCAGCCCGTCAATCCCGTGGCGAGCCAGGCTCTGCCGGCACCGGTTGCTCCGGTCATGTCGCAGCCGACGACCGATGTCACGCTGGCTCAGCCGACGGTCGATCCGGCCACCGCGACCGAAGTGCGCAAGGCCGATCTGATCGGAGGCTGGACCCTGGCTTCGGCCGGTGAAACCTGCCAGCTCTCGATGAACCTCACCACCTGGAGTGGCGGCTATCGGGCGTCGACTCGCGGTTGCGTGTCCGACGAGCTGAAGGCCGTGGGCGCTTGGGACGTCGCCGGCAAGGAGATATTGCTGAAGGATGCCTCCGGCGCCGTCGTGGCTCGTCTCTATGCCGCGGCACCCAATCGCTATTCCGGTCTGACCGACGTCAGCAAGCGCGGCGTGCAGTTCTTCCGCGGCTGACCGCGGAATGGTGGCGGACGGACCGGCCGGCCAAATCGTCCATTGGCTCGATGGCGAAGTGGCCGCCGGCCGGTTGATCGCCGACACTGCCCAGCGGCAGGCTGCCTTGGCCTTCGATCGACTGCTCGGAAGGTTTGCCGCCCCACGTCCACGTCGTCGTTTCCTCGGCCTCATTCCCGTAGGGTCGACGCCGGCGGTGCGCGGTCTGTACGTCTGGGGCGGTGTCGGGCGCGGCAAGACGCTTCTGATGGACCGTTTCCACGAGGCCGCGCCGATCGACAGAAAGCGCAGGCAGCATTTTCACGCCTTCATGTCCGACATGCACGAGGCCATCGCCGCGGCGAGGCGAGCCATGGCGGCTGGTGATCAGCGCGATCCCGTCGAAATCGTGGCGCGGACCCTTGCGGACGAGGTGGAACTCCTCTGCTTTGACGAGTTCTCGGTGACGGACATTGCCGACGCCATGCTGCTCGGCCGTCTGTTCGGCCGCCTCTTTGACCTTGGCCTCACTCTGGTCGCGACCTCCAACGTCGCCCCCGATCGTCTCTACTGGAACGGTCTCAACCGCCAGAGTTTCCTTCCTTTCGTCGGCATCCTCAAGGCGCATTGCGAGGTCGTCCATCTTCGGGATGGCATCGATCATCGGCTCGAGGGGCTCTCGGCGGCCGACGTCTATCTCTCTCCTCTTGGACCGGTTACGGATGCCGCTGCCGAGCGCCTCTGGCAGGACTTTTCGGCCGGTGGCGAGGCCGAGCGCGATTTGCGCGTCAAAGGACGACTCATCCATGTGCGGCGCGCCGCCGACGGGCGGGCCCGCTTCACCTTTTCCGAGCTTTGTGACCGGCCGCTCGGCGCCGCCGACTATCGCGCGATCGCGCGCCATTTCGAGCTTGTCATGGTGACCGATGTGCCCCGTATCGCCTCCGCCGAGCGCAACAGGGCAAAGCGCTTCATCACGCTGGTCGACGTGCTCTACGATGCCGGCTGCGCGCTCGTCCTGACGGCGGATTCCGAACCGACCGAACTCTACGTCGCAGCCGAGGGAAACGAGGCATTCGAGTTCGCCCGCACGGCGTCGCGTCTCGTCGAGATGCGTACCGAGGTGTGGCTGCGTCGCGCGGCCAGTCGGGCTGCTGGTCAATCAACCAGGGAGAGCATTACTCGTACGTCACCTACCGCATGAAGAAGTGGGCCGGCAAACCGGTCTCGTCTTCGTGAAAAGTTGACTTTCCCCGATAGTCTCGCTTGCACGCGACTGTCGATCATTGTAATTCCATGCCGATCGATTTCGATCTAACTAACCTTTACGTAAAGGGAAAGGTAATAATCAATGGCGCGGAAAAAGATCGCTCTCGTTGGTGCTGGCCAGATCGGCGGCACGCTGGCCCTGTTGGCCGGCCAGAAGGAACTCGGCGATGTCGTTCTGTTCGACATCATGGACGGCGTGCCGCAGGGCAAGGCCCTGGATCTGGCGGAAACCGCCCCTGTCGAAGGCTTCAATGCCAAGCTTTCCGGCACCAACAGCTATGAGGCGCTCGAAGGCGCCGACGTGGTGATCGTCACCGCCGGCGTGCCGCGCAAGCCCGGCATGAGCCGCGACGACCTCCTCGGCATCAACCTCAAGGTTATGGAACAGGTTGGCGCCGGTATCGCCAAGTATGCTCCGAAGGCCTTCGTGATCTGCATCACCAACCCGCTCGACGCCATGGTGTGGGCGCTGCAGAAGTTCTCCGGTCTGCCGACCCACATGGTCGTCGGTATGGCCGGCGTGCTCGACTCGGCCCGCTTCCGCTATTTCCTGTCGGACGAGTTCGGCGTTTCGGTCGAGGACGTCCATGCCATGACCCTCGGCGGCCACGGCGACGACATGGTTCCGCTGATCCGCTACTCGACGGTCGGTGGCGTGCCGCTGCCGGAACTGGTGAAGATGGGCTGGACCACCCAGGAGAAGCTCGACGCCATCGTTGACCGCACCCGCAAGGGCGGTGGCGAGATCGTCGCCCTGCTGAAGACCGGTTCGGCCTTCTACGCCCCGGCCGCTTCGGCCATCGCCATGGCCGAGTCCTACCTCAAGGACAAGAAGCGCATCCTGCCGGTGGCTTCCTACCTCAAGGGCGAGTTCGGCGTCACCGACACCTACGTCGGCGTGCCGGCCCTGATCGGCGCCGGTGGCGTCGAGAAGATCGTCGATCTCGAGCTGTCGTCCGACGAGAAGGCCGGCTTCGAGAAGTCGGTCGCCTCGGTCAAGGGCCTCATCGAAGCCTGCAAGACCATCGCGCCTGCGCTGGCCTGATCTGCTGAAAGCATGGGCCGGGCCGCCAGACGGCGACCCGGCCTTTTCGTCTCTGGCGAATCCATCCGCATTTTCACTCAGTCAGCCTCTCCCACCTCAGCCAAGGACTTCCGGATGAACATCCACGAATACCAGGCCAAGGCCCTGCTCAAGGGGTTCGGCGCGCCTGTAGCCGCTGGCGTACCCGTCTTTTCCGCCGACGCGGCGGAAGCGGCCGCCCGGTCTCTCCCCGGTCCGCTCTGGGTCGTGAAAAGCCAGATCCATGCTGGTGGCCGTGGCAAGGGGCGGTTCAAGGAAGCGTCGGCCGGCGACAAGGGCGGTGTCCGCCTGGCGCGCTCGGTGGATGAGGTTGTGGGATTCGCGCGCGAGATGCTGGGCGCGACGCTGGTCACCAAGCAGACTGGGCCGGCCGGCAAGCAGGTGAACCGGCTCTATGTCGAGGATGGCGCCGACATCGCTCGCGAGCTCTACTGCTCGTTGCTGGTCGATCGCGCCGTCGGTCGCATCGCCTTCGTGGTTTCCACCGAGGGCGGCATGGACATCGAAACCGTCGCCCACGATACGCCCGAGAAGATCGTTACCGTCGCCATCGATCCGGACGCCGGCGTTACCCCCGCCGACGTCGCAGCCATCGTGGCCGCGCTGAAGCTCGAAGGCGCGGCGGCCAAGGATGCCGAGACCCTGTTTCCGTTGCTCTACCGGGCCTTCGTCGACAAGGACATGAGCCTTCTCGAGATCAATCCGCTGATCGTGCTGAAGGACGGACATCTGCGCCTGCTCGACGCCAAGGTGTCCTTCGACGGCAACGCGCTGTTCCGTCACCCCGACGTCGAGGCATTGCGCGACCTCACCGAGGAAGACGAGAAGGAAATCGAGGCCCACAAGCACGATCTCGCCTATGTGGCGCTCTCCGGCAACATCGGCTGCATGGTCAACGGCGCCGGTCTGGCCATGGCCACAATGGACATCATCAAGCTCTACGGTGCCGAGCCGGCCAACTTCCTCGATGTTGGCGGCGGCGCGTCCCGCGAGAAGGTGACGGCGGCCTTCAAGATCATCACCGCCGATCCGGCCGTGAAGGGCATCCTGATCAACATCTTCGGCGGCATCATGAAGTGTGACGTCATCGCCGAAGGCGTCATCGCCGCCGTGCGTGAGGTTGGGCTGAAGGTGCCTCTGGTTGTCCGCCTCGAGGGGACGAACGTCGCCCTCGGCAAGAAGATCATTGCAGAGAGCGGCCTCGACGTCATCGCCGCCGACGATCTCGACGATGCTGCCCGCAAGATCGTCGCCGCCGTGAAGGGAGCCTGACGCGATGTCCATCCTCGTCAACAAGGACACCAAGGTCATCGTCCAGGGCCTGACCGGCAAGACCGGCACGTTCCACACCGAGCAGGCCCTCGGTTACTGCGGCACCAAGATGGTCGCCGGCGTCACTCCGGGCAAGGGCGGCTCCACCTGGGAAGGCACGTTGCCCGACGGCAGCAAGGCGGTTCTTCCGGTGTTCGACACCGTGGCCGAAGCCCGCGAGAAGACCGGCGCCAACGCCTCCGTGGTCTATGTGCCGCCCAAGGCCGCCGGTGCCTCGATCATCGAGGCGATCGACGCCGAAATGCCTCTGATCGTCACCATCACCGAAGGCATTCCGGTGCTCGACATGGTGAAGGTGAAGGCCCGGCTCGATCGCTCTGCGTCGCGTCTGCTGGGGCCGAACTGCCCGGGCGTGCTGACGCCGGGCGAATGCAAGATCGGCATCATGCCCGGCTCCATCTTCCGCCGGGGTTCGGTCGGTATCGTGTCGCGCTCGGGAACCCTGACCTACGAAGCGGTGTTCCAGACTACGAACGAAGGCCTTGGCCAGACGACCGCCGTCGGCATTGGCGGCGACCCGGTCAAGGGCACGGAGTTCATCGACGTGCTGGAACTGTTCCTCGCCGATCCCGAGACGACGTCGATCGTCATGATCGGCGAAATCGGCGGCTCGGCCGAGGAGGCGGCGGCCGAGTTCCTGAAGGACGAAGCCAGGCGTGGCCGCATGAAGCCGACCGTCGGCTTCATCGCCGGCCGCACGGCGCCGCCCGGCCGCACCATGGGACACGCCGGCGCGGTGATTTCCGGCGGCAAGGGCGGGGCCGAAGACAAGATCGCCGCCATGGAGGCGGCCGGCATCGTCGTGTCGCCGTCACCGGCACAGCTCGGCCGCACGCTGGCCGAACGCCTGAAGGGTTGAGGCATAGCGCCTCACCATCCGAAAGGACCTCGTGGGGGGCGGTTGCCGCCGCCCGCGGGATCCCCATCTACCCACGGCGAAGCGATCCTGCTGTCGCCGGAACGCGAGGACGGAGCGGACGGCTCCGAAACGCACATGGCACGGCAGAACGATAACGACGCTTTGGCCGGAACCTCGTTCCTCTATGGCGGAAACGCTGCCTATATCGAGGAACTAGAGGCTCGCTACCTCGCCGATCCCGACTCGGTCGATCCCGAATGGCGGGAGGTCTTCGACGCGCTGTCTGAGCCGGCGACGGCGCGGAGCGCACGGGGTGCCAGCTGGTCACGATCCGACTGGCCGCCGAAGGCCAATGGCGAACTTGTCTCCGCGCTCGACGGCAACTGGCCGGAAGCCAGCAAAATTCTCGAGAAGAAGATCGAGGCGAAGGCGCAGCCGGCCGGCATCACCGCAGACGAGTTGCGGCAGGCGACGCTCGATTCGGTACGCGCCATCATGATGATCCGCGCCTATCGCATGCGTGGTCATCTCCACGCCGATCTCGATCCGATCGGTGTCGCCAAGAAGCTCGATCACGAGGAGCTGCATCCGGCGAGCTACGGCTTCACCGAAGCCGACATGGACCGGCCGATCTTCATCGACCACGTGCTCGGCCTCGAGTACGCCACCGTGCGCCAGATGATCGAGATCCTGAAGCGCACATACTGCGGCACCATCGGCTATGAGTTCATGCACATCTCCTCTCCCGAGGAGAAGGCCTGGATCCAGGAGCGCATCGAAGGGCCGGACAAGCAGATCGAGTTCACCGAGAATGGCAAGAAGGCCATCCTCAACAAGCTGATCGAAGCGGAAGGCTTCGAAAAGTTCCTCGACGTCAAGTATACCGGCACCTAGCGCTTCGTCCTCGACGGCGGTGAAAGCATGATCCCGGCGCTTGAGCAGATCATCAAGCGCGGCGGCAATCTCGGCGTGAAGGAAATCGTGCTCGGCATGCCGCATCGCGGGCGCCTCAACGTGCTGACCCAGGTGATGGCCAAGCCGCACCGGGCCCTGTTCCACGAGTTCAAGGGCGGCTCCTATGCACCAGACGACGTCGAGGGCTCGGGTGACGTCAAGTACCACCTCGGCGCCTCCTCGGATCGCGAGTTCGACGGCAACAAGGTGCATCTCAGCCTGACGCCCAACCCCTCGCACCTCGAGATCGTCAACCCGGTGGTGCTCGGCAAGGTGCGCGCCAAGCAGGACGTTTCGGCCACCGTCTGGGAAGGCGACATCATCCCGCTGCACGAACGCGTCAAGGTGCTGCCGCTGTTGCTGCACGGAGACGCCGCCTTCGCCGGTCAGGGGGTGGTTGCCGAGTGCTTCGGCCTCAGCCAACTGCGCGGCCATCGGGTCGGCGGCTCGATCCACTTCATCGTCAACAACCAGATCGGCTTCACCACCAACCCGCACTTCTCGCGGTCGTCGCCCTATCCATCCGACGTCGCCAAGATGGTCGAGGCACCGATCCTGCACGTCAACGGCGACGATCCCGAAGCGGTGGTCTATGCCGCCAAGGTCGCCATCGACTACCGGCAGAAGTTCCACAAGCCGGTGGTGGTCGACATGATCTGCTATCGCCGCTTCGGCCACAACGAAGGTGACGAGCCGGGCTTCACCCAGCCGATCATGTACTCCAAGATCCGCGGCCATGCGACGACGCTGCAGATCTACGCCAAGAAGCTGATCGACGAGGGTGTCGTCTCCCAGGATGAAGTGATCGGCATGCAGGCTGCCTTCCGCCAGAAGCTCGACCAGGAGTACGAGGCGGGACAAGCCTACAAGCCCAACAAGGCCGACTGGCTCGACGGTGCCTGGGCCGGCCTCAGGGTGGCCGACAGCTTCGACGAACAGCGGCGCGGCCAGTCCGGCGTCAACATCGATACGCTCAGGGAAATCGGCCTCAAGATCAACACGGTGCCGCCGACCTTCAGCGCCCACCGGACGATCCAGCGCTTTCTCGACGCCCGCAAGAAGGCGATCGAAACTGGCGAGGGCATCGACTGGGCGCTTGGCGAGGCCCTGGCGTTCGGGTCTCTGGCTCTTGGCGGTCACAAGATCCGACTGTCGGGCCAGGACTGCGAGCGCGGGACCTTCAGCCAGCGCCATGCCGTGCTCTACGATCAGGAGACGGAAGCGCGCTATATCCCGCTTGCCAATCTGTCCCCGGAGCAGGCGCCCTTCGAGGCCATCAACTCGATGTTGTCGGAAGAGGCGGTGCTCGGCTTCGAGTACGGCTACTCGCTGGCTCGCCCCAATGCGCTGACCCTTTGGGAAGCGCAGTTCGGCGACTTCGCCAACGGTGCGCAGGTCGTCTTCGACCAGTTCATTTCCGGCGGTGAGCGCAAGTGGCTCAGGATGTCCGGTCTCGTCTGCCTCCTGCCGCATGGCTACGAAGGCCAAGGGCCGGAGCATTCGTCGGCTCGCCTCGAGCGCTGGCTGCAGCTTTGCGCAGAGGATAACATGCAGGTCGCCAACTGCACGACGCCGGCCAATTACTTCCATATCCTCAGGCGTCAGCTGACGCGCGATTTCCGCAAGCCGCTGATCCTGATGACGCCGAAGTCGCTCTTGCGTCACAAGCGGGCGGTGTCCAGGCTCGCCGACATGGGAGAGGAGACCTCGTTCCACCGTCTGCTGTGGGACCACGCCGAATCGGATCCCGGAACGGTCACCGTGCGCCTGAAGCCGGACGCCGAGATTCGCCGCGTGGTGATGTGCTCCGGCAAGGTCTATTACGATCTCCTCGAGGAGCGCGAGAAGCGTGGCGTTGACGACGTCTATCTCCTGCGCGTCGAGCAGCTCTATCCCTTCCCGGCAAAGGCGCTGGTCAACGAACTCGGCCGTTTCCCCACCGCCGAGCACGTCTGGTGCCAGGAAGAGCCCAAGAACATGGGCTCCTGGACCTTCATCGATCCCTATCTCGAATGGGTCCTGAAGCAGATCGGCGCCAAGAACCCGCGCGCCCGCTATGCCGGACGAGCACCGGCGGCGGCCACCGCCACCGGTCTGATGTCCAAGCACCTCGCCCAGCTCGCCGCCTTCCTCGACGAAGCGCTCGGCTGAACGGTCCTCGGGGGCGGCCACACGGCCGCCTCCACCCCTTTTCGCATCTGGAGAGAAGCTCAAATGAGCAACGAGATCCGCGTCCCGACGCTCGGCGAATCGGTTACTGAGGCCACCATCGGCCGTTGGTTCAAGAAAGTCGGCGAAGCCGTGAAGGCGGAAGAGCCTCTGGTCGAACTCGAGACCGACAAGGTCACCATCGAGGTGCCGGCGCCGGCCAATGGCACGCTGTCCGAAATCCTGGTCGAGGCCGGCGAGACCGTCGGCGTCGGCGCCGTTCTGGGGTCGCTCGGAGCGGCGTCCGAGGCTGCTCCCGCGCCGAAGGCGCCCGAAGCCGAAAAGGCGCCGAAGCCAACCGAACCGGCCAAGCCGGCGGAACCTGCCGCTGCCGCCAAGCCGGCCGAGCCCGTCAAGGCCGCCGCGCCGGTGCCGCCGTCACCCGCCGCCGCCCGCGTCATGGCCGAAACCGGCACCAGTGTGGAGAGCGGTTCGGGCAAGCGCGGCCAGGTGCTGAAGGAAGACGTGCTCGCCGCGGTCGCCGCCGTTCAGAGTTCATCCTCACCGGCCGCCGCTCCGTCCGCGCCCCGCGCCCCGGTCGCGACCGACGATGCCGGCCGCGAAGAGCGGGTCCGGATGAGCAAGCTCCGCCAGACCATCGCCCGCCGCCTGAAGGAGGCGCAGAACACGGCCGCCATGCTCACCACGTTCAACGAGGTGGACATGACCGGCGTCATGGCGTTGAGGGCGTCTTACAAGGAGCTGTTCGAGAAGAAGCACGGCGTCAAGCTCGGCTTCATGGGCTTCTTCGTGAAGGCCGTGGTCCAGGCGTTGAAGGAGATCCCGGCCGTCAATGCCGAGATCGACGGCGAAGACCTCATCTACAAGAACTACTACCACATCGGCGTTGCGGTCGGCACCGACAAGGGCCTCGTCGTACCGGTCGTCCGCGATGCGGACCAGCTGTCCATTGCCGGCATCGAGAAGAAGATCGGCGAGTACGGCAAGCGCGCCCGCGACGGTCTCCTCCGCATCGAGGAGATGCAGGGCGGTACCTTCACCATCTCCAACGGTGGCGTCTACGGCTCGCTGATGTCGACGCCGATCCTCAACGCGCCGCAGTCGGGCATCCTGGGCATGCACAAGATCCAGGAGCGACCGATGGTGGTCGGCGGCAAGATCGAGATCCGTCCGATGATGTATCTGGCGCTGTCCTACGATCACCGCGTCATCGACGGCAAAGAGGCAGTGACCTTCCTCGTCCGCGTCAAGGAGAACCTCGAAGAGCCGCAGCGGCTCGTCCTCGATCTCTAGCACAAGCGGACCCTGCATGATCTCCGGCCTCCCTCCCAAGCGGAGGGAGGATGCCCGTTGATCCGGTCCATTATGCTCTCCGTCCGCCAACGTGAGCGGTCCGATACTCGAAAGGAAGCCGATGTCTCCCTATCTCGGCGAACTGGCCAGCGTCATGGCGGTCTTCTCCTTCGCCATCGTGGCCCCCGGCGCGGACACCGCCATGGTCATGCGGCAGAGCCTTGTTCACGGCAGGCGAGCCGGTATCCTCACGGCCTTTGGCGTCGGCACCTCGCTGCTGTTCCACCTCACCTATACCATCCTCGGTCTCGGGCTGATCGTCTCGCAGTCCCTGCTGCTGTTTTCGGTGATCAAGTGGGCCGGTGCCGCCTATCTGGCCTACATGGGCATCATGGCGTTGCGAGCGCCTGCGCCGACATTGCCCGAGCCCGGCGTCCGGCTTGCAACGCCCATGAGCAATCTCCGCGCCTTCGGTCTCGGTTTCCTGACCAACGCCCTCAATCCCAAGCCGATATTGTTCTTCCTGTCCCTGTTCTCGGTGCTGGTCAGCCACGAAACGCCGGCCTTGGTGAAGGGCGGCTATGGACTTGTCATGGCCGCCTGCCTCATCCTTTGGTTTTCGGCCGTCTCCTGTTTTCTGACCATGCCGAAGGTGAGGAACGCCTTTTCGCGAGCCGGTCTCTGGATCAATCGCGTAACCGGCGCGGTCTTCATCGCCTTCAGCGTCCGTCTCGCTCTTTCGCGAGCCGAATGATTTTCGCGTTGCGCACCTGAACACAAGCCGCCGCAGCTTCAGAGGAGTGCCATCATGTCCTTCGATCTCGTTGTCATCGGTACCGGTCCCGGCGGTTATGTGGCTGCCATCCGCGCCTCCCAGCTCGGCATGAACGTCGCCGTCGTCGAGAAGCGCGCCAGCCACGGCGGCACCTGCCTCAATATCGGCTGCATTCCGTCCAAGGCGCTGTTGCATGCGTCCGAGATGTTCCACGAGGCGGGACATGTCTTCGCCAAGCTCGGCGTCAAGGTCGGTGCGCCCGAACTCGATCTCGCGGCAATGATGGGACATAAGGACGCCACCGTCCGCAGCAACGTCCAGGGCATCGATTTCCTGTTCAAGAAGAATAAGATCACCGTCCACCGCGGCACCGGCCGCATCGTCGCCGCGGGCAAGGTGGAAGTGACCTCCGAGGGTGGCGACAAGACGGTTGTCGATGCGAAGAACATCCTGGTCGCGACCGGCTCGGATGTGGCGGGCTTGCCGGGCATCACCGTCGACGAGAAGAGCGTGGTGTCCTCGACCGGTGCGCTGTCGCTGGAAAAAGTCCCCGAGCATCTGGTGGTGATCGGCGCCGGCGTCATCGGTCTCGAGCTTGGTTCGGTCTGGCAGCGCCTCGGCGCGCGCGTCACGGTGATCGAATATCTCGACCGCATCCTTCCTGGCCTCGACGGCGAGGTGGCGAAGACATTCCAGAAACTGCTGGAGCGCCAGGGATTCACCTTCAAGCTCGGGCGCAAGGTAACCGGCGTCGACGCCGGCAAGGTTCATTTCGAGCCGGCCGCCGGTGGCGAAGCGGAAACCCTCGATGCCGACGTCGTGCTGGTGGCGGTCGGCCGCAAGCCCTTTACCGAAGGGCTCGGCCTTGCCGAGGTCGGCGTCAAGCTCGATGGCAAGGGACGCGTGGAAGTCGATGGGCACTATGCGACGAACGTGCCGGGCATCTATGCCATAGGCGATGTCATCACCGGCCCCATGCTGGCCCACAAGGCAGAGGACGAGGGCATCGCTGTTGCCGAACTCCTTGCCGGCAAGGCGGGCCACGTCAATTACGATGTTATCCCGGCTGTGGTTTACACCTCGCCCGAGGTTGCCGCCGTCGGCCGGACCGAGGAAGACCTCAAGTCGGCCGGCGTGCCCTACAAGTCCGGCAAGTTCAGCTTCATCGCCAATGGCCGCGCCAAGTCGATCCTCAAGACTGACGGCTTCGTCAAGGTGCTGGCGCACGCCGAAACCGATCGCGTACTCGGCGTTCACATCATCGGCCCTGGAGCCGGCGAGGCGATCGCCGAGGCAGCGGTCCTCATGGAGTTCTCAGGTTCCGCAGAGGATCTTGCCCGCACCTGTCATGCCCATCCGACGCTGTCGGAAGCCGTGAAGGAAGCGGCGCTCGCCGTCGACAAGCGAGCGATCCACGCCTGACCGCTCAACGGCGTCGATCGACAACGGTGAACAGACCGACGCCGCCCACCACCAGCGCCGTGCCAAGAAGATCGACCGCGCGAAGCGGCTCGTCCAGGATCAGGACGGCGAGGAACAGCGTCACCACCGGAGACAGAGTCCCGATGGTGGAGTTGGCTGCGGCCGAAATGCGCGACAGCGCCGCACTCATCAGAAAGCTCGGCAATATCGTGGCGCCGATGGCCAGCGCCACGGCGAGCGCAAAGGCTCTCTCGGACACGAGAAGCGCCGACAGCGGATGGGTGAGCAGGAATAGAATCAGGATCACCACTGCGGCGCCGGTCATGGCGA
Source organism: Pleomorphomonas sp. (assembly GCA_030603685.1). Lineage (GTDB taxonomy): Bacteria > Pseudomonadota > Alphaproteobacteria > Rhizobiales > Pleomorphomonadaceae > Pleomorphomonas. The sequence continues at coordinate 19,174 of JAUVXG010000040.1, forward strand.
CCGAGGTGAACAGTGGCGCGCCCATCACGGCGATGCTGCCGCCAGCGAGCAACTGGTAGAGCGCGAAGGTGACGGCGGCGCCCAACACCCAAAGGGCACCGACGACAATGTCACCGCCGCCCGTCTCGAAATCGGCCAGGAACACCACGGCAAGGCCGAGATAGGCCAGGCCGAAGGCCGCGAGCGGTTTCCATCGCAAAGGCATGTGAAACAGAGCCGCGCCGATCAACAGCACGAAAAGCGGATAGGTGAACAGGATCAGACGCTCGAACTGTGGCGTCAGCGTCTCGAGACCCTTGAAGTCGGCGTAGGAGGAAAACCAGTAGCCGATGACGCCGATCAGCAACGCCTTGGCATAGGCCGGCATCGGGACAACCCGCTGACGCTCCCGAGCGTAGGCCAGGAAACCGACGGCGACATAAACCGGTACGGATAGGCCCATCCGCAGCGCAAGCAGCGTCAACGTGTCCACGCCCTCGGCAAAGGCGAGCTTGATGAGGATACCTTTGGAGGCGAACAGCACTGCCCCGAGGGCGGCAAAGCCGTACCCGAGCCAGGGTGTGCCGGCGGAAGGAGCAGAAGAGGCGTTCAAGAAAGGTCGCGGCCCGGACGGGCCTCCCGGCAGTTGGGCTTAAGTAGCAATCCTTAAGCCATCGGGTTGGCTAAGGAAAGCCGGCCGGCGAGGGAAGCGTCGGCTTCACGCGCGCGGATGCGCCCCCTTCCAGGCGGCGACCAGCCGCTCGGCATCGACCGAGGTATAGACCTGCGTTGTCGAAAGATTGGCGGGGCCGAGCAGTTCCTGGATGGTGCGGAGATCACCCCCCGAGCCGAGAAGATGCGTGGCGAAGGAGTGCCGCAGGGCATGTGGCGTCGCCGTCTCGGGAAGGCCCAGGGCCCCGCGCAGGCGCTGAATGGCGAGCTGGATGATGCGCGGCGACAATGGGCCGCCCTTTACGCCACGGAACAGCGGTTCATGCGGGGCGAGGCGAAAGGGCACGAGGCGAACGTAGCTGGCCACGGCCCGGCCGACGGCGGGCAACACCGGCACCAGACGTGTCTTGCCGCCCTTGCCGGTTATGCGCACCGCGCCTCCCGCTTCCGGCGGAGCTTCGGCGGCGGTCAGGGAGAGAGCCTCGGAAATGCGCAGGCCAGCCCCGTAGAGCAATGCCAACACGGCAGCGTCGCGCGCCGCGACCCATGGTTCTTCCGCCAGAGCGCCGGCATCGGACACCATCGTGAGCGCGTCGGCGACACCAAGCGGGCGTGGTAGCCGGCGGGGCGTTTTCGGCGCGGCGACGGCGTTCACGGCAGCACTCGTCGCTTCTCCGCGCTTCTCGAGGAAACGAATCAGCGAGCGTATGCCGGAAAGCCCACGCGCAAGACTCGGCGCGGCAAGTCCATCGCGTCGACGGCGCGCCAGGAAAGCGCGATAATCTGCCGGCGACAGCCGGCCGAGGTCGGCAATGGCGGGAGGGGCGCCAAGGTGACCCGTCAGGAAACGGACGAAATCGTCCGCGTCGCGTCCATAGGCTTCGACGGTGCGTGGGCTGAGGCGACGCAGATCGGCCAGCCAGCGCTGCCAGTCCAGAACGGCGGCTGCGAGGTCGGGCGCCATGGTGATGAGGGGAGCGGGTTCGGTCATCGGCCTCAGCTTTCATGGTGAACTGTCGGCTGAAAAGCTGAATGGCCGATGAACGCGAGCCTCAGGGTTGGTTCAAGGGAAACGGTGTAGAAACATGTTCAAGATGACTCTCCGGCGGGAAACCGGAGGGTTCGCGCTCCAAGGAGGGCCGTCCATGTTTCACAGGCGTCTTCTCGCTACCCTTGTCGCCTCCCTCGCTGTGGCGTTGGTCGCCGCCGCGGGCCTTGCCGGAACTGCAACGACCGCCGCGGCTGACGGCGTCTATTTCGGTTTCGGCTACCACGATGGTCCGCGTGTGCCACCTCCGCCCCCGCGGTGGGGCTGGGGACCGCCTCCGGGGCCGAGCTGGGGCCGGCCGGGTTGGGGACCGCCGCGTCATAGCTGGGGCCCGCCGCCGACGTGCCGGCCTCGCTGGGTCAACCGACCGATCGTCGATCCCTGGGGTCGGATCGTCCGCTATCAGCGGGTGGAGATCATGGATTGCGGCCCGCGCCGACACCGTTGGTAATCGGTCTGGGCATTATGGAGTGACGACGTCTGCCCCGCCACCGGCGATAACGTCGATGACCTCCAGGCCACCACCTCGGTTGTAGGTATGCAGACCCGACAGCGGCGGTGCCGGCCGCAACGCGACAAGGGCCGTCTCGGCGTAGCCGCCGGTATCGAGACGATCGATGCGGGCGAAACCGAGACCGGCGCCGTAACCGCCGGCGCTATCCTGGAAGGGGCGGATGATGCCGCCGGCCGCCGAAAACATCCGGCCGGCCGGCCGAGCCGAGGCGACGTCGACCTTGGCAGGACCGGCGAACAATGGAACCCACGGTCCGGCAAGTTTCTCGGCGGTGAATATGGCAAGTCCGTCCCAGCTGGAGCCCCAGTGTGGGCGCACCGAGCCGAAGAGGTAACGGCGGCCGCCCACCTGAAGAAGGGTGGCGTCACCCAGGTCGATGTCGTCGAGCAGGACGGCCACCTGCTCCCAGCGATCGGGAAACTCGACCGCCCGCCAAAGCTGAACCTGGCGTTGGCCGGATGTTTCCGGAATCATGAAGAGTGCACCGTCTTCCTCGAAGGCAAAGGGATAGGACAGGTGGCACTCGGTCTCGATCACCGGCCGAGGCGTACCGATGGGGCCATCGGCACCGACGTCCAGGGCGGATATGATGCCCTTTTGCGTGGCGAACGGAAACTCTTCCACCAGCAGGACGGTGCGGTTACCATGTCGCACCAGGAAAGGATCGGCGTAAAATCGATCACCGTCATCGGCGATCCGTCGCCAGGGACGGCCGGCAATGATCGGCAGCGCGCCCTCACCGGTCTCGTCGGCCCGCCAGGCGACAGCCCAGTTGGGCGGGTTGCGCACGAGGCGCTCCAGGCGGTTGGCAAGCGAGCGTGCGAAGGTTGCGGCGGCGAAGCGGCCGGGGTTGCCGGCGCGGCGCGGCGGCGGGTCGGCCTCGACGCGTGGCAGCGTGAGATCATGAAGGGTGGCGCCGGCTGCCAGTTGCCCGGCCGCCAGGCTCAGCATTTCGATCGCCCGGGCGGTGGTGATGGACATTCCGGACCCGAGCTGCCGCCGATCCTCGACGGCGATGTGCCAACGGCCGACGAGGCGTTGTGTCTCTCCGATTATCGCAATGAGATCGAGAAACGGTTCTTCGCCGGCCATGATGGCATCGGCGGCGCCGGTGGCGACCCCGGCGCCGCCGACCGTGATCAGCAGCCGGTCGCCGGAAATCTCGGCCGCCGCAGCAAGGTCGATGACGAGATCGGCGTCCGGATCGCCGGCGGGCAGATCGAGCGCTGATGGCGACAATCGGCCGAGTGGTTCGCTGAGCGGTCGGCGAAAGGCGAGGGCCTCGAAGGCAAGACAGAAATCGAGCAGGCCGGCGGGCGGCGGGCCGCCTACCGCGGCCATGGCGCCGCTGCCGCCGGTAACGGCCAACACGCCGGCAATCGCCTCGGCCTGCCAGCGTCTGAGATCAGTGGGATCGATTAAGAACAAGACGCGCATGCGGCCCTCCCCCGCCGATGCTGCCGCGACGATGGCGTCTGCCACGTGTCGGCGCCGAGCCACCACCTTTTCGTTGTGCGCGTTCACCGGGTGGCGGCCCGACGGTGGTCCCCGTGATGAGCTCGGTGCCGAACTCGACCAGAATGCAGGACCGGGCCGGCTTGGGGACCATCAGACGAGATTCGATGATCGCAAGGGCCGAGACGGCGAGCTGCTCGTAGCCGACGCTAACCGTGACAAGGCCGGCTGGTCGGGTCTCCCGTATGCCGTCGCAGCCAATGACCGATACGTCGGCCGGCACATTGAGGCCAGCCGCCAAAAGGGCTCTCATGGCACCTTCGGCCAGCGGATCGGAGAGGCAGAAAATGGCGGTCGCGCCGCCGAGATCGCCGGTTTCGCCAAGCCACGCCGCTATTGCGGCCTCGCCGGCCTCCGCGCTGTCCCTCTGGGCCACAATGGCGTCGTGCGAGCCAAGGCCCAGGGCTTCGATCGCTTCGATGAAGCCGCTACGTCGTGCCGCCAGATGGTCGCTACCCGTCGTGCCCAGCATCTGCACCTGGCTGTGTCCCGCATCGATCAGGTGCCGGACCGCGACCCTGGCGGCGAAGCGATTTGCCGGCACCACCGCGTCGGCGCGACGCAGCCGTTCCTCACCGTTCATCACCACCATCGACAGCCCCGTCTTGACGAGGTCGCTGAGATCGAGCTGGCCGCCACCGCTCATCAAGATGATGCCGCTGGCCTTCTCGGTGCGGGCGATCTCCTCCACCTTGCCCGCGTCGAAACCGGCGCCATCCGAAATGAAGGTCGTAATCTTGAGCGACCGGCGCTCGCATTCCCTCTTGAGCCCCAGATAAAGGGCCCGATTGCGGAAAGCGGCGTCACCCGAAGTTTCGAAACTCCGGTCGAAGGCGACGACCACGCGTTCCATGGTGGCGATCGTCGCCTTGGCGCGTCGCTGGTCGAGATAGCCAAGCTCGCGCGCCACGGCCAGAACGCGGTCGCGCACCTCGCGGCTTATCGAGGCGGTCCCATTGAGGACATGCGATACGGTGCTGACCGCAACGCCCGCCTCCCTGGCAATATCGCGAACCCCGACTTTCATCACATTCTTTCCGCGCCGCGCAGCTTGCGTCGGACGACCGAAGGCCCAAAGCAACGCCGGCAAAGGTCCGGAAAGACCTTTGCGTCCGGGTGTATGTAACTATCGTTTCTGACCGTTCATTCATCATCCGATTTGGTCGGCGGATGCAAGACCGGCAACGGAAGATGGAGGCAATTTCAGTGAACGACGGTTTTTGAGGTAAATGCCTTGAAGAAAACCGCTCCGAGGGCGCGCCATTGCGACCGGTCAGTCTTCGTTCCGGTCAAGGCGATAGCGGAAATCGCAACGTCGGCCACCCGTCATGATGGTTTCGGTGCGCTCGAGGCGCATGGCTGGATTGTAGCCTTCACAAAAGGCGGCGTCGCGGTTGCACGAGAGCAGTGCGCCGATCTCGGCGAGCCCCATTTCCTTATAGGTCTCGGCGTACCGGCAGCGAGTGACGTCATAGGAAAGGACATCCGGCCCGACCTCTTTTACTTCGATCGTCAGGGCATCCTCGGCCGTCCAGGCTGGCAGGATGGCCTCGAAATCCTTGAAGTCCGGCATTCGACCGAGGTCGGCTCGGCAGTTTTCCCCATGAGCGATCGCCGCTTTGCGAATGGCCGCGTCGATGACGTCCCGTGCCGGTCCTTCGCCTATGCGCAGAACGAGTTCGCGATAAACATGGCCGACGATCTCCGCTTCGATCCGGCGGCGTTCGATGATGGGTAGCGGCATGGGGTTCTCCTGGAGCGATCCGAGGCTAACCCGGCCGGAGGCCGCTGAAAAGCGTCGTCTCGGTCGTGGGGGATCTGGCGGTTTTGCCCCGTGGCGAAACGGCTTTGGTCCCGGGGAAGGCTGTGCTATGAGAGCCTCGACGAAGGAACGGCGGCGCCCCGAGGCTGGCTGCGGCCGGTTCCGCGCCGGGAACGGCATGGCCGGCCGGCGTTCCGCGAGCAAAGGTCGAAACTCCCCGTGAACTGGATCAACAACGTCGTCCGCCCGAAAATCCGTTCCCTCTGGTCCGCCAAGCGCGACGTGCCGGAGAATCTCTGGGTGAAGTGCCCCGAGACGGGCGAGATGGTTTTCCACCGCGACCTCGAAGCCAACCAGTGGGTGATCCCCAACTCCGGCTATCACATGCGCATGCCTCCGAAGGAGCGCTTCGTGCAGCTGTTCGACGAGGGCGACTACGAGGCCCTGTCGACTCCGGCCGTGACGCAGGATCCGCTCAAGTTCCGCGACGAGAAGCGCTATGTCGATCGTCTGCGCGACTCACGCGCCAAGACCGGCAACGATGATGCCGTTCTGGTCGGCGCCGGTCGGGTCGAGGGCAACGCGGTGGTTGCCGCGGTGCAGGACTTCGACTTCATGGGCGGTTCGCTCGGCACCGCTGCCGGCGAGGCGATCATTCGCGGCATGGAAGAAGCCGTGGCCCGCTCGGCAGCCTTCGTCATGTTCACCGCTTCAGGTGGCGCCCGCATGCAGGAAGGCATTCTGTCGCTGATGCAGATGCCGCGCACCACTGTGGCCGTCGAGATGTTGCGCGAGGCGGGCCTGCCCTACATCGTCGTGCTGACCAACCCGACGCTCGGCGGCGTTACCGCGTCCTATGCCATGCTGGGCGACGTTCATCTCGCCGAACCGGGCGCTCTGATCGGTTTCGCCGGTCCTCGTGTCATCGAGCAGACCATTCGCGAGAAGCTGCCGGAGGGCTTCCAGCGCTCCGAGTATCTCCACGAGCACGGCATGGTCGACCTCGTGGTGCACCGGCACGAGCTGCGTGCCACCATCGGTCGCCTGGTTCGCCTGCTCACCCATGCCAAGGGCTCCGCGCTCGTCCCTGCCTGACGGGTCGCAGCCTCGTTTTTTCCAGTTCATCGCGCCGCCGTCAGGGCGGCGCGTGTCTTTCGGGCGACCCGCCCGCATCCGGACCGCTGCCATGGAAACGCCGCTCGACATCATCGACCGCCTCGGTGCCCGTTGGCCGAAAGGCTTCGACCTTTCGCTCGGCCGCATTCGCCGCCTGCTTGGCGCGCTCGGCAATCCGGAGCGTCGTCTGCCACCGGTCTTTCACATCGCGGGCACCAACGGCAAGGGCTCGACGGTTGCGTTCCTTCGGGCCATTCTGGAGGCCGAAGGCCTCCGGGTGCATGCCGATACCTCGCCGCATCTCGTCCGTTACAACGAGCGCTTTCGCCTCGCCGACGGGCCGGGTAGGTCGAGCTTCGTCGAGGATGAGCCCTTTGCCGATGCGCTGGCTCGTACCGAGAAGGCTAATGGCGACGAGGCGATCACGGTGTTCGAGCTTCTGACGGCAGCAGGTTTCCTGCTGTTTGCCGAACGGCCGGCCGATGCGCTGCTGCTTGAGGTTGGCCTTGGCGGCCGGTTCGATTCCACCAACGTGATCGATCGCCCGGCGGTGTCCGTCATCACGTCGATCTCACTCGATCACCAGGCCTATCTCGGCAATACCGTCGAGAAGATCGCCTTCGAGAAGGCCGGCATCATCAAGGCCGGTGCACCGGTCGTGTTGTCGCCGAACATCGATGGCGTCGTGGCCGTCGTCGAGCGAGTGGCGGCCGAGGTCGGCGCGGGAGCGTTGATGATCGGCGGCCAGGACTGGACGGCATACGAGGAACATGGCCGCCTGGTATTCCAGGACATCGACGGCCTGTTGGACTTGCCGAGGCCCCGCCTTCCCGGCGGCCATCAGGTTGTCAACGCCGGCACGGCCATCGCCGCGGTGCGGGCGGGCGGCTTCCGTGTGGGGCACGACGCCTTCGAGCGGGGGATGGAGCGCGTCGAATGGCCGGCGCGCCTGCAGCGCCTGACGGCAGGCGCCATTGTCGATGCCGCGCCGCAAGGGGCGGAGATCTGGCTCGATGGCGGCCACAATCCCGGCGCCGGCGAGGTGATCGCCTCGGCGATGGCCGATCTTGAAGAGCGAGTGGCCCGGCCGCTGGTCCTCATCGCCGGCATGCTGGCCACGAAGGATCCGGTCGGCTTCTTCGAGGCTTTCGCGGGTCTCGCCCGGCGCGTCTACACGGTGCCCATTCGCGGATCGGATGCGGCGCGCGAACCGCAGGCGCTCGCTGCCGAGGCGCGCGGCGCCGGTGTCACCGCCATGGCGACGACCGGGGTGGCCGCCGCGTTGTCTCATCTTCGCGACACCTGGTCCGGCCCCGCGCCGCGCATCCTGATCTGCGGCTCGCTCTATCTCGCCGGTGAGGTGCTGGCCGACAACGGAACGCCGCCGGTTTGACCGGCCGTCAGGTTCGGCCTTGCCGCTCGGTGAGCTTCATCACATGGACCATCAGCGCCGTTGCATAGAGCGGCGTCAGGATGTTGACGATGGGCACGGCGAGCACGGCGGCTATGGTCAGGCCGCCCAGCATGACCTTCCCGGAATGGGCGCTTCGGAGCGCCCG
>JAUVXG010000021.1 GCA_030603685.1 Pleomorphomonas sp.
CGCTGCTGTTCCTCTTCGGCTGCGTTCTCCTCGTCATGAAGTCGGAGACGGCGAGTGCGGCCCTTGAGGCAATGGTGCTGGGCAGCGATGCGGCCGTTGACGTTGCGAGCCTGTCCACCGGCATGTTCGTGGCTTTCATCACGGCGTTCGGGCAGGTATCCGCCGCGCTGACGGGGACGATCAATGCGGTGTCCGAGCTGCTCACCATCAACCCGCTGATCGCCCGGACGATGCCGATCGTCGAGGCGGAGCCGGAGATCTCACGGGAGCGGGAGGCTCCGGGCAGGCTTTCCGGCGAGATCGCCTTCAACAGGGTGCACTTTCGCTACTCGCCCGACGGCCCGTTGATCCTGCGGGACGTCAGCTTCCACATAAGGCCGGGGGAATACATTGGCATCGTCGGCGAATCCGGGAGCGGCAAGTCGACCATCATGCGTCTCCTTCTCGGCTTCGAAACGCCGGAAGAGGGGGGGCTGCTGTTTGACGGCAAGCCGTCGGACCGGCTCGATCCAACGCTGCTTCGCAAGGAAATCGGCGTTGTCCTGCAGAATGGGCGCATCACGCCGGGTTCGATCTACGAGAACATCGCGGGAGCCTCCGGGCTCGGTCTGGAGGCGGCATGGGCCGCGGCCAGGCTGGTCGCTCTCGCGCCGGATGTCGAAGCCATGCCCATGGGCATGCACACGATTCTGAGCGACGGCGGCGGAGCGCTTTCAGGCGGCCAGCGGCAACGAATACTGCTCGCCCGCTCACTGGTGAACGAACCCAAGATCCTGCTTCTCGACGAGGCGACCAGCGCCCTCGACAACCGGACCCAGCAGGTTGTGACGGATACGCTGGCCCGGCTGCAGGTGACCCGGATCGTCATCGCGCATCGGCTTTCCACCATCCGCGAGGTCGACCGTATTTTCGTCATGGACAAAGGCCGCCTCGTCGAAAGCGGTACCTACGACCAACTGATCGAGGCCGGGGGGCTTTTCCACGCGCTCGCCCGTCGCCAACTCCTGGAGAACGAGGCCTGATGCGCAAAGTGCTTTACATCCTTGGGCAGCTCGATGACGAGGATATCGAGTGGATGGCCCGCACGGGGCGGCGGTTCGCGGCGGCGCCGGGGCAGGTCCTCATTCGCGAGGGCGAACTGGTCAGCGATCTCTTCTTCGTCCTGTCGGGCGAGGTCGCGGTGACGGTTTCCGGTGTCGGAGAGGTTGCCCGCCTCGGCCGCGGCGAAGTCGTGGGAGAGATGTCCCTGGTGGACTCGGCGCCTCCGTCCGCCACGGTACAGGCTGCCGACGGAGCCTTTATCCTGGCGGTGGACAAATCGGACCTGCAGGCCCGGCTCAATGAAAACCCGGCCTTCTGCGGACGTTTCTACAAGGCATTGGCAATCTTCCTCGCGGACCGCTTGCGCAACACCACCCAGCGCATGAACTCTCGCAGTGGGCTCAAGGCCGGAGCGGTGATGGAAGACGAGCTGGATGACGGCATTCTCGACACGATATCGCTGGCAGGCGCTCGTTTCGAACACATGTTGACCCGCCTGTCCCGCAGCGAGGAACACCCGACATGATGACGGATGGCTTTCTCGTTTCCCTGGCGCTCCTGATCTTCGGTCATGCGCTCGGAGATTATCCGCTGCAGACCGATTTCATGGCGCGCGGCAAGAACTGGAAGACGCCGGTACCGGGCGTGCCCTGGTACTATCTGCTTGGCGCGCATTCGATCGTGCACGGTGGGCTGGCGGGGCTTGCGACAGGCTCGCTCCTTGTCGGAATTCTGGAGACTGCGGCTCATTTTTTGATTGACTCGCTCAAGAACAGCGGGATTATTTCCATTCATGCAGATCAGGCGCTGCACATCGCATGCAAGGTCGTTTGGGTGGCAATGCTGGTCGGTGGCTTGATCTGAAAACGTATTTAATCTTGAACCGCCCGTTACTCGCATTCCTTGACGCTTTGGCTCAGTTCCGATTGGCCGCGTGAAGAAAGTGAATACCTGTAGAGAGCGATCCAGGTGACCGATAGCCAAATTGAATACCAGCTGATCCGTTCGTCGGACTTGAGTCCTGAAGAAAACTACGAGCGGTGGCGGATTGGCGTGTCCAGCCTGTTCGACGCGGTACCGGCAACGGACGGGCTCGACGGCTTCAGGGCCGACCTTGCAAGTTACAATCTCGGGCATTTCCTGATCGGCAAGTCGTCGGCGGTCGCCCAGCGCTTTCATCGTTCGAGCGAACTGGTGGCGGCGACCGGCGTCGATCACCTGCTGATACAGTACTATGTCAACGGTCAGTGCGCCTATAACGCCGACGGAGGGCTCGCGAGGGGCGTTGCTGGGGACATCGTCTGTTTCGATCTGAGCCGGCCGATGCGCAGCCAGACCACGGACATGGATATCATCAGTCTGATCCTGCCGCGCGCGATGATCCGGCTGATGCCTCGGGTCATAGACGAGCTTCACGGCGCGCGGTTGGATGGCTCCTCCACGCTTGGAACCCTACTGGGCGAACATATGCTGACGATGGCCAAGCTTGCGCCGCAGCTTGCCGGCCCGGATGGAAAGCTGGCGGCCGATGTCGCGTCCGTGCTCGTGTCGAGCGGTCTTTCGGCCGCGGTGGCCGCCGAGCGCGGTACGCTCATGGATGCCAGCCTTCAAACGATCCAGGTCTTTATCGAGCGCAATCTGACCAACCCGTCTCTTTCGACGGAAATGATCATGCGGCAGTTTGCCTTGTCGCGCTCGGCTCTCTACCGCCTGTTCGAACCGCTCGGTGGCATCGCCGACTATATCCGCGAGAGGCGGCTGAAACTCGCCATGCTGAAGCTTGCCTCGATCGGGACGTCGCGAGGGTCAGTCGCAAAACTCGCCTATGCGACCGGATTTGCCAGCGAGAACGCGTTCTCCCGCGCGTTCCAGCAATATTATGGCCTTCGCCCGAGCGAAGCGATCCGGAACGCGCGGGACGGCATTCGTCTGAAGACCGATATCGGTTCTCATGAGAGCAACTGGATGCAGGCCTGGCTCGACAAACTGCACGCCAAAGCCTGAACGGCGAGTTTCTGCTCCTCTCCCGGCATCCTATCCCAAACTCCGCCGATATTGTCCCAAGAGCACGTGCCCCGCTTTATTTCCTGACTGAGTAAAGCCACATAGCCTGCGAGACAGGACGGAGAAGCTACGGCATGCTCGCGGAGGCACAGACACGATTGCGCGCCGGGCCACAGGCGCCAACCGACCATGCGGCGAAGCAACCCAGGGCGTCTTTCCCGGTGCTCAGGGGCCATGCGGGGCTTTTCTCCTCGTTTACTTTCGGACAGATCGGCCGGTTGCTTGCGCCGCTACGGGATGATGTCATCGCGGTTGGTGTCATTGTCGGTGCGCGTCCGGTCGGGCTTGCAGTCGGCACGCTTCCGTCTGGAAGCACAGAGGCCGAGCTGCTCTCGATCGCCGTTGCCCCGGCGTTACGCAGGCGGGGGCTTGGAAGACGTCTCCTTGAGGCCTGGCAGACGGAAGCACACGAGCGCGGGGCTGCCGAATGCCGGGCGAGCTACAACGGCTCCATATCGGGTCGGATGGCTTTGGAAGGCTTGTTGGCACGAGGCGGATGGACAAGCCCTCGCGCCAGCGGCGTTGTCGTGGTTGGTCGCGTTGGAAAAATGGTCGACGAGGTCGGTACCTGGCCCAGCATAGCCGGCCGCCTCGCCCTGCCTCGATCATATGCTTTCGCTCCTCTGGAGTTGAATGCCGCGGACATCGAGGCGGTCGAGCGCTATCTCTCGGATCCGGAGGCGGCGGACATGTTGGGACCGATCCGCAATGCAGAGCAACTGGCGCCCGACTACAGCATTGCCATTCGCCGTGACGGCCAACTCGTTGGCTGGCTGCTTGCAACCGAGTCCCACCGCCCCCTTGTCGAAGGGGACGCCGACGTGCCGACGGTCCGCTATCTGGAAGCCTATCTCGATCCGGCCTATCGAGAGGGGGGGATCATGGTCGGGGCCTACTACCATTGCTACGCGAGGCAGATGGCGCTGCTTGGTCGGGACTCCGTCGCGGTCTACTACACCAGCTACGACAGTCGCCCGCGCATGGTGGCCCTGACTCTGCGCCGCTTTGCACCGATCGCCGAACGTGTCGAAACGATCTTCGGCGCAAGCCGTTGTTTGCCGTCGTTCTGACGTCGGTTGACTCGCGAAAGACGTCTCGGAACCTGCAGGTTGATCAATTGCGAACTGACGGTCTCTTCAACTCAGGCATTGTTGCCCATGTCGGCGAGGCATTCAAAGCAAAACAAGAAGGACGGAGAATTACATGAGTATAGATTCTCTTCTGAAGTTCTACGAAAGCGTTCGCGCTGACCCGGAGCTTGAGGAGCTCGCGGCGAGCGCCCTTGAAGATGGGCCGGAGGCTCTCGTCGTCTTGGGGATGTTGAGGGGATTCGAGTTCACTGAAGAAGAGCTGTCGGCCGCATTGTCGCATCGGTCGATCCTGACGGACGGCGAGCTTTCGGACGCGGATCTCGATCTAGTCGCCGGTGGCGGGCGCACCAGCTCCGAGCATTTTGCCGAGAAAAATCACATCAAGACAAGACCGGCGTCTTCCGGTTGACCCACCGGGAAGCGGCGGTTCTGAGACATGTTTTCTGGCAGCGGGGAGCCGACGCGTCTGTCACGACCTTCGCCTCGTACGCCAGAGCCACTCCAGCAGAAGCGAAACGGCTCTGCCTGCGGAGTTGCGTCCTGCCACTGAGAGGGAGTTTGCGGTGAGCCTGACTCGCCGTGACGTTCTGACTCAAGTTGGCCCCTCCGCCGATGAGGAGGGGAGAGTTTTGAATGGAGCGATACATCATGAGCATTGAAGCTTTGGAGCAGTTTTACGACAAGGTTCGGGCGAGCGAAGCGCTGGAGGCTGAGGCCACGGCGGCCATGCAGGAGGGACCGGCCGCGGTCGTTGCCCTGGGCGCCCGTGAGGGGTTCACTTTCTCCGAGGAAGAACTCGCGGCTGGGTTGGCAAAGCTTTCAAACAGAGAAGAGCTGTCCGAAAAGGATCTCGACCTCGTCGCGGGCGGAGTTATTGCGCACCCCTACAACCCAACCAAGTTCGGTAAAGTACTCTACTGAACCTGAGTGGGACTGAGCGGTTATCACTCGCAGAGATGACGATCGGCCACGGATCCTTCCTCTTCCTCAAGGGCTGTGCGTCCCATGGACGTCCCAGGGATGATGCTTCGCTTGTCGCGACGTGTCAGGCTTGGATTCGGTCCCGAAGGGCGAGGTGGAGACGTGGCCTTTCTTGCCGTATCGGAGTACTCGTTGACTGAGCATGCCCTTGGTCTGAAGACGGATGGCCGTTGTGGAAGACGGCGTGCCGAGGTCGATTGTCGACGATACGCAAGGACAGCCTGAATGCCGTCATGGGACGAAGAGTTCTCGAAGCCGGGCTACCGCTATGGCACGGAGCCCAACAGTTTCCTCGTCGAGATGGCGGGGCGCCTTCCGAAGGCTTCGCGCGTCATTGCCGCCGGTGATGGCGAGGGACGCAACGGCGTTTGGCTGGCCGGCCAGGGGCACCGCGTCCTGGCGCTGGACGCATCCGCCGTCGGGCTTGCCAAGGCACGGGCGCTGGCCGAGGAGCGCGGCGTTTCGATCGAGACGGCCATCGTCGATCTCTCGACATACGCGCCCGAGGCGGCAAGCGCCGACGCGGTGGTGCTGATCTACGTTCATATGCCACCCGCCGTCCGTCGTGCCGCCCACCGCAATCTGGCGAGCGCCCTGAAGCCGGGCGGCCTGATCATTCTGGAGGCCTTCCACCGCGATCAGCTTGGCCGGTCGAGCGGCGGACCAAAGGACATTGACATGCTGTTCGACCTCGCGCTTCTCGCCGAGGACTTCGGGCCGGACATCCGTGTCGTCCATGCGTTCGAAGGTGAGGTCGAACTCGACGAGGGGCGCGGCCACGTTGGCAAGGGCGCCATCGTCCGCTTCCTCGGCGTCAAGGTCTAGTTCCACCCCCTGGCGTTTACGCAACGGTGTTTGTGGGCGTTTGGCGCCGACGCGGGCCGCCGCCAAACGACTTCAGTAGACCTCAACTCAACCGTTGCGCCGGCTCTCGATCTCACTGGCATCGAGCAGCCGGATGTTCTCGTAGTCGAAGAGGTCCGGGTTGGCCTGTTTCTCCGTCGCCCAGGCGTATGTCTTGAAGCCGCCGGTCAGGTTGCGAACGTCCTTGAAGCCGGACTGTTTCAGGATCCGGTAGGCGACGTAGCCGCGAAGACCGACCTGGCAGAAAATGACCAGAGGCTTGTTGCGGTCTATCTCATCGAGCCGCTGCCGAAGCCGATTGAGCTCGATGTTGCGAGCGCCGGGCAGGCTGGCGATCGCGTATTCCTCCGGCGTCCGGACATCGATCAGCTCGATCGTGTCGGGCGCATCGTGAAGGATATCCCTCAGTTCGGTCCAGCTGACGATGTCATGGCTGCCGTCGAGGACGTTGCTGGCCACATAACCGGCCACGTTCACCGGGTCCTTGGCGGAGCCGAACGGAGGCGCGTAGGCGAGCTCCAGGTCGGCGAGATCCTCGACCGTCATGCCGGCCTTGATGGCGGTGGCGATGACGTCGATCCGCTTGTCCGCTCCGTCGATGCCGATGGCCTGCGCCCCGAGAACGCGCCCGTCCAGCCCATAGACGAGCTTCAGGCTGATCTGCTGGCTGCCGGGATAGTAGGAGGCATGCGAACCGGAATGGGTGATGCTGGCCCGATGGGGAATGCCCAGCGCCTTGGCAGTGGCTTCGTTGAGGCCCGTGCAGGCGGCGGCCAGGTCGAACACCTTGAGAATGGCTGTCCCCATGGCGCCGCGATAGGTTCTGTAGGCGCTGGGGTTGGCGGTCAGAATGTTGTCGGCCACGATGCGGGCCTGTCGATTGGCAGGGCCGGCCAGTGGAATGAGAGCCAGCTTTCCCGAAACCCTGTTGACCACTTCGACGGCGTCGCCGACGGCGAAGATCGACGGGTCGGAGGTCTGCAAGTGCTCGTCCACCTTGATGCCGCCGATGTTGCCGAGCGCGAGACCGGCCTCGCGGGCGAGCTTCACTTCCGGCCGCACGCCGATGGACAGGATGATGATGTCGGCCTGGATGCGCTTGCCGGAGGCGAGGAAGACGATGGTATGGTCGGCTCGATCCTCGAAGTGCGACACCTTGTCGCCAAGATAGAGTTCGACCGACTTCTCGCGCATGTGCGCGTGAGCGATGGCCGCCATCTCGTCGTCGAACGGCGGCAAGATGTGTGAAGCCCCCTCGACCACCGTTGTGAAGAGCCCTCGATCATGAAAGTTTTCGGCCACTTCAAGGCCGATGAAGCCTCCGCCGATCACAACGGCTCGGCGTGGCTTGCTGTCTGCCATCGCCGTCATGATGCGGTCGAGGTCGGGTACGTTGCGCAGCGTGAAGATGCGCGAAGAACCGATGCCGGGGATCGGTGGCTTCAGCACTTCGGCGCCCGGCGACAGCAGTAGCCGGTCGTAGCTTTCGATCGTGTCTTCCCCGCTGTCGAGGTTGCGCAGCGTCACGCTCTTGTTGGTGCGGTCGATCGACAGCGCCTCGGTGCGTGAGCGAACGTCGACGTTGTAACGCGCCTCGAACATCTGCTCGGTGGTGACCAACAGCTTGCCGCATTCGGCGATCGCGCCGGAGATGTGGTAGGGGAGGCCGCAGTTAGCAAAGCTGATGTATGGCCCGCGCTCGACGAGGATGATCTCGGCCTGCTCGTCGCAACGGCGAAGGCGAGCTGCCGCCGTTGCGCCGCCAGCCACGCCGCCGATGATGATGATCTTCATGCCCGACTCCTTGCTTCTTAAATTCGTACGTTCTTATATAAACACTATACAGATATCGTCTCGATCCGCACTTCTACGGCAGCTGGTTCCGGCCCTTGAGGGCCCCGTCCAACGGTGCACACCTTGCGCCGCTGCGCGAAGAGTGCGGCGGTTCTTGTTATGGGTATTCTCCCAAAATCCCGCGAACAAGATCGGGAAAGCCCTGTTCTCATTTGGTCTGCATCGGTCGGCTATCGCTTATCGAAAAGTGAGACAAAAGAGTGCAGTTGGGCGTCGGTGGGGTTATCGAGCAGTGCGGCAAAACTTACCCTTCGCCACGGCTAACCGCTTTTCTTCCAGCGAGAGACTAGCGGCCACTTGGAACACGCCGTGACGCTCGCCGAGAAGCTTCGCGCCGACGCTCACATCACAACCCAAAGGGACCTCACGCAGGAAGCGCACTGTCATTTCGGCCGTTACGGCCGTTACACCCTGAGCGAACAGGCAATGAACCATCGCAGCGTCCAGAAGCGTTGAAATCACCCCGCCGTGCAGGATCCCTTCATAGCCCTGATACCGCCTTGCGGTCCTGAACGTCGCTTGAACGCCTCCCGCCTGGTCGGGCGTGAAGCGAAGCCCGTAACTCGGAAAATCTGGTCCGCCAATGCCGCAAACCATGCAGGCAGCGTGAGCTTGTCTCGTTCTTGCGTAAGGCTCGCTGGCAAGGGAAGCGGTGCCGGGGCATGCGTCTTCCGGCGGCTGTGGGTTCGCAGTTTCAAACATCCTGGCTCTTTCTGTTATGAATGTATGTGCATAACCCGATTGTGCGGGCGCAGGTCAACCTATATTATGGGTATATTCTCATAATTCGCCGGGTCAGCGGGACAGGCCAGTCATCAGCCAACAGCAGGAGCCGTACGATGAAGGTCGTTTTCACCATGCAGGGCGATGGACGCGACGGCCTCCTCGACCGTCGGTTCGGGCGCGCCGAGACGTTCCTGGTTTACAACAGCGAGACGGACGAAAGGCGGCTGGTTGCCAACTCGGCCGTCGGCGCCGCAATGGGCGCCGGTCTCAAGGCGGCAGAGGCCATCGTCGCGCTGGGCGCCGTCGCACTGGTGACGGGCGAGTGCGGTGTCAAGGCCCTGCACGCTCTCCAACGGGCCGGCGTCAAGGTCTACTCCACCGACAGCGCGACCTTTGCCGATGCTCTCGATGACCTGCGGCAGGGGAGCCTTCGTGAGGCGCATCCGGCATGAGGATCGCCATCGCGTCGGGCAAAGGAGGCACCGGCAAGACCTCGGTTGCGGTCAATCTGGCAGCCATCGCCGGCCGCTCCGTCACGCTGGTCGATTGCGACGTGGAAGAGCCCAATGCCCATATCTTTCTGAAGGGTGCCGCTGCCACCACCGAGACGGTCTCGATGAAGGTTCCGGTCATCGATGAAGAGCGTTGCACCGGCTGCCGTACTTGCGTCGAGTTCTGCGGCTTCAACGCGTTGATCTCCTTTGGAGGCGCGCCGCTGTTCTTTCCTGACCTTTGCCACGGCTGCGGTGGCTGCCGCCTCGTCTGTCACGCCGGGGCCATCGGTGAGGTGCCCCGCGCCCTCGGCGAGGTCAGACGCATCGATGCTGCCCCCTGCACTCTGGTGGAAGGCCGCCTGGAAGTGGGCGTGTCGTCACCGGTGTCGGTGATCAAGGCGACCAAGGCGGCCGCAAAGGGCGACTTTGTCATCTACGATGCGCCGCCGGGAACGTCCTGTCCGTTGGTCGCCACGCTACGCGATGTCGATTACGTGCTGCTGGTCACCGAGCCGACACCGTTCGGCCTGTCCGACCTTCGCCTGACAGTGGAGGTCCTTCGCCAGATGAACGTGGAGTTCGGTGTCGTCATCAATCGCGCCGTCAAATCCGAGAGCCTGATCCACGACTACTGTCACCATGAAGCGATCGAGGTTTTGGGCGAGATCCCCGAAGACCGAAGAATAGCTGAGGCGTATGCCGCCGGTCGGCTGATCGTCGACGCTCTTCCGGGCTACCGCCTGCTGTTTCGTTCGATCCTGGAAGCCTGCCTGGAGAGGGTGACGGCATGAAGGAGCTGATCATTCTTTCGGGCAAGGGCGGAACGGGCAAAACCAGTCTGACCGCCTGCTTTGCATCTCTGGCGCGCCCCGCCGTGCTGGCGGATTGCGATGTCGACGCCGCCAACCTTCATCTGATCCTCGCGCCCGAGACCGAGCGTTGCGAAACCTTCAGTGCCGGCCGGGAAGCGCATGTTCGGGCCGATGCTTGCCGTGGCTGTGGGCGGTGCGTCGCCGCCTGCCGCTTCGACGCCATGAGATTGGCTGGCCTACACGGCACGGCCACGGTCGATCCGCTCGGTTGCGAAGGGTGCGGCGTTTGCGCTTTCGTCTGCCCGACCGACGCGATCGCCTTCAAGGAGCGCATGGTGGGATCGGTCATGACCTCGCGGACGCGGTGTGGCGCCATGGCCCATGCCCGTCTCACGCCCGGGTCCGACAACTCCGGCAAGCTCGTCTCCTGGGTTCGCCAGCAGGCGCGTCGACTGTCGGTGGAGGAGAAGTGCCAGCTTGTTCTGATCGACGGGCCTCCCGGTCTCGCCTGTCCGACGATGGCGGCGCTTGCCGGGTGCTCGCATGCTCTGATCGTGATCGAGCCGACGATGTCCGGCTTGCACGACCTTGATCGCATCCTTGCGCTCACACAGCATTTCGAGGTGTCGACTTCCGTCTGCGTCAACAAATGGGACATAGATGCGGAAAAGAGCGTCGCCGTCGAACGGCGCGTCCGGGCCGCAGGGGGGCATTTCGCTGGGCGCGTACGTTACGACAGCGGCGTCACGCAGGCTCAGATGCGCGCGCGGACGGCCGTGGAGGACGATACGGCCTCAGCCGCGGACATCCGCTCGGTTTGGCGGCAGGTGGCGGGGCAGATTGCGATGGCCGAGACTGGGTATTGAACGTTGCGCATTGATGCTGGCTAGACGGCAGCCACTCGCCTGTCCTGACAATGCGACGTCGAGTAGGGGCTTTCGCAACGTCAGCCAACTCGTTGCTATGCCCCTCACAAAGCACTTTGAGCTGAAATGCCCGTCAAATGGTATGCGAAGCAGTGAAATAACATTACCTGGTAATACAACAAATAAACCGGGACATAGACTTAAGTGAAATTTAACAATGCGAAAGCATATTAGTTTATCAGTGTTCGAAGGTTCGTGCGGATCGCTCGTTTCCGGAAAAACAGTGCTTGCTTGATGCGGGTCTGATGCTTGCTTGATGCGGATCATAACTGCGTAATGCATATACTAAACTTTCTGTAAGTTATTTTTCACTCTTCGCGTTATGCGCGAACAGAGCGTCCGGCGATAAATGGGGGCCACCATGACCAGTATTCGCGCGCGCCTTCTGACGACAATCCTGTCTTTGGCGCTTCTGGGCGCCCTTTCCATCGTGCTTGGTGCACGCTGGATGTCCGGGGATCTGACAGCGGTCGCGCTCGATCGTGAGGTGAAGAACGCACAGTTCCAGCTCCAGGCCGAGATCGAGGCCCACAGCCGGCAGGCGTTGCTTCTTGCCAAGGTCGTTGCCGGGCAAACCAACGTTCAGGCCATGTTGGCGACCCGGAATCGCGATGGACTGGCCGCTCAGTTCGTTCCGGAGTTCGCCGAGCTCAAGAAGCAATACGGAATCCAGCAGTTCCAGTTTCATCTGGCGCCGGCCACCGCCTTCTTTCGCGTCCATCAGCCTGCCAAGTTCGATGACGATCTCTCCTCCTTCCGCAAGACGGTTGTCGAGACGAACACCACCCTCGAACCGGCTGTTGGTCTGGAAGGCGGTGTCGGCGGTATCGGCATTCGCGGCGTCGTTCCGGTGTTCAGTGACGGCAAGCATGTGGGATCGGTGGAGTTCGGCCTTGGCTTCGAAGAGCTGTTCGTCAGCGACTTCTCGCGCAAGACCGGTTACCCCCTCGCCATCATTCTCCTGAAGGAGGGCAAGGACGGCAAGAAAGGTGTGATCGGAAACCAACTTCCGGATGGAATGGATCCGGAAACCGTTCTGGCCGAGACGAAGTCGGGCGGTATCGACTCTACGGATGGTCGCTATTTTCTGTCCCAGACCACGGTGTCCGACTATTCCGGCAAGCCTATCGCGACGGCCATCATCGCCGTCGATCGGAGCATGTACCAAGCGATTGCCGACAAGGCGCGCAATGTCGGCCTGGCAATCGGCCTTCTGCTGCTGGTGATCGCCGGCGGTGCCCTCGTCTACGTCAATCAGGGCCTGCTGCGCCCCCTGCGCTGTGCCACCCAGCACATCGCCCGTCTTGCCGGCGGCGAGACCGATTTCGAAGTCCGCAACGCCGATCGGTCCGATGAAATCGGCGGCATTCTCCGGGCGTTGGTGGTGTTCCGGGACAACCGCATCGAACAGGAGAAGCTGAAGTCGCAGCAACAGGCCGAGAGCGAGGAAAAGCTGTTGCGCCAGCAGCGCGTCGACCAGCTGATAGGAGCCTTCCACGGCATTGCCGGCAGTCTTCTGGCGGGAATGGACCGTGAGCACGCCACTCTTCTCGAAGCCGCGCACTCCATGGAACAGATCGCAGGCGCCAGCCTGGAGCAGGCGGAATCGGCGATTGAAGCTTCGCGCCAGACCTCCGGCGGCGTCGCATCGGTGGCCAGTAGCTCGGAGGAACTGTCGTCCTCCATCGACGAGATCGGTGCCCAGGCCCTGCGAGCCACCGAGATCGTCACTCGGGCGACGCATGATACCGAGCGCAGCAACAGTCAGATCGCCTCGCTGGCCGAGGCGGCCAACAAGATCGGCCAGGTCATCACCCTCATCCAGACCATCGCCGCCCAGACCAACCTCCTGGCCCTCAACGCCACCATCGAGGCGGCTCGGGCCGGTGAGGCCGGCAAGGGCTTCGCCGTGGTCGCGGCCGAAGTGAAACTGCTCGCCGACCAGACCTCCAAGGCCACCGAGGAGATTGCCGCGCACGTTCAGGCGATCCAGATGTCGACCGGCGAGGCTGTCGACGCCATTTCGGCGATCGCAACGACCATGGGCGAGGCCAACCAGTATACCGAGGCCATCGCCTCGGCGGTGACCGAGCAGAGCGCCGCCACCGCGGAAATCAGCTCCAACATCCAGACGGTCGCCACCAAGACCGACTCCATGGTCGACAGCATCGGCCGCCTGGAGCAGTCGGTCAACGCCACCAACGGCGCCGCGACATCGGTTCTCATCGCCACCACCGAAGCGTTGCGCAGCAGTTCCAGCCTCAAGGAGGAGATCGAGCGTTTCCTCAGCGAGGTCGCCGCCGCCTGACGTGTCTCGCGCGGTCGGCGGACAACAATTGTCAATGACGGATGGAACGCGGCCGGCCATGCTGTCGCGCATGGAGTTGCCGACGCCATCGTGGCGGTGAAATGCGGCGGGAATGTCATGTCCCCACGAGCGGTTCTGCGGGTTGTCGCGTTCCTCGTTGCCAGTTCGGCATTCGCCGCCGCCGCGGCGGGCACCGCCGATCACTCGAGGTTCGGCGTCCTCAAGGGGCCGTTCGCCACAGCAGAGGACGTCACCAAGGCTTGCTCGACCTGCCACACCGAAGCGGCCGGCGAGGTGAAGAAATCGATCCACTGGACCTGGGACGGGACGAACTCCTTTACCGGCCAGAGACTCGGCAAGCCCCGGATCATGAACAGCTTCTGCGGCTCGCCGATCTCCAACGAGCCGCGCTGCACTTCCTGTCACGCCGGCTACGGCTGGACCGACCTGCGCATGACCCCGGAAGAGAATGGCGCGACGGTCGATTGTCTGGCCTGCCATGACGGGTCCGGTACCTACAAAAAGACCGCGACGGATGCCGGCCATCCGCTTTACTCGCCGCGTGTCATTGGCGGCGTCACGGTCGAGCCGCCGGATCTCGCCAAGGCGGCCATGAGCGTCGGCCCGTCGCAGCGGGAGAATTGCGGCGCATGCCATTTCAATGGCGGCGGCGGCGATGGCGTCAAGCATGGCGACCTCGACAGTTCGCTGACCGACCCGCCGCGCGATCTCGACGTGCACATGGCTGCCGATGGCGCCAACATGGCCTGTTCGACCTGCCATACCTTCAACGCCCACATCCCCTCCGGCTCGCGCTATATGACGACGGCGGTCGATCGGCACGGCCTTGATCTGCCGCACGACGACCACAGCCGCGCGACCTGCGAGTCCTGTCACGGCTCGACACCGCATGCCGAAGCCAAGATCAACGATCACACCGACCGTGTCGCCTGCCAGAGCTGCCACATTCCCGAGTTCGCCCGCGGCGGCGTCGCCACCAAGACGCTCTGGGACTGGTCGACCGCCGGCCGCAAGGATGCGAACGGCAAGCCCGTCTACATCAAGGACGAGCACGACCATCTCGTCTACTCGGCCGAGAAAGGCGACTTTGCCTACGGCGAGAACGTCCGTCCGGCCTATCTCTGGTACAACGGCACGATCGAGCAGACCGCGATCACCGACAAGCTCGACGGCAAGGTCAAGGACGGCGTCCTGACGCTCAACCGCATCGGCGGCAGCCCGACGGACGGCAAGTCGCGCATCTGGCCGTTCAAGGAGATGAAGGGCAAGCAACCCTACGATCCGGAGCTCAACACGCTGGTCGTCAATCATGTCTTCGGAAAGGACGACAGCGCCTTCTGGACCAACTTCGACTATCCCAAGGCAATCGCCTTCGGCATGAACTACGCCGGGCTGCCGTGGAGCGGCAAGTTCGGCTTCATCGAAACGCGCATGTACTGGCCGATCACCCACATGGTCGCTCCGAAGGAGAAGGCCGTCCCCTGTTCGGACTGCCACACCCGCGATCCCGAGGGGCGTCTCGCCGGGCTCGGTGGCTTCTACATGCCCGGCCGCGACGGCTCGCGACTGCTCGGCATTGTCGGCTATCTCGCCCTGTTCGGTGTGGTCGTCCATGGCGGCCTGAGGATCGTCCTCAGGGGAGGGCGCCGGTCATGAGCCATAAACGCGAGGTGATGATCTACACGCGCTACGAGCGCTTCTGGCACTGGTCGCAGGCAGTCCTCGTCTTCACCCTGTTCTTCACCGGTCTTGCCATTCATGGCACTCACGACCTTGTTCCGTTCGGTCTCGCGGTCAAGATCCACACGAACGCGGCCCTGTTGCTGATCGCGCTCTGGGTGTTCACGACCTTCTGGAACTTCACCACCGGACAGTGGCGCCAGTATCTCTTCAAGAAGGGGGTGTTCAGGGTCATCCGCTTCTACGCTTGGGGCATTCTCTTCGGCGAGCCACATCCCTACAAGAAATCCCTGCAACGCAAGCAGAACGCCCTGCAGTCGCTGGCCTACATGACCTTCATGACGCTGATCGGGCCCGCCCTGTGGTCGACCGGCATCGCCTATTTTCTCTACAACTCCTGGAGCCACTACGCCTGGGCGGGGACCGGGCTCTGGGCCGTTGCGTTGCTGCACACCGCCGCGGCCTTCGCCATGGGGGCCTTCGTCATCGTGCATGTCTACATGACGACGACCGGCAAGACGCCGCTCCACTACGTCAGGACGATGGTCACCGGCTATGACAGCATCGAGCTGACCGAGGTCGAGGAAGCCTACATCGAGGAGACGAAATCGACGGAGATGCGGTGATCGATCACTCGCCACCGGCTGCCAGGCGGGCGAGTATCGTGACGTTGCAGCGGCAGCGCCCCGGCGATACGTCTACGATCGCGCCATTCCGGCGGAAATCGGTCACCATCCTGCTGGCGTGCTCCGGCGTTACCGCGAGCATGGCGCCCAGATCTTCGCGCGAGAACAGGGGGGCCAGGCCGTTGGCGTCGACCATGCGGCGGAGCAGGCGGGACAAGCGCTGCGGCGCCTTGCCGGTGGAGAGCTCGGTCAGCCACGCATCGGCCTCTTCCAGGGCTATTTGCCAGCGGCGCATCAGTTGATCGTGCAGGGCGGGGGTGGTTCGACGCAGGCCGTCGATGGCCGCCGTCGAGATCCTGCACACTGCCGCCCGCTCCAGACCGACGGCGCTATGCCCGTAGGCGTCTCCCACCAGCGCCTCGAGGCCGAATGTGCAGGATGGCTTCAGGAGGCGAACGATCCGTTGCTGACCGTCGGGCAGGAAACGCAAGTGCTTGATGTAGCCGGATCGCAACGTGAAGACGGACGAGCGCCGCTCGCCGGTCGAATAGATGACGTCACCGACCGCGTATTCGGCTTCTTCGACCTGGCGAAGGAGCCCATCGAGACGGTCGGTGGGCAGGATGCCGAATAGCGAGCGCTGGCGCACCGGACAAACCTCGCAACGACTGCCATGGCCGAACGTTGGCGTCGCTTCGTGTCTGTTCGGTATTTCCAGCATCATCGACCCTTGGTTGTCGTGGCCAGGACTCCGGCATCGGGACTCGGTCGCGCCTTGCCTGCCACGATGAGCCGCCAGCTTCCATCATGCGGCACGCTACCTTCTCGACCGGAAGACGCCTATCCGGCAATTGGATGTGCCGCATCGGCATCATGGCAACGGGCTTTGGCTATCTTGCTGCCGACGATCGGCGATCCAGCGCCGGATCAACTGTGCGATCATGCGAAATCCGGCCGCGCGAGGCGACTGCCGCCGCCAGACGAGCCCGATGGTTCGGCTGTTGGCGCCCTCTGCCAACGGGATGGCCGCTACCCTGTGTTCGGAGAGCAGGCCCCCAGCCACCGCAAGCTCGGGGAGCAAGGTCGAGCCGAGCCCCTCGGCCACCATGGCCGCCAGCATGTGCAGGCTGGTCGCCGAATACGCCGCATCGGAGATGTTGGGCCACGTCGCAAACACCGGCAGGGCGTGACGATGCAGGCAGTTCTCCCGCTCCATGAGCATTATCTCTTCAACCGGCAACCGGGCGGCCTCGACCTCGGCGAGGGCTGCGAGCGGATGATCGAGCGGACAAACAAAGCGGAACGGATCGTCGAACAGCATTTCGATCTCGAACGGACCGATGTCATAGGGGAAGGCCATCAGAACCAGGTCGAGCCGTCCATCGGCAAGGCGCTCGATCAGCGCCGGCGTCTTGTCTTCCCGGAGGCCGAACACCAGGTCGGGCAGGTGCTGGCGGGCAAACGGCAAGAACCGTGGCAGCAGAAAGGGGCCGACGGAGGGAATGCAGCCGAGTTCGATCCTGCCCGCCAATGGGTTGCTGGCCATCTTGCCAAGACCGAGCAACTGCTCGGTCTCATGCAGTATGCGGCGCGCCTGCTCGACAATCCGCAGTCCGTCGGGCGTCACCATGACAGATCGTCGGGTCCTTTCCGCCAGCCGCACGCCCAAAAGGGATTCCAGCTCGGCAATCCCGGCGCTGAGCGTCGATTGCGAGACGTTGCAGGCTTCGGACGCTCTCCGGAAATGTTTCTGTTCGGCCAGCGCGATCAGAAAAGTGAGATGGCGGATGTTGGGGTAGGGCTGCATTGGTCTATGATCGATTTTTCCGATTACAATGGACAGTTTAATTTGCTTCTCAGGCTACGGGCAATGCCTTATTCGGAAAGCGACCACACCAGTTTGGGTGACGTGCGATGACAGCAGTTCCTCTCGAAGCTGACGAGACCGACCGACTTGCCCACTTTCCCGTGTCTTTCTTCTCCGTCGTCATGGGGCTCTCGGGCCTTGCCATCGCCACGCACAAGCTCGAAGGAGCAGCCGGACTGGGCGGAACTGCCGGAATCATCCTGTTCTGGACGGCGGTTTCGGTCTACGCGGCGATCATGTGCGTCTATCTCGTCAAGCTGGTTCTGAAGCCTGCCGCCGTGGCCGGCGAATGGAGGCACCCCGTCCGCATCGCTTTCTTCCCGGCGAGTTCCATCGGGCTCATTCTTCTCTCGATCGCAGCCCTCGGCGTGGCGCCCGGCTTGTCCTTCTGGTTGTGGCTCGCCGGATCTCTCATGCATTTTGCCTTTACCATCATGGTGATAACGGCCTGGATCGATCACTCGCGCTACGAGGTGGTTCACCTCAATCCCGCCTGGTTCATACCGGTCGTCGGCAACATCCTGGTGCCGATCGCCGGCATCCGGCATGCGCCGGCCGACGTCTCCTGGCTGTTCTTCTCGGTCGGGCTGCTGTTCTGGCTGGTGCTGCTGACCGTGGTCGTCAACCGTCTGATCTTCCACAGCCCGTTGCCGGCGCGGCTGATGCCGACGCTGTTCATCCTGATTGCACCGCCGGCCGTGGGGTTCATCTCCTGGACGACGCTGAGCGGCAGCGTCGATCCGTTCGGGCGCATCCTGTTCTTCTCGGCGATCTTCTTCTTCCTGATGATGGTGCCGCAGCTCGGAAAGTTCGCCCGTCTGCCCTTCACGCTATCCTGGTGGGCCTACTCCTTCCCGCTGGCCGCTCTGACCATCGCGCAGTTTGCCATGGCGGAAAAAGCCGGAGTCGATTTCTATCGCTGGATCGGGTTCGGCCTTTACGGCCTGCTGGCCCTGCTGATCGCCGCTCTTGCCATCCGCACCATCGTCGCCATGGCGCGCGGCGGGATCTGCGTGGCCGAGCACTGACAACCGGCGGGTGATCAGGCCACCCATGGTCGGATTTCCGTCCGAGCCCACCCCCTGAGGAAGTCGCCGATTTCCCTGAAGGTGTCAGCCCGCCCCGACTGGCGGCGCCATGCAAGGCCTATGCTGCGCCGGTTGGCCTCGCCCGACATCGGCCGGATGGCGATCTCGCTTCCACTGGCGATGCCTGCGTTGATTGCCAGATCCGGCAAAAGCGTCGCCCCCATGCCTTCCGCCACCATGGCGACCAGCGTCGGCAGACTGGTGGCGGAAAAGGTCGCTTCTGCGATATCGGGGGCGCCCTGCAACAGCGGCAATGCGTGACTGTGCAGGCAGTGATCCTTCTCGAGCAGCATAAGCCGCTCGCCGCCGAGGCGCTCCAGCGCAATGCTTTCGACATGTGCGAAAGGGTGGTCCGCGGCACAGGCGAAGCGGTAGGCGTCCTCGAACAGCATCATGGTCTCGAGTCCATCCGTCTCATAGGGAAAGGCGATCAGCACAAGGTCTAGGCGACCGTGGGCAAGCCGGTCGAGCAGCTCTCCAGTCTTGTCCTCCCGCAGCGCAAACCTGAGTTCGGGAAAGCGTTCGCGCAGTGCGGGAATGATCCGTGGCAACAGGTAGGGGCCTATCGTCGGGATCGTTCCGAGCGAAATGGTGCCCGAGAAGGGGGCGGTCGCCTCGGCGGCGATGTCCAGCATGTCGTCGGCCGATCGCAGCAGAGCCGCAGCTTTGTCCGCCAGGACGTGGCCGATCGGCGTCAGGATGACCGAGCGTTTGGTGCGTTCGGCCACCTGGACGCCCAGAACCGTTTCGAGTTCGCGAATGCCGGCGCTGAGTGTCGATTGGGTAACCGACGATGCCTCCGCCGCTTTGCCGAAGTGACGGTGTTCGGCCAGGGCGACGAGATAGGCGAGATGCCGAAGGTTGGGATAGGCCCGCATGTAATCGCCATCCTCGATCATAGTGACAGGAATTATTCGTTTCCAAGTGTTTTAGAAGTTTCTTATGTAATGAGCAACAGACAACGCGCGACATATGGGGTCGAGAGCGATGGACAACACCCGAGAGCTGGTCGGAAAGCCGGACGTCAAGGCCTTTCCCGATTCCGAAACCAACACCATCAGCTATGTCGTCGCCGATCCGGAAAACGGCGCGGCGGCGATCGTCGACAGCGTCCTCGACATCGATTACGCCGCCGGCCGCCTGTCCTATCGGTCGGCCGATGCCGTCATTGCCTTCGTCGAGGAGCGCGGCCTCACGGTGGAGTGGTTGATCGAGACGCATGTCCACGCCGACCATCTGTCCGCCGCCCCCTACATTCAGGCCCGCGTCGGCGGCAAGATCGGCATCGGCGATCGGATCACCGTCGTGCAGGACACTTTCGGCAAGGTGTTCAACGAGGGAACCGAGTTTGCACGCGACGGCAGTCAGTTCGACCGGCTGTTCCAGGATGGCGATCGCTACCGGATCGGCAACATCGAGGCCGTCGCCTTGTCGACCCCCGGTCATACGCCGGCCTGCATGACGCATGTGATCGGCGACGCCGCCTTCGTTGGCGACACTCTGTTCATGCCGGATGCCGGCACCGCTCGTGCCGACTTCCCCGGCGGCGACGCCCACGCCCTTTTTCGCTCCGCCCGCCGCATCCTCGAACTGCCGGCCGAGACGCGCCTCTTCATGTGCCACGACTACGGCACGGCGACGCGCAGCATGGCCTGGGAAACGACGGTGGCCGAGGAACGCGCCCGCAACATTCACGTCGGCGACGGCATCGGCGAGCAAGAGTTCGTCGACAGGCGCACCGCCAGGGACGCGACGCTCTCCATGCCCCGCCTGATCCTGCCCTCGCTGCAGGTCAACATGAAGGCCGGCCGTCTGCCCGAGCCGGACTCCGCCGGCAAACGCTTCCTCAAGGTGCCGCTCGACGGCCTTTGAAATCCGAGCCCACCAACCAACCCCAACCGAAAGGAAACATCATGAGCTGCACCGACTCCGCCCCCAAGGCCGCCACCGCACCGGCCGCTGTCGCCGCCGCCCCCGCGGCTGCTCCCGCCGCTCCGGTGGCCGCCGCTCCCGTCGTCAGCCTGCCGCGCATCAACGAACCGGCGCCCGCCTTCTCGGCCAAGACCACCTTCGGCCCTCGCTCGCTCGCCGACTACAAGGGCAAGTGGCTGGTGCTGTTCTCCCATCCTGCCGACTTCACACCGGTCTGCACCACCGAGTTCATGGCTTTCGCCAAGGCTGCGGACGAGTTCAAGTCGATCAACACCGAGTTGCTCGGCCTGTCTATCGACAGCATCTTCTCGCATATCGCCTGGGTCCGGAACATCGAGGAGAAGTTCGGCGTCGCCATTCCCTTCCCGATCATCGAGGATCTGAAGATGGAGGTCGCCATGGCCTACGGCATGATCCACCCGGGCGCTGGCGACACGTCGGCCGTGCGCGCCACCTTCATCATCGATCCCGAAGGCATCCTCCGCGCCATGGTCTACTACCCCATGACCAATGGTCGGTCGGTTGCCGAGATCATGCGCCTCGTCAAGGGCTTGCAGACCAGCCTCAAGAACGGCGTCGCCACTCCCGAGGGCTGGCAGCCGGGCGACAAGGTCCTGGTCGGCGCGCCGGTCACCGTCGATGACGTCAAGGCCCGTCTCGCCGCCGGTCTCGAAACCACCGACTGGTACTTCTCGATGAAGACGCTGGCCTGACGGGGGGCTCCCGAAGCGATGGCCGAGCCGACGGAAACGCCGGCTCGGCAAAGGTGTTTCGGGGTGGGCTGGTTGAAACGACCGTGGAGTGACCGACGTGCTGTTTGAAGCTTTTTCCGCCGTGCTGTCCGGCGCGCTGTCCGGTTTCGTGCTTGGCCTGATCGGCGGCGGAGGTTCGGTGCTGGCGACGCCGCTGTTGCTCTATTTCGTCGGGGTCGCCTCGCCACATGTCGCACTCGGCACCGGGGCATTGGCCGTCTCGCTCAACGCCTTCGCCAACCTCGTCGGGCACGCACGCAAGGGCCACGTACTCTGGCGCTGCGCCATCGTCTTCTCGGTCTTCGGCATGGTCGGCGCCTTCCTGGGGTCGACACTCGGCAAGCTGATCGACGGCGACGCGCTTCTGTTCCTGTTCGGCCTTGCCATGGTCGCCGTTGGCGCCTCCATGCTGCGGCCGCGCAAGCTCATGGCGGACGAAAGACCGACGATCACCCGCCGAAGCTGCTATCGCGCCGCCGCCATGGCCGTGCTGACGGGCGCCGCCTCCGGCTTCTTCGGCATCGGCGGCGGCTTCCTCATCGTGCCGGCCCTGATCCTTGCCACCGGCATGGCCACCATCAACGCCGTGGGAAGTTCGCTGATGGCGGTTGGCGTCTTTGGACTGACGACGGCTGCCAACTACGCGGTCTCCGGCCTGATCGACTGGCGCGTAGCCGCCGAATTCCTGGCCGGCGGTCTTGCGGGCGGCCTCGTCGGCCTCAGCCTCGCAAGCCGTCTGTCGGCCAACAAGGACGCCCTCAACCGCGTTTTTGCCGCCGTCGTCTTCGTCGTCGCCGCTTATGTTATCTATCGGGCGGGCGGGGCGCTCTTCGCGTCGTGAGAAGGCGCCCCTACACCCCAGCCTGCGGGGCCGGCAGGACGACGACAGACGTGCCGGCGGGGACACGATTGTAGAGATCGATGATGTCGTCGTTCATCAGGCGGATGCAACCCGACGACATGGCCCTGCCGATCGAGGCCGGTTCGTTGGTGCCGTGGATGCGGTAGAGCGTGTCCTTGCCCCCCTCGAACAGGTAGAGGGCGCGGGCACCGAGCGGGTTGCCCTCGCCACCTTCCATGCCATCGGCCCATCGGGCGTAGCGTTCCGGATCGCGGGCGATCATGTCGCGGGTCGGAGTCCAGCGCGGCCATTCCCGCTTGTAGGCGACCCTGGCTCTGCCGGACCATTCCATGCCGGCCTTGCCGACGCCGACGCCATAGCGAAGCGCCATGCCACCCTCTTGCACCAGGTAGAGGTAGCGGTGGGCCGGATCGACGACGATGGTGCCGGGGGCGGCGCCGGTCGGATCGGCCACCAGCTGGCGGCGGTACTGCGGCGGGGGAACGGTCACCCCGGCAGCTGGATATCCGGTGGAAATCGCCGGCAGCGGCGGCATTGCCGGCCCGTAGGGAGAGCCGACGCAGGCGGCGAGCAGCAGGGGCACGAAGGCAAGGATCGCTGCAAGTCTCATTGGGCGTCTCCGGTCTGGCGGTTTCGGGCCTGGGCTATGGCTTCGCGGAAACCGTCGTAGTCGAGTGTCGAGGCGAGAAGGGGCCCGATGAGGTAGGTCGGCGTCCCCTGAAGGCCGAGCGCGTCGGCTTGATCCATGTTGCGGGCGAGCAGCGCGGTGATGTCCTTCTTCCTGGCCTCCAGGTCGGTCCTGAGGCGCGGCATGTCGATGCCGGCAGCCTCGATGGCCTTTTCCATGTCCTCTTGCGACACGGCGCGGCCGTTGATCGACATCAGGGCGTGATGGGCCTGCTCGTAGGCGCCCTGATACCGGGCGGCCAGCGCCATGCGGGCGCCATAGACGGAGGCTTGCGTCAGGATCGGCCAGTCCTTGTAGACGAGTCGGATGTTGCCATCCTCTCGAACGGCGCGGTCGAGGTCCGGCGCAGCCTTCTTGCAGAATGGGCAATTGTAGTCGGTGAAGGCGACGATGGTGAGGTCACCCTTGGAATTGCCGCCTTCCGGCGCGTCGGGATCATGGAGGATGTCGTCAAGGCTCGCGTCGGCCGCGAGTGCCTGGGCAGAGCCAAGGCCGAGGGCCAGCGTGGCGGTCGCGCCGGCGAGGAAGGTGCGTCGTTGCATGGAGATCCTTTCGTGGAAGCGTCAGGCGCCGAGGGCGCCGAGGCGGGCCGCCAGATCGGCGGCGCTGAAGGCGCCAATCAGGCGTGAGCCGGTGATTTCCCGCCCGTCGGTGTCGAGCAGAAACAAAGCTGGTGGTCCGACTACGCGGAAGCGCTCCATCAGTTCCTCGGCCTCGGCGGTCTGGGCGGTGATGTCGATGGTGATCCACGCGGTACTGGCGAGGCGAGCGCGGAGGTCCGGGTCGGCGAGGATCTTCTCGTTGGACTTGCAGACGGTGCACCAGTCGGCCGTGAACAGCACGAGCACCGGCTTGCCGGCGGACGCCTCGGCGGCGAAGGCGCGGTCGAAGTCGGCCGGTAACGTTCGGGACAGGGTGGCCACTTCCGTGACCTCGCGGCCGGAGAGGAAGGCGAGCGGTCTGGAAGGATCTCCGCTGCCACCGGCTGCGCCGACGATCAGCACTGCGCCATAAAGAGCAGTCGAGAGACCCAGCGCCTTGGAAAAGCGGGCACTCCAGGGGCTCGTTCGTCCCATCCGATCGAACGCGCCGAGGAAGGTGGCGACGACTAGGGCCAGGACGCCCCACAGAGCCAGGCCGGCCGGCGCCGGCAGGAGACGAACGGCCAGCATGACGGCGACGCCGAGAAAGAGGAGACCGAAGAGGCGGCGGAAGCCGTCAAGCCAGGGGCCGGATTTGGGCAGGAAGCGCGCGCCGAAGGTGCCGGCCAACACCAGTGGCAGGCCCATACCAAGGCCGAGGGCGAATAGCGCTGCGCCACCGCGCGCGGCATTGCCGGTGTCGATGGCGTAAAGCATGGCCGCGGCGAGCGGCGGGGTAACACAGGGGCCGATCACCAATGCCGAGCCGAAACCAAGCAAGGCGGCGCCCCCGAGCGAACCGCCGCGCACGGGCAGACTGGCGATCCGCGTGACGACGAAGGACGGCAGCGTCAACTCGAACAGTCCGAACATGGCGAACGCCAGCGCGACGAATACGGCGGCTGAAAGACCCAGCATCGGCGGTGTCTGCAACAGGGCTTGGAGGTTGGCGCCGCTCCAGCCTGCCACGAGGCCGGCGAGGCCGTAGGCCGAGGCCATGGCCAGCACATAGGCTGTCGAAAGAGAGAAGCCGCGCGCTGCCGAGGGGCGCCCAGCACCAACCAGCAGTCCCGAGAGGATGGGGACCATCGGGAGAACGCATGGAGTGAAGGCGAGCAGCAGGCCGAACCCGACGAAGGCGGGAACGATGGTGAAAAGGCCGCCGGAAAGCGCTGCGTCGGCGCTCTGGTCCGTCGAGACGGCTACGCTCTGCGCTGGGGCAGGCGGATCGGCGGTATCTGCCAACAGAGAGCTGCGTGGCTGTTGGGTGACCGCGAGCGAGGCCAGGTCGATCCGGCTCCGGACCGGCGGGTAGCAGATGCCGGATTCCGCGCAGCCCTGATAGGTGACATTGAGGGCGCCGCTTTGCGGCAGTCCGGGAACCGTCAGGGCGACGGCGTCATGGTAGACCTCGACCTTGCCGAAGTTGGGGTCGTCCTTGGTTTCGCCCGGCGGCGGCGCCAGCGGAAGTTCGGAGCCGGAAAGCGTCGCCTTCAGGCTGTCGCGGTAGAGATAGGCGCCGGGTGCTACCGTCCAGGAAAGGCGCAATGCGTCGCCGTCGCGGCTGGCGTCGAGCACGAACACCTTGTCGGCCGGTGGTGGTGTCGTCTCGGCCTGGGCAGTCAATGGCGAAAACAGAAGCGGCAGCAGAAGGATGAGAGCCCATTTCGTTTTGATCGAACAAAACATGCCGCCGGTTGCCTCGCTGATTCCACAGAACAAGGCGCATAGTGTTGCCCGACCTTAAGCCAGCCTTAAGGCAGGCAAGGTCCATCGGAACGAATGGTTGCTGGTCGAGGAAAGCGCGATGCGCATCTTGGTGGTCGAGGACGACCCGGTACTGGCCGACGGGTTGAAGGTGGGGCTGGGACTGATGGGGTCGACGGTCGATGTGGTGTTCACCGCTGCCGACGCACGCGCCGCGCTTTCGGCAAACCGGTTCGACGCTGTGGTGCTTGATCGCATGCTGCCCGATGGCGCCGGCCTCGACATTCTGTCCGCTCTACGGCGGCAGGGCGACATGACGCCGGTGCTGCTGCTTACCGCCCTCGACGAGACGCCCGATCGGATCGCCGGTCTCGATGCGGGGGCCGACGACTACCTCGGCAAGCCCTTCGATCTCGATGAGCTGGCGGCCCGCTTGCGCGCCATCGTTCGCCGCCGCGAGGGGCGGGCAAGTCCGGTGCTCGCAGTGGCCGGCATCGTGCTCGACCCTGCCACGTCCATGGTAACAGTGGGCGGCAAGGCCGTGTCGCTGTCGCGGCGGGAGTTCGCGGTGCTCTCGGCGCTGATGGAGTGGCCCGGCGCCATTCGCTCGCGCACCGAGCTGGAAGACCGGCTCTACGGCTGGCAGGAGGAAGTGGAGAGCAACGCCGTCGAGGTCCATATCCACAACCTGCGCGCCAAGGTCGGTCGCGCCGCGATCGAGACCGTTCGCGGCCTCGGCTACAGGCTGAGGACCGAACCGTGACTTCGCTGCGCCGTCGCCTGTTCCTGCTGTTGATTTCCGCCACCGCCGCCATCTGGATATGCGCCGTCGGATGGATCTATTTCGCCAACCGGGCCGAACTCGAACACGTGCTGGATACCCGCCTGCAGGAGGCGGCGCGCATGGTTCATTCCATGGTGGCAAGCTCCAACCTGGAAACCGGCCACGCGGCTGCTGCCATGGCTGCCGACTTCACCTATAGCCGGCAGCTGTCTTGCCAGGTCTGGTCGTTGAGCGGCCGGCTGCTCGCAAGGTCGGGTGGCGCGCCCGAAGGCAGTCTGGCCGAGGAAGCGGAGGGATTCTCCGATCGTCTGATCAACGGCGAGGCCTGGCGCGTCTACACTGTCGTGGATCCCGTGCACGGCGTGCGGGTGGCGGTGGGCGACCGCATCGGCCTGCGGACCCGGTTGGTGCGCGATCTGATCGTCGGGCTCGTCGGGCCGGCGCTTCTGACGGTGCCTCTGCTCGGTCTCCTGATTTGGGTGAGCCTTGGCCGAGGGCTGGCGCCGCTCCGCCGGATTGCCGGCGAGATAGCTGCCCGTAACGGCGACGATGTCAGTCCGGTGGCCGGCAAGGACGCTCCCGACGAGGTGCGGCCGCTGGTCGAAGCGCTGAATGGCCTGTTCGCCAAGGTGGAGACGGCGCGCCGCCACGAAAAGGAGATGACCGCCTTCGCCGCTCATGAGCTCAGGACGCCGCTCGCCGGCCTAAAGACGCAGGCCCAGGTGGCCCTGGCGGCGAAGGAAGAGCAGGTCCGCGATGGAGCGCTTCGGCAGATCATCGCCTCGGTCGACCGAGCCAGCCGTCTCGTCAGGCAGCTCCTGGCGCTGGCGCGACTGGAGGCACTGCCGGAGGTCGAACATGACGGACGCGAGCTGAACCTCGGCTCGTTGGTCAGGGAGGTCGCGGCCAGCCTGTCCCTTCGGCGGGAGATTGCGGTTCAGGTCGACGGTTCGCTTGACGGCTTGACCGTCCGGATGGATCGGGACAGCCTTTATCTCGTCATTCGCAACCTGCATGAAAACGCCGTCGAGCACGTGAGCCCGCCAGGCCATGTCGCCTGGTCGGCACTGCCGCATGGCGCGGGCGTCGTCATCGAGGACGATGGTCCCGGCATCCCGGAAGATGAACTGGCCGAGGTGACGCGACGCTTCTTTCGAGGACGTTTCAGGAGCGGTGCCGGCAGTGGTCTCGGCCTGGCCATCGCCGATCTCGCCGCCCGTCGCCTTGGTGCGCAGCTCGCCTTTTCCAATCGGGCGGACGCCCCCGGCCTCAGGGTGGAGGTCCGCTTTCCGATGGTGGCAGACGCCGTCGAACAAACCTCATCGCCCCTCGTCGAGTGACGTTACGGGCCGGCGAAGGAGCGTCTGATCCAGGAAGCCAGTGGTTGCTTCGGCCTGTGGCGTCAAGCGGCGGTGCGCCCGGGCACGGTCTGCACCGATCTCCAACGTGGCGCTGCCAGCACTCTCGCGACCGGGTCGACCGTCGGTGCAGACCGCAGCTCCGATGCCGCTGACAAGTCCCCGGGCGCCGGAGTTCTCCGCGCGGGCCCGTCCGTCAGGCGGAGCGCTTCGTCGAGTTGCGCTCGATGAGCTTGCCCGAGAGCATCACCACCCGTGGCGCCATCTCCGGCGTCTCGATGCGCTCGAAAAGAAGGCGCATGGCCGAATGGCCGATGTCGGCCACCGGCTGCTGGATAACGGTGATGCCGGAGCCGATGAGACCGGTCCAGATCTCGTTGTCGAAGCCGGCCAGTGCGATGTCTTGCGGCGCCCGCAGTTCCAGCTCCTGCATCGCCTGGGCTATGCCCAGGAGGATCAGACCGTTGGAGGCGATCAGCGCTTCCGGCTTGTCCTTGCGCGACAGGATCTCGCGGGCAGCCACTACAGCCGCCTCGGGGTTGGGTGCCACGAAGTTGGCGCGCGGCGTCAGACCACAGTCGTTCATCGCTTCGGTGTAGCCGCTCAGGCGGTCGCGCGCGGTGGACGAGGTGTTGCCGAACAGACCCTCGATGACCCGGAAGCCCCGCGCGTAAAGGTGTGAAACCAGCGTGGCCGCCGCCTGACGATTGTCGAGTACCACCGAATCGTGCCGGCCCGGCGGGCCGTGCCGGTCGACCAGCACCACCGGAAAATCGAAGTTCAACCGGTCGAGCTGTGCCGCCGTTTCGCGCGTCGGTGCGTAGATGACGCCGGTCACCCGCTCTTCCTGCATCAGGCGCAGATACATGGTCTCGCGCGACGGGTTCTCGTCGGTGTTGCACAGCACCACCCGCATGTTGGCGAGATAGGCGGCATCCTCGACAGCGCGACTCAGCGTCGTGAAAAAGGGGTTCCGGATGTCGGGAACGATCAGGCCGATGGTGTTGGAATGCTGCGAGCGGAGCCGGCGCGCCGACAGATTCGGCCGGTAACCGGTCAGCCGAATGGCGGTTTCCACACGTTCGCGCAGCTCCGGCTTGACGGTATGGTTGGCGAGAACACGCGAAACCGTTGCCGGCGAAACGCCTGCCGCAACAGCCACATCCTTGATGCCAACGCTCATAGCTAAAATCGTTCTCCGTTTACGGCGAAGAAAATCACGTCTAAAGACGGCCTTCAATAAGGGTTTTTCCAGCTTTCCCCCGAAAGCAAGCCCGTGATATCTGCGTTTTATGAACTGAAAAGGTTTTCAGTTTTCTGAGATGCGGAGGAGAGGGAAGTTACATGTCGACCAGCACCAAGCCACTTCTCGCGACCGAGCTCACCCGCATGAAGGCCGCGCCGGCCAACAAGGAGGCAGCCATTCGTCAGGCCTGCGCTCTTCTGGCCGATGGCGGTTACATCGACCCCGCCTACGCCGACAGTATGATGCGCCGTGAAGAGGTGGCGGAAACCTATCTCGGTCACGGCGTCGCCATTCCCCACGGCATGAATGCCGATCGCGGCCTCATCAGGCACAACGGCCTAGCGATCCTGCAGATTCCCGGTGGTTTGACCTGGAACGACGGCCAGACCGTCAAGCTGGTTGTCGCCATCGCCGCCCAGTCTGACGACCACATTGCCGTGCTGCGCCGGCTGACCCGCCTGTTCCAGAACGAAGCCGAGCTCGAGGCGCTGTTCGAGGTCGACGATCCCATGGCGATCATCGCCGCGCTCGACAAGACCGCTGCCGCCAACGTTTCCGCTGAAGCCGCCGTTCCCGACGACCTCGACCTGAAGATCGACTGGGTCGTCGACTACCCCAACGGTCTGCATGCGCGCCCGGCCAGCCGCTGGGTCGACGCCGCCAAGGCGGCCGGAACGCGCATCCAGATCCGGCGCGGCGCCGATGTCGCCGACCCGACACGGCTGGTTTCCCTGCTGCAGCTGGGCCTGCGAGCTGGCGAAACCATTACGGTTTCCGCTGCCGGCGCCAATGCCGCTGTTGCGCTCTCCACCTTCATGCGCGTGGTCGAAGGCCTCACCGCCGAGGAAAAGGCCGACGCCGCCAAGGCGCCGCAGCCGACCGGTGGCAAGGGCTGGACGCCCGCTACCAATCTGAAAACGTTTTCTGGTGTTGCCGCCGCCCCCGGCGTGGTCGTCGCCCCCGTGCACGTGCTGAAGAGTGCCATGGTGGAGATCGCCGACACGCCGACCGATCTCATAACCGCCTCAACGGTGCTCGATGACGCCATCGCCACGACGCTTGCCGAACTGAAGACCGTCGCTGCCGAAGCAGCCGTCAAGGTGGGACAGTCGGAAGCGGCCATCTTCGAAGCTCATGCCGAACTTCTGGCCGACCCGGAGCTTCTCACCAAGGCCTCGGCGCTCGTTGTTGCCGGCCACGGCCCCGCCTGGTCCTGGCGCGCGGCCGTCGAGGAAGTCGCCGTCTCGCTTGAAAGCAACGCCAATGCCTTGCTCGCCGCCCGCGCATCGGACGTGCGCGACGTCGGTCACCGCGTGCTGACCAAGCTGGCGCCTGAAGCGGCCGGTGGTTCGGCGATCGTGCTGCCGTCGACCCCGTCGATCCTGATCGCAACCGATCTCACCCCGTCGGATACCATCGGTCTCGACACCGCGCGCATCGCCGGCCTTGCGACCGCGCAGGGCGGCCCGACCTCGCACACCGCCATTCTTGCCCGCACGCTCGGCCTGCCGGCCGTGGTGGCGCTGGGTGCCGGCCTTCTCGACACCCCGGCGGGCGCTACGGCCATTCTCGACGGTGCTGCCGGTCGGCTCTATCTCGACCCCACCGAAGCAGACCTTACGTCCGCGCGCGCCTTCATCGAGGCCGATGCCAGGCGCGCTGCATCGGAGGCCGAGGGGCGCGCGCTCTCGGCCTCCACCACCGACGGCGTGACGATCGAGATCGGGGCCAACATCAACAAGCCCGCCGACGTTGCCGGCGCCATCGATCAGGGCGCCGAGGGCGTCGGGTTGATGCGCACCGAGTTCCTGTTCCTCGATGGCGGCCACACGCCGAGCGAGGACGAGCAGTTCGCCACCTATAGCGCCATGGTCGAGAACCTCGGCGGCCGTCCACTGATCGTCCGCACGCTGGACATCGGCGGCGACAAGCAGGCGCCGCATCTGAAGCTGCCGCGCGAGGAAAATCCCTTCCTCGGGGTGCGCGGCACCCGCCTCACCCTGCGCCGCCCCGACCTGATGCGGCCGCAACTCCGCGCCCTCTACCGCGTCGCAAGGACCGGCGCCAACCTCAAGATCATGCTGCCCATGATCACCTCGCTCGACGAGATCCTGGCCGTCCGCAAGGTGGCCGATGAGGTGAGGACCGAGGTCGGCGCGCCGGCCGTGCCGCTCGGTATCATGGTGGAAGTCCCGTCGACGGCGGTGATGGCCGATGTCTATGCCGAACATGTCGACTTCTTCTCCATCGGCACCAACGACCTCACGCAATACACGCTCGCCATCGACCGGCAGCATCCGGACCTCGCCGCCGAGGCCGACAGCCTGCATCCCGCCGTTCTGCGCCTGATCGGCAAAACGGTGGAAGGCGCCGCCAAGCACGGCCGCTGGGTCGGCGTCTGCGGCGGCATCGCCGGCGATCCGTTCGGCGCGTCGCTCCTGGCCGGTCTAGGCGTCAACGAACTGTCGATGACCGTTCGCGATATCCCCGCCGTCAAGGTGCGCCTGCGGTCGGCGTCGATGGCCGATCTGAAGGCGTTGGCCCAGAAGGCGATCGCCGCGCGCACGGCCGCCGAGGTCCGGGCGCTCGAGTCTGCCGCCCCCACTGGAGATGCGGCATGAAGCCGATCGTTACCATTACGCTCAACCCCGCCGTCGACCTGACCATCGAGGTCGCCGGCCTTGCCAAGGGGGGCGTCAACCGCGCCGAGCGCTCGCAGACCAATGCCGGCGGCAAGGGCGTCAACGTCGCCGGCTGCTCCGCCGACTGGCGCGGCCAGATTACGGCGACCGGTGTGCTTGGGCGCGGCAACGACGGCACCTTCGTCGAGCTGTTCGCGACCAAGGGCATCTCGGACAAGTTCATCCGCGTCGCTGGCGATACGCGCACCAACATCAAGATCGCCGACACAGCCGCCGGCGAGACCACCGATCTCAACACGCCGGGTCTCACGGTCGACGCCGACTGCCTCGCTCGTGTCACCGCTGCCGCCCGCGAAGCCGCGAAGGGCGGCGCCGTGGTGGTGATCGGCGGCTCGCTGCCGGCCGGCGTTGCACCCGACGCCTTGCGCCCGCTGGTGGCAACCCTCAACGGCGTCGGCGCCGACGTGGTGGCTGACACGTCCGGCGCCCCGCTCAAGGCGCTGTTGTCCGGCACCGGCAAGGAACTGCCCTACGCGGTGAAGCCAAACCGGCACGAACTCGAAGAACTGGTCGGTCGTCCGCTCCCCGACTTCAAAGCGCTGATCGGTGCCGCCGAGGAGATCGTCCAGGGCGGCGTGCGTCTGGTGGTCGTCTCCTGCGGCGAGGATGGTGCGCTGTTCGTCACCGCCGAAGAAAAGCTGTCCGCCCGTCTGCCGAGGGTCGAAGCGCTGAGCACCGTCGGCGCCGGTGACGCCATGGTGGCTGGCATTGCCACCGCATTGGCCGAGGCCAAGCCGCTCGAGATCATCGCCCGGCAGGCTGTCGCCTTCGCCGCGGCCAAGCTCCGGCGCGTCGGCCCCCATCTGCCCGAGCGCGCCGTCGTCGAGGCGCTCGCCGCGCAGGCCGAGATCACCTGTCTCTAGCACCCACTTTCGAGAATATCCCTGACCTCCCGCCGGGGGATGGCAGCGGGAAGACCTTTAACGGAGGATGACAATGGCAAAGTTGGTAGTCGTGATCGGCGGCAAGGAGACGGGGAGCAAACCCCTGATCGCTGCCGAAGCCCTGAAGAAGGCGGCGGAAGCCGCCGGCGTCTCACTCAGCATCGAAACACCGGCCGCGCCGGTCGACACGGCGACCGTCGCCGCCGCTGACACGGTGCTGCTCCTCGGCGAGGTTGCCGACGACAGCCGCTTTGCCGGCAAGACCGTCCGCCAGATGACGCTCGACGCTGCCCTGGCCGATCCGGCCGGAGCCGTTTCGAGCGCTCCGTCGGCGAAAAAGCTGATCGTCGGCATCACGTCCTGCCCGACCGGCATCGCCCACACCTTCATGGCCGCCGAGGGTGTCGAGCAGGGTGCCAAGGCGCTCGGCTATGATGCCAAGATCGAGACGCAGGGCTCGGTTGGTGCTCAGAACACGCTGACATCTGAGGAAATCGCCGCCGCCGATCTGGTGATCATCGCCGCCGACACCAACGTCGACATGTCGCGGTTTGCCGGCAAGCGCGTCTACTCCACCGGTACCAAGGGCGCCATCAGCAACGGCAAGGCGTTGGTCGAGAAGGCCCTCGCCGAAGCGACCGTTCAGGGCGGCGCGGCCGCCGGCGGCAAGCGCGACCTCGCGGCCGAAGTCGCCGCCGAAAAGGCGGCCCGTGCCGCCCAGCGCTCCGGCCCCTACAAGCACCTGATGACCGGCGTGTCCTACATGCTGCCCTTCGTGGTGGCCGGCGGCCTGTTGATCGCGCTCGCCTTCGCCATGGGCGGTATCTACGTCTACGACGACGCCCATGCCGGTACGCTCGGTCAGGCGCTGTTCAACATCGGCAAGCAGTCCTTCTCGCTGATGGTGCCGATTCTCGCCGCCTTCATCGCCTACTCGATCGCCGACCGTCCCGGCATCACCCCGGGTGCCGTTGGCGGTGTCATCGCGGCTGCCATCGGTGCCGGCTTCCTGGGCGGCATCGTCGCCGGCTTCCTGGCCGGTTACGTGGTGCTCTACCTCAATCGCTACATCCGGCTCGGACGAAACCTCGACGGTCTGAAGCCGGTGCTGATCCTGCCGCTCCTGGGCACAACGATCGTCGGCCTGTTGATGGTCTACGTTCTCGGAGAACCGGTCGCTGTGGCCCTTGCCTGGCTCACCGACTTCCTCAAGGGTATGCAGGGCGCCAATGCCATCATTCTCGGCGCGATCATCGGTCTGATGATGGCCTTCGACATGGGCGGTCCGGTCAACAAGGCGGCCTACACCTTCGCCACCGGTCTGATCGCCAGCCAGCTCTACGAGCCGATGGCCGCCGCCATGGTCGCCGGCATGACGCCGCCGCTGGGCCTGGCTCTGGCCACCAAGCTGTTCCGCGATCGCTTCTCGGCGGACGAGCATGAGGCGGGCAACGCCGCTGCGGTGCTGGGCATCTCCTTCATCACCGAAGGCGCCATCCCCTTCGCCGCCAAGGACCCGTTCCGCGTCATTCCGTCGCTGATGGCCGGCTCGGCCGTGGCCGGCATGATCTCGATGGCGGTCGGCTCGCAGCTTCGCGTGCCCCACGGCGGCATCTTCGTGCTGCCGATCCCCAACGCTGTCACCAATCTCGGTGGCTACGTCGTGGCGATGATCGTCGGCACCGTCGTCACCGCCCTGCTTCTGCGCCTGCTGAAGCCCAAGACCGCCTGATACAAAACGAAAATCACTTCCGGGGCGTCCCGGAAGTGATCGGATTGACAGAGGCCGTCGCAGACTGCGACGGCCTCCGGCGTTTGAGGGCAAGATACGGCAGGCCTCTTCAGGCCAGCGTCCGATAGTCCACGTCGTAGCCGAAGTAGCGCGGCCCGACGAGGTTGATGCCTTGCGGCGTGCGCCAGAGCGGGTTGCAGGGCAGGGCGAGGACCTTGAGGCGCAGGCCGTAGCGAAGCGCGTCGGCTGTGACGGGGTTGCCGCTTTCCGCCTCCAACGCCGTAATCAGGTCGGGAGTCGTGACGATGATTTCGCCGTCGCGCTCGGCCACCAGGAACTCGTTCTGGAAGTCGAGACGGAAGTCGTGCCCCTTCCACTCCTCGACGCCCTCGAAGCGGGCCTTGCCACGGGTAAAGCCACCCACGGTGCGCCGCTCGATGTCCTTGATGCGACCATGGAAGATGACCTGGGCGTCCAGCTCGTCGACAATCGCCGCGACGGGGTCGCGGTGGCCGGCCCGTGCGCCGCGCAGCGTCTCGCCGAGCTTGGCGGTCAGGCTGAGCGTGCCGCGCACCACGCATTTCTTGGCGGTGGCGCCGTCCATGGAATAGAAGGCGAGCAGGGCCGACCCTCCCATTTCCACCGTGGCGGCGCGGGCGAGGCGCTCGGTCCAGGCGTTGGAGACGGTGTCCAGCACCAGCGAGTTGCCCTTGTCGTCGCAGAGCACCATCGGCGTCGCCTTGACGCCATACATGCCGAAGGTCTCCATCTGCAGTTCCGGAAAGGCACGCCCCATGCCGTCGCCATCCACCAGCGGCAACCCGGTTTCGGCGGCCACGACGAAGGGGGTCGTGGAGTTGACGCCGCCGGCTTCGCCGCAGAGCACCGCGTCGATCTTGCGACCGAGCAGTTCTTCGAGCTTGCGGAAGGCGATGATCAGTTCGCGGCCGGCCGGGATCTTCTCGGTCATCACCGTCGGCGCGCCCATCATGCAAACGGGCACCACCAGGGCGTCGTCGGCGAGTTCGTCGACGTCGATGATCTTGACCGGTGCGTGCCGGCGGATCGCCTCCTGGGCCATCAGCTTGCCGACATAGGGATCACCACCGCCTCCCGTGCCGAGAATGGCGCCGCCGGTGGCGATGTCTTCCATGTCCTCGACGTGAACGATGCGCTTGATCTTCATGGCTTCATCCTTGGATGGACGCTTGCGAGGCGACGATGGGCACGAAGGTGAGCTCGGGATAGCCGAAAGCCTTCGGACCCACGACCTCGAGTGCCTTTTCGGTTTTCATGAGCGGGTGGACGGGCAGGCCGAGCACGGCGACGCGCTGACCGTAGCGCAGCACCTCGGTGGTGATCGGCTCGCCAGTGTCGAGGTCGAGATTGACGATGAGGTCGGGCACCATGACCTTCGGCTCGCCGTCGACCCAGAGAACGAGATTTTCGTTCTGGATGGCGATCCGCGCCTCCGAGCCGGCAAAGTCGTCAATGCCGGTGAGAATGGCATGGCCCCGCGCGAACCCGCCCGTCAGCTCGCGCCTGACGTCGGTGATCTTGCCGGTGAAGTAGAGACCGCCGCCGGTCACCTTGAGCACGGCTTCGATGACGTTGCGCCGGTCGCGACGGGCGTCGAGCACAGTGTGACCGATCCTGAGCGCTTCGCTGACCGTGCCGGGAACGGCGGTGCGGCGGACGAACTCCATCGTCATCGGCGCCGAGGCAAGCCCGGCCGTTGCGCCCATGGCCACGGCCGCGTCGCGGGCGAAGCGTTCCAGCCAAAACATGTCGATCACCTTGCGGAAGACGACGACGTTGCCCTTCTCGTCGGCGATGGCCGCCGGTGCCGTCGCGGCCCCGTAGATGAAGAAGGTCGTCATCTGCACTTCCGGGAAGGCGCGGCCCATGCCATCTCCGTCAATGACCGGCAGACCGGCATAGGCGGCGGCGATGATCGGCTCCAGGCTGTTCGATCCGCCGATCTCAGCCGAGATGAGGGCCGACATCCTGACGCCGGCTGCCTCCTCGACGGCGCGCATGGCGTGGTAGCACTCGCGCCCTTCCTCGAACTTCTCGATGCCGACCACCGGAGCTCCGATGCCGCCGACCTCTCCGATGAAGGCGTCGTCCGGCAGCGTGTCGAGATCGATGACCCGGATCTCGTGGCCGGACCGGATGAGCTGCCGCGCCCGCAGCATGCCGATGTAGGGATTGCCGCCGCCGCCGGTGCCGAGCAGCGCCGCGCCGAGCGACAGCGGATGGAGATCGCTCTCCTTCAGAAGATACCCCTTAGACGACATGAAGCTCTCCCACGGCCTTGACGCGAACGCGGGTCGCGTTGCCGGGCAGGTAGGCGAGCGGAACGTCCTCGACGTCGACGATCTCGATGCTGTCGCGGGATGCGCCGGCGCTGACCGCCGCCTCGACTGCCTGGGCCTTGGCATCGGCGAGGGCGGCATCCCGACCGATCTCGGCCAGCGCATAGACGCGGTCGACCTCGCCCGAAACCTGGGCGATGGCGGCGCCGACGGCGTTGGCCACGGCAAAGTGGTCGGGCTTGATCAGTTCGAGGCCGGCGATAGGTTTGTCGACCAGGATCGAACCGCCGCCGACGACGATCACCGGCAGCGGGTCCGGCGACAGGCGCGAGCGCTCGACGCAATCCTCCAGCATCGCGGCGATGCGCGCCTCAGTGGCGGCGATCAGGGCCGGCGAGAGGTGAGCCACCTTCGAACGGTCGCCGAGATCGTATTTGCCGGCGGCCACCACCACGTCGGAGGTGGTCAGCGTCTTGCC
The DNA here is from genome assembly GCA_030603685.1 of Pleomorphomonas sp. GTDB lineage: Bacteria > Pseudomonadota > Alphaproteobacteria > Rhizobiales > Pleomorphomonadaceae > Pleomorphomonas. Next base: position 36,528 of record JAUVXG010000021.1, read on the forward strand.
GCCGAAGATCAGGGCCTCGGAGATGATGCGATAGCCGACCGAGGTCGGGCCGACCTTGACCCCCTTGTCGGTTTCGACCACGTGCGAGCCGCCGCCGAGCCCGATCGAGAAAACGTCGGGCATGCGGAAGTTGGTGCGAACGCCTCCCACCTCGACGGCCACCGTCGCCTGACGGGGAAAGCCCTTCTGCAGCGAGCCGACGTCGGAGGTGGTGCCGCCGATGTCGACGACGATAGCGTCCTTGACGCCCGACAGGAACGCCGCTCCGCGCATCGAGTTGGTCGGACCGGAGGCGAAGGTCAGCACCGGGAACTTCTCGGCGAAGGCGGCCTCCATCAGCGTTCCGTCGTTCTGGGTCAGGAAGAACTTGCCCTTGATGCCGGCCGAGGCGATGGCGTTGCGGAAGGCCTCAATGACGTCCCGCGACAGATCGCGCAGGCAGGCATTCATGATCGCGGCGTTCTCGCGTTCGAGGAGACCGATGCGGCCGATCTCCGACGACAGCGTGATGTGAACGCCCGGGATCGCCTTCTCGAAGATCGCGGCCGCCTGCTTCTCGCACTCGTCGCTGACCGGCGAAAACACCGAGGTGATGGCGATGGTGTTGACGCCCTTGGCCTTGATGTCCTCGGCAATTTGGAGCAACTCGGCCTCGTCTAGGGGGGATATCTTTCGGCCGTCGAACTCGTTGCCGCCATGGGCGAGATAGCTGAGGTTGCCGATGGCCTCACGGAGGTCCTCCGGCCAGTCGACCATCGGCGGCAGCGAGGCAGTAGCAGGCAGGCCGAGACGGACGGCGGCGGTCTTGGCGAGGTCGCGCCGTTGCACCACGGCATTGGTGAAGTGGGTGGTGCCGATCATCACCACGTCTATGTCGGCCGCAGCCTTGCCGGACGCCTTGAGCACATCGGCCAGTGCGTTGACGACGCCGGACATGACGTCGGCCGTCGTTGCCGACTTGACGCCGGCAAGCACGCGCGCGCCATCCATCACGACGGCGTCCGTATTGGTGCCGCCGACGTCGATGCCAATTCTGATCATCTGTCAGGTCCTCTTGGGAACTTCGGTTGTTCGTTGGCTCTCCCGGAGGGCGAGCAGTTTTTCCGCCGTCGGAATTTCTCCGTCGATCAGTGGGATTTCGGGCCTCAGCGCTTCTTCCTCCGCAGAGATCACGGGCACGGAGGCAATGAGAAGGCGGGTGTAGTCGTGCTCCGGGTGCTCGAACACCTTGGCGGTCGGTCCACTCTCGACGATACGGCCGCGGTAGAGCACGCCGACCTCGTCGGCGAAGTTGCGCATCAGGCTGAGGTCGTGGGAAATGAAGAGATAGGTGAGGTCGAGCTGCCGGCCGAGGCTGGTGAGCAGGTCGATGACCTTGGCCTGGACCGAGACGTCGAGGGCCGAGGTCGGCTCGTCGAGAACGACCAACTGCGGCGCGACGGCGAGCGCCCGCGCGATGGCGACGCGCTGCTTCTGACCGCCGGACAGCTCGTGCGGATAGCGCTCGGCGAAGCTGGCCGGCAGTTGCACCATGTCGAGGAGTTCGGAGATGCGCCGCCGCCGGTCGGCTCGCGGATGGTTGTGCGCTTCCAGCGGCACGGCGATGGACTGACCGATCGTCCGGCGCGGGTTGAGCGACGACCCCGGGTTCTGGAACACCATCTGCACCTGCCGCGAATGGGCGCGGGTGCCGAGCGTGCCGGTAATGTTGCTTCCCGCGAGCAGGATGTCGCCGCCGGTGGGGGTGAGAAGACCCATGATCAGCCGGGCGATCGTCGACTTTCCCGAGCCGCTCTCGCCGGCAAGGCCATAGACCCCGCCGCGCCGGATGGAAAACGACACATGGTCGACGGCGGTTACCTCGCCGGCCCGGCTACCGAAGGCGTTGTAGACGGGGAAGGTCTTGGCGAGATCGACGATTTCGAGAAGGGGGCTTTGGCGGGCGTTCATGGCGCGGCCTCCACCGATAGCGTCGGCCGGGCGCCGGTGAGGCGCGGCACCGCGTCGATCAGCGATCGCGTGTAGTCCACCTTCGGCGCAGCGAACAGATCGGCGGTCGGTGCTTCCTCGACCACCACGCCCTTGTGCATGACGTAGACATAGTCGGAGGTCTCGCGCACCACGCCGAGATTGTGGGTGATCATCAACAGCGCCAGTCCCCGTTCTTCGACGAGGTCCTTGAGCAGCTTCAGGATCTGCGCCTGGGTGGTGACATCGAGCGCCGTGCCCGGCTCGTCGGCAATCAGCAGGCGCGGCTCCGACAGCAGGGCCATGGCGATGAGGACACGCTGCCGCATGCCGCCTGAGAGCATGATGGGGTAGGAGCGGGCCACGCGCTCCGGCTCCCGCATCCGCACCTGGGCCAACACCTCCAGGACGCGCTGCATGCGTTCGCGTCCCGATCGCGACCGGCCCAGCCGTTTGTCGGCGTATTTCAGGATCGTCGACATCTGGTCGGCGATGGTGAAGACGGGGTTGAGTGAACTCATCGGGTCCTGGAACACCATGGACATGTCGGTGCCCGTGAGTTTCAGGCGCTCGCGTCGGGACATGGTCAGGAGATCGCGGCCGTCATAGACAATGGTACCGGAGCTTATGCTGGCCGGCGGCATGTGCAGGAGCCCCATGATCGACTTCATGGTCACCGTCTTGCCGGATCCGCTTTCGCCGACGAGCGCCACGTGGCTTCTGGCGGGGACATCGAGGTTGACCCCGCGCAGGACCGGTTGCGTGCGGCCATAGGTCGTGAACTCGACCGACAGGTCGCGAACGGAGAGCAGGGCTTCGCTCATCGCACGTTCTCCACGTCGTAGAGGTCGCGCAAGCCGTCACCGAGCAGGTTGAACCCGAGGGCGATGAACAGGATGGCGCAGCCGGGCAGCACCGATTCCCACCAGTAGTCGGGCAGGAAGGCCGAACCCGAAGCGACCATGGTTCCGAGGTCGGGGGTCGGCGGCTGGATGCCGAGGCCGAGGAA